>JAWOHP010000011.1:0-49562 GCA_046485065.1 Desulfobacterales bacterium | reverse complement strand
AGTTCTTTGCCATAAATCGGGGAGAGCTGGGCGCTGAATATCTCTCTGTAGTCCGGCATTGCGACATGGATATCGGCTCCCTGATCAAACAGGGCACTTATCAAAGCAGCAGAAACATCGGCAAGCCCCCCCGCTTTTGCGGTGAGCAGATTTGCAATGTTACCCATACCCTCGGGAAGATAGGTAACCTCGGGGGTTACAATAAGTATACGGGGATTTTTTTTTGATTCTGTTGTCATTTGTGGCCTCTCTTACCCGGACCGGCGTATTAAAAGATTTAGGCCCAGGTCAGCAACTCGGGGGTGTTTTTTATCCAGCCATCACCCTTTGGTGTTGCTCTAACTGTAAAACCAAATCTACCTGAAACATTGCATCCAACACTACATCCGTAAACATACCGGCCATTGCCAAGGTCCTGCTCTGCTTTCATTGAAACATAACTGCCCGTTGTCAGCGAATCTATAGATTTCATTTTGCCAAAGTAAAGCTGAATTTCAACTTCTTCCGGATTAATTTCTCCCAGAAAGACTTCGGATGTCACATTGAAGGATTCTCCGACACGAAACGGGCCTGTTTCTTTTCTAACAGGAGGATCCAGCTTTATAAATTTCCAGAGAGAAAGCATCCTGTCGCGCTGGAGAGCCAGCGCTTTTGCTTCTTCAAGATCTTCCGATATTAGTTTGAGCAATCTTTTTGCAGACGGCACATAAAACTGATCATTGTATTTTGAAACCATTAAATGGCTGCAGAAATATTGCAGGGCCATTTTCATGGACGCTTTCATTTTGGCCACCCACAACCGGGGAGCATCCCCGTTTTTCCTGTCGTAAAAGCAAGGGATTACTTCTTCCGAAAGAACATTGTACAAAGCCTGGCTTTCAATGGCATCCTGATAATCCGGATCAACAAACTCTTCGCCTTTTCCGATTTTCCAGCCTCTTTCCTCGGAGTACCCTTCACACCACCATCCGTCCAATATGCTTACATTTATTGCACCATTTATTGCTGCCTTAATTCCAGATGTGCCACAGGCTTCAAAAGGACGCCTTGGGGTGTTCAGCCAGACATCGGCGCCCTGAACGAGCATTCTTGCAATACTGATATCGTAATCTTCGAGGAAAATCAATCTGTGGCGGATTACCGGACTTTTCGCAAACTGAATGATTTTTTTAATAAGGTCTTTTCCCTCCTGGTCTTTTGGGTGGGCTTTTCCTGCGAAAATAATTTGGACCGGATGGCTTGTAGAAGTGAGAATTGATTCAAGCCGTTCGGGATCCATAAACAAAAGATGCGATCTTTTGTAGGTTGCGAATCGCCGGGCAAAAACAATAGTAAGAGCATCCTGGTCCAGAACAGATTCTATGTCGCTCATAATCGTTGTTGGAGTATTTCTACGCCCATACTGTTTTACCATTATTTCCCGGCAGCTACGAATCAGTCTCGAACGATTCATTTCGTGGATGCGCCATAGTTCTTCATCATAAATTCCGTCGATACGGTTCATGATAGAATGATTCCATGGGTACTGGCTCCATCCAGGACCAAGGAACCGGTCAAAAAGAAGGGATTGTTCAAATGAAATCCAGGAAGGAACATGTGCTCCGTTGGTTACATGTGTTATTGGTATTTCATCAACAGGTCTGTCCGGCCAGATATGTGCCCACATCTTCCGGGCAACGGATCCATGAAGCTGGCTAACTCCATTGCAGAACTGAGACATTCTGAGACCCAGCACAAACATGGAAAACTGGCCGTCGGCATCTTTCCAATATGGCTGCCCCCAAGACAAAATCTCTTTTTGGCTGATCCCGAGCTTCTCTTGCAACTGAACAATATATGGTTTAACAAGATCTGCCGGAAAGACATCATGTCCAGCAACAACAGGAGTATGTGTTGTAAAAACTGATGTTCGCGGGGCAATTTCCATGGCTGTTTTCAAGTCGGTTTTAAAGCGGGCAATGATCTGAGCAAGACGCTCAAGACTGGAAAAAGCCGAATGACCTTCATTCATATGAATAACGGATGGGAATATACCCATAGCAGCAAGGGCCTGCATGCCGCCTATACCAAGAAGCACTTCCTGGGCTAACCGCTTGTTCTGGTCGGCAGGATATAAATTGGCTGTAATTCCTCTGATCTCGGGAGAATTTTCGGGCACATTGGTGTCGAGCAAAAAAAGAGAGATTCGCCCTATCATAATTTTCCAGACCTGGGCGTGAATTTCCAAGCTTGGACCGGTTATGGATATGTATAATTCCTTTCCATTGGAATCAAAGGCTCTTTCAATGGGAATATTATAAAGATCTGTCTCGGGATATTCTTCCTGCTGCATCCCGTCAATGGAAAGATATTGCCTGAAATATCCCTGCCGGTAAAGAAGGCTTACTCCTGTTACCGGAAGCATGAGATCGGAAGCAGCTTTTAAATGGTCACCCGCAAGCACACCCAAACCGCCGGCAAACAGAGGAAGACTTTCATGTATTCCGAATTCCATTGAAACATACGCAATTGTTCCGTCAGGCGCAAATGGGGAATCGGCAAGCTTTGGTTTTGAAAGGACACATCGTTCATAAAGTTCCTTGACTCGCCTCTGGTGAGCGAGAAAACCTTCGTCAACAGTAAGTTCTTTTAAGCGGGAGGCCGAAACCAAAGTTGAAAAAACAATAGGATTCTGCCCGGACTCTCTCCATAATTTCGGATCTATCCTTCTGTAAAGCTCTTTGGCGTCATGGTGCCAACTCCACCAGAGATTACGGGACAGTTCATCCAGAAAAGAGAGAGGTGCCGGTATTGAGGGAAAGACCTGGAATGGTTGTAGGTGTTTCATTTTCTAAGATCCTTGAATATAAAATTATAATATTATTGTATAGGATTATTAAGTTTTACCCATACCCGCAAAACCTCACTTACACCCCATGCCTGAGCATCGCAGCCTCTTGATTTATGGGGGTAGTCTCCATCAAGAATTTCAGGTATATGTCCGGTACAACCATAGCTGATAAGTTCTGAGACAGAGGAAAGCAGGGAAAGAGATGTTTCCTTCCCACAAGGGCCATAAGCATCAACCCATGCCTCACAATAACTGGGAAAAAGCCATGTCCAGGCTGTGCCGTTGTGATAAGCCGGTTTTCGCCTGGTATCCTCATCTCCTGCATATGTTCCCCAATAAGGATTGAGCGGATCATTCAACGTGGCGCCATTATGTGTAATTTTTAGAGGACGGGAAATATGCCTGTCCGCAAGACTTCTGATGGCGCCTGGAACCAGCAGTTCTTCACATGAAGAAAGGATTCTTCGGCAAAGTTGTAAATCTTTTACAGCGCCAAGGGTTATCGCGAGAATCTGGTTGGGTCTCAGAGAATCATCCGTTTCGGCCTTTATTGCAGGGACTCCGGAACGGGCATACAGGCAGTCAGAAAGATAACCCTCGCTGACCGGAAATAGCGAAGAAACTGATTTTTGTACTTTTATAGCTAAATTTTTCCATTTGGTTTTTGAACCGGTATTATCAAATTCAGACAGAAAAAGAAGAGCTTTATACCAGAGAGACTGGATTTCAACAGGATACCCTTCGCGGGGTGTACATGCCGGGTAGTTGGTATCCATCCATGTAAAATGAGCCGGGCTGAAAATAAGACCTGAATCAGCATCCATGTAAATTCCGTTCGGCGTACCCTTTATCAGTCTGACAGCAAATGAAATAAGTATTTGGCGAATGAGCCTTCCGTCTAATTCCTGATCAAGGAAAGAATCTTTTCCTTCGGCCAGGATTAAATCTGAACAGGCCAGAAAAAGCCACAAAGGAGCATCCGACGTGTCTCTGTTTGCCGCATCATTTCCCGCTATCATATTGGGAATTGTTCCGTCTTTTTCAAACCGGAGAAACTGTTTTATTATAAGCCCTGCCTCCTCTATTTTTCCTGCGGCAATCATTCCTCTTGCAAATATAAGGGAATCACGTCCCCAGTCAAGAAACCAAGGATATCCGGCAATTATTGATTTGTAAAGACCTCTTTTGACAATATAGTGGTCAAGGGCCTTTGTTAATGCTTCTTCCATTGTCAATGAAGAAGCCTGTTTGGAAGAGGATAAAATCTTCATTTCGGCAGGAACAGGACAGCGGTGTTTATTTGCTGTTAAATCAAGAACAGAGGCAGAAAGAGAGACTTCTTCTCCCCCTTTTAAAAAGGTATAGAAATAACCGGGGCTAAATAGATCCGAATTGGGATCGAGGCCACGCTCTTCTTCGAGAGGCCTGTGTATCATATATTTCCATTCGGGTTCTGATACAAAGCAGCCTTTCGATAAACTGACTGAAAGTTTGTGCTCATATGATGGTGCAAATGTAAAACCGTCCGATCTGACAGAAACAGCTCCCGGCCAGGATTGTTCAGGTCCCATAAAGGCTTTGGTTGTTTCATGAAAGCTGCGATATTCGATATCGGGCCTCAGTATCAGCTTGATTTCCTTGTTGTCCGGCATTTTCCTGTCTTTGTTTCCGGAAGACAGACGTGAAAAAAACAGACAAACTCTGTTTTCATCTTTTACCATACCGGTTTTTATAGAAAGAAATATATGTTCTCCCTGGCCGGTTGGTATATGAAAATGCCAGAGCCCGCCTTCTTTGTAATCAAACACAAAAGAATCAAGGCTATCAAGACAAACATCCTGTGAAAAACCCTGAAAAACGACCCAGGCCCGGCATCTTGATAAAGTCATGAGTCGGTCCGAGGGATATTCCTTGTTTGTATTTGCCGCAAGAAGAGCGTCATATTTGCTGTTAATCGTTCCCCACGAAACAGGAATATGCACCATTCCGCCACGGCCGTTTGTATCAAGAAAAGAAATCGAATGCCTCAGTAATTCATGGCGGCTGAAATCTTGTTTTATCCTGATATCGTTTGCTTTTGCGAGAAAAAGAATTGAAGATTCAGCATGTTTGGTCATTCCGGATCCATATCCATAAACCGTCAGTTTGAGAATCAGGCGATGGTGCTTGATAGGAATTTGTCCCGGAGTAAAAAGAGCAAAAAAAGAGCCATCAGAAGAAGGAAGACTTTCTTCCCGCGCCAGAACACGATCCTTGTTTGTAATAAGGGAGCAAAAAGGTGTTGAAGATCGGATCATGAGAAAATGATTTGGAGGTATCATCACTTCTCTTTTAAGATCTTTTGGCCAGTTCCAGGTAATTACCCTGGTTTCATGCCCAAACAGGTTCTGGTTGCGGCAAAACTCAAGAGGGTTCTCGGCAAGAGACTCAGTTCCGTAATCCACGTCATATTCACCAACATCATTGTTTCCGTTATATAACCTGAAAACATCAAGGGCTTTTGCTCTCATTTTTTGGCGCGTAATTTTTTCAGGCGGAAAAAAGTTTTTTACAGATTTGTTTATTAGATCAAGATCTTTTTTGTCAGTCGTGAGGCAGACAACCTGGCCCGGATCCAGTAAACAGGAGCTTTCTGCGCCTGACGATTCAACCTTGAATTTGTCAGAGGTGATAAGATCAAAATATGTTTTCTCTTTAAATCCTGTTGTTGGAGTATCCCAGGCGGCAAGAGTTTTGTTTTTATCATCAAGATTTGCAACTACAAGAAGTTTTTTTCCTGTCGGTATATTTTTGCGGATAAGGACTATGTGGTTCCCATTGCCCTTTTGAATCATTTGTAAAACAGTTTTATCAAAAAAAGCCGGATGTTTTTTAAGAATATCTGCAAGACGTTTTATATGTTCAACAAGATTATCTTCTGCTCCCCAGTTAAGGGAGGATGCCCCGTGAACATCAATCTTTTCAGTGGCGAACCATTCTACTCCGTTTGCAAAACCATATGCTCCTTCCGGGGAGCATAAAGAACACAGAGCCGTCCGCATACGGGCGTATGTTTTGGAGCGGGAAGCAAGTCTGTTGTTGTCGTGGGTTTCAGCAAAATTCACAAGAAGACCGTCTTTGTCAGAAATGTCAATTGCGCCGGGAAGATAATTTTCGATCTGACCGCGGTCATAATTTTGAAACAATTCCGAATAAGCCCAGTTGAAATTTCCCGTATTCAAAAGGTCGCGGGTAACCGATATTTTTCCTCCCAGCCCCTCTAACAGAAAAAGAGCACCGGGAAACTGTTCCCTTACGGAAGAAATTATGAAGCGCCATGCAGGCAGAGGAATCATATAGCCGGCATCACAGCGGAACCCGTCAACACCTCTGCGGCTCCATGTCAGAAATACATCGGCCATGTATTTCCAGAGCTCCTTCTTTGAATAATCCAACATTGTAAGGTCTTCCCAGTTCACACCCCAGGCGCCCGGAACTTTGATGCGGCCATCCTCACCGCGAACCAGCCATTCGGGATGAGTTTCATGCAGGGCGGCTCCCCATCCTGTGTGATTAATGGCTATATCTATGAAAATTTTTGCACTCCGTTCGTGGATGGCATCCACAAGTTCAATAAATTGCTCAAGAGGCGTGGCCCGCGTGTCAAATTCGGCAAGGGCCGGATCTACTGCCGTAAAACCAAGAGCAGCAAAAGGACTTCCAAAACGGCCCATGCGGGCGTAAGTTGTAGGTGTCGGGTTGACAGGAAGAAGCTGGATAATTCTGCACCCCAGTTTGCCTATAATAAAATCGAGCTCCCTGATAAGATTGCGGAATGTGCCTGACGGAGGAATTACTGCAAACCCTTTTGTGTCAAGGTTTTGTATCCATTTGTCTTCTGTTGGAGTTGAAAGCCCACCGCCTTCTTTGTTAGGTCCAAACTGCCGAACAAAAGCGTTGTATATTATATTTGCGCAGCAGGTATCGGCCGGTTCGACATTGATTGTGGTATTGGAGCCTGATGGCCACACGGGATCAACATCACCTTCTTTTAAAAAGAAGCATTTGGCCTCAAAATGGCCGACCTCGCAAAGGGGGATTGTTATGCGATAGGTCAGTTCATCAACCTTTTTCATGGGAATGTCAAACCAGTCTCTCCCAAGAAGGGGCTCATCATAAAGGACTTCTCTTATAATTTCGTTCCTGTAAATTCCGGCATGGCCAAAATTTGTCCGGAGCCAGGCGCCGCCTTTAATAATGGAAGAAAGCGAGAGAGTGAAAACCTGCGTATCGCCGCAAAACATAAGAATATGTGTTCCCGGAGAAGGCGTTTGGGATGCAAGAACTGAATTCTCCATTACATACTTATCCCTCTACGACATGCTTTGCAAGGTGTCCCAGCTCCGGAAAGATCAAAACCTTGCAGGCTAGTTTGCAGGCTTTCAGGCTTCCGGGCATGCAAAAAACGATAGTTTTTCCTATAACCCCGGCTGTAGCGCGTGACAGCAGGGCGGCTGAGTCTATCTCTTCAAAACTGAGCTGGCTGAAAAGAGGACCGAATGCAGTCAGCTCTTTTTCAAACAAGGGACGCACAGCTTCAATTGTAACGTCTTTACTGCTTATCCCGGTTCCTCCTGTTAACAAAAGAACCTGGGGAGCCTGTTCATAGATAGAGTTCTTGATAGTCCTTGTAATACTATAAATTTCATCAGGAACTACCTGATAGAAGACCACTTCATGACCTTCCTTTATGGCATGCCTTTTTATCCAATCTCCGCTTTCGTCGGTTGCTTCTGTCCTTGTTGACGAAACAGAAATAACGCCTATTTTAAAGCTTTTTGGAGTATTTTTTTTGTGTTCAACGGAACCCATTAACTATCCTTTTTCTATGACTACTTTATCGGCGCCGTCATGTTCAGAGAGGAGAACGTTAACGGTTTCAAGGCGCCGGGTTGTGACCTGTTTCCCGACATAGTTTGCCTGAATAGGAAGTTCCCTGTGGCCTCTGTCAACAAGCACGGCAAGCTCTATGCGGTCCGGTCTTCCATAATCCATAATTGCGTCCATGGCGGCTCTTATTGTTCTTCCTGTAAACAGAACATCGTCAACTAATATAAGCTGTTTTTCATCTATGGAAAAGAAAATGTCGGTTGCCTGAACGACTGGATGGTGGCTTATCCTGGTCCAGTCATCCCTGTACAGGGTAATGTCAATTATGCCGGTTGGTATTTCAATTCCTTCGATTTTTTTTATTAAAGACTGTATCCGCCTGGCAAGGAAAACCCCCCGGGTCTGAATTCCAATCAGAGAAAGATTGTCGGTCCCCTTGTGTACTTCGAGAATTTCATGGGTGATTCTGGTTATGATCCGCTCTATATCCGCCGCATCAAGTATTGGATATGCAGTTTTCATTGTTTCTCCGGTAGTTGTCTGTTGGATAATTGTTTGCAACTTGTAATTAAAATAATAACAGAAAACGTTTCTTTTTATATCATGTGTGACCTTTTGTTCAAGAGATAATATGGATTTAAACGGGGATAATGCTTTTTTGAACCGAAAGAGCGAATGCGGCAGTTAAATAACCATGAAAACCCGCCTTGGTTTATCAAGGCGGGTAATCCCTTCCTCTTTTGCAGCTTTTACCGCTTCGTCGAAATCTTTATCAGACGGTCTTGAGGAAAATTCTTTATATTGATACGCTTTTCCGCAGGGTCTGTACTGAAACATGATGTTTACATAAGTATTTTTTGATATTTTATCTGCAATAAACCGCATTACTTCTCTTGTTCCGGCATGTCCGTGTGGCATTACAAGATGCCGGACAAGCAATCCGCGCTGTGCGATTCCATGTTTGTCCACAACAAGATCTCCGACCTGTCTGAACATCTCGATTATGGCATTTCGGGCAACCTCCGGATAATCTTTTGCATTACATGCTTTATCAGCAATAACCGGATTCCAGAACTTGAAATCGGGCATATAGATATCTATAACACCGTCAAGGATTTCAAGAGTTTCAATTCTGTCATAACCACCAGTGTTGTAAACAAGCGGAACGAAAAGACCATTTTCAACTGATATACAGAGGGCGGAAAGAATCTGAGGAACAACATGGGATGGAGTAACAAAGTTGATATTATGGCAGCCGGATTTTTGAAGGGCAAGCATTATGCTTGCCAGTTGCTCGTCCGAAACTTCTTCTCCGCAACCATCATGGCTTATTTCGTAATTCTGACAGAACACGCAAAGAAGATTGCAATGGGTAAAAAATATTGTTCCGGAACCATTTCTTCCAACAAGCGGAGCCTCTTCGCCAAAATGCGCATTATAACTTGACACTAAAGCCCTTGAGCCTGTTTTACAAACTCCGGTTTCCCCTGAAAGCCTGTCAACTTTGCACTGCCTCGGGCAAAGGACACATGAGCCAAGAATTTTTCGAGCCTCTTCCGCCTTTTTCTTAAGCAATCCTTTATTATAAGTTTCTATATAGGCAGGTTGAAACACTTTAAGGATTCCTTGATTCTGCTTTATTGCTGGATTCCCGCTTTCACGGGAATGACGACTTTGAGCAGAACTGTCGTTGGTCTTTTATGGATACTGAACCCTGGATCCCGATCCTTTGTTTACTGAAAGCCGAGCAGTTTTCCTCCCTGGAAAACGCAAAAAGCCGCAATCCATGCAACAGATGTGCTGTATATTATGCTGAATGCAGTCCATTTTAAAGAAGCTGTTTCCTTCCTTATCATTGCGATGGTAGCTAAACACGGGAGATAAAGAAGCACAAAAACCATCATGGAAAGAGCTGAAAGAGGCGTCATGCCGGAAGACCGCAGTGCATTCTTTAACGCGTCTTTATCATCTTGTCCTTCTGTTGAATATAACACACCCAAAGTGCTAACAACTATTTCTTTTGCGAAAAAGCCCGTTAAAAGTGAAACGCTGCCCCGCCAGTCAATGCCGATAGGCTCAAATACAGGAGAAATTCCTTTCCCTATTCTTCCCATGTACGATTTTTCGGTTTTTTCCGCATTCATTGCTTTCTCTGTTTGAGCTATAGCAGCAATTCTTTCAATTTTTAAAAGCTCTTTATCTTTTTCATCTGCATCAGCAATTTTCAGGTTAAATGAATCGTTTATCATTTTAATTTCAGAAGAATAATCTGCAGAATAGTCTACATGCCGGGGAAAAGCCGAAAGTGCCCATACGATAACCGAACCCACCAGTATTATCCCCCCCATTTTTCTCAAAAACATCTTGCTCCGGTCCCACATATGAATCATGAGGCTTCTTAACATTGGGACTCTGTAAGGAGGCAGTTCCATTACAAAGGGGGCATCAATTCCTTTCAAAAGAGTTGAGCGAAAGAGTCTTCCGGATATTATTGAAAGAAAAATTCCGAAAAGATACAGGGAGAAAATAACATTGCCCGCTTTAGCGGCAAAAAATGTGCCGGCAAGCACGATATAAACAGGAAGCTTTGCTGAACATGACATGAAAGGAGTGATCAGGATTGTAAGAATACGGTCTTTTTCGCTTTCTAAAGTCCTTGTTGCCATTATAGCCGGAACATTGCACCCGAAGCCCATCAGCATAGGTATAAACGATTTTCCGTGGAGGCCTATAAGATGCATGATCTTGTCCATTATAAAGGCGGCTCTTGCCATGTATCCTGTGTCTTCGAACAGAGCGATGCAAAAGAAGAGGATCAGGATGTTAGGCAAAAAAACTATTACACTGCCGACACCTCCTATAATTCCGTTAATAAGTAAATCTTTAAAAAGGCTTTCGGGAACAACGATTCCCGCATATGAAGAAATTAGATTTACACCGCTTTCAATCCAGCCCATCGGGTATGCCCCAAGAGTAAAAGTCAGCTGAAACATGGCCCATATGAAGAAAATGAATATCGGAAAACCTATGAAACGGTTAGTCAAGACAAGATCAATATTTCGA
Source organism: Desulfobacterales bacterium (assembly GCA_046485065.1). GTDB lineage: Bacteria > Desulfobacterota > Desulfobacteria > Desulfobacterales > RPRI01 > RPRI01. The sequence continues at coordinate 38,800 of JAWOHP010000011.1, read as the reverse complement.
GAAACGTCTACACGCTGTTTTGCCGTCGTTGTTTGTACTTCCTTGATGATGCCGGCAATGAACCCGTACCGGTCATCCGTCATAACTATTTCAGGATCTTCATCAAAAGAATTCAACAGGGATTTTCGAAGAACTCCTGTTTCTTCAAGTATCTCTTCCCCGGCCGCACCTGCTTTTTCGGCAAAGCGCTCTTTAACAATCTTGTCATCCTCAAGCAGTTTTATTGCCGTCCATCGGCTCTTGTAGTTAATCCTGTCTTTTGCTTTTTCTTCAATAAGGCATTGAATCTTTGAAATAGCACTCTCTATGTCCCTGGTGTATTTCACATTCCGGTTTTCCTTTTTATCCGGATACGATTCAGCAAGTTTTATCGCTTCTTTCAAAAGGTTATCAATTCCTTGATTCTTGTTCCCAACGGTAAAGACAACTGGGACATCGAGGAGTTCGGAAAGCTTTTCGGCGTCAATTTTAGTTCCGTGTGAAATGGCAAGATCCGCCATGTTAAGGGCAAAAAGCACCTTGCTATCGATTTCCCTGAACTGGGTTGCAAGATAAAGGCTTCTTTCGAGGTTGGATGCGTCTATAATATCGATGATAACATCAGGAGATTCTTCGAGAACAAAGTCTCTGGCTACGATTTCCTCAATGGAATAAGGGGTTAGGCTGTATGTCCCGGGAAGATCTACTATTTTAAGGTCGTACCCAAACTTCTGAATAAGCCCTTCTTTTTTTTCGACGGTGACACCCGGCCAGTTTCCCACCTTCTGCCTTGTGCCGGTTATGTTGTTGAAAATGGTTGTTTTACCTGAGTTGGGATTGCCGGCAAGCGCAATAGTTATGGCTTTTCTTTCAGACATTGAGCAATTTTAATCCTGTTGCTGCTGTTTTTCTACTGTTATTTGCGCTGCCTCTTCAACACGTAGAGATATATGATAATTTTTCACAATCAGTTCTAACGGATCTTTCAACGGGGCATACTTATCAATATATATTTTGGTGCCTTTCACTATTCCCATTTCAAGAATTCTTCTGCGTAAGGCGCCGTTTCCGCCAACCTTTACTATCACCCCGGTATCGCCTTCCTTCAATTCACTAAGCAGCATTAATAAAACTCCTCAACACTCAACAGGCTCAACAATTATTTTTTGCGCAAGGCCCTGTCCGATTACATATCTGCTTGATTGCACGGCAATAACAACCTGGCCCTTGTTGAAATTTGTGACTACTTCAATCTCGTCTTCAGGTCTGATTCCCATGCTTAAAAGACGCATACGGGCACCGGAACCCCCGGTCATATCTCTTATAATAAGCCGCTCGCCCTGCTTTGCCATTGAAAGAGGCATAAGCCTCACCCTTTCTTTCAAACATTCGGAACAAATTCCGTATAATTCCATTTTATGCTGAAGCAGGTGAAACCCATGCTTTGAAGCTATGTTTATCTGTAAACTTTCAATGGCATCTTCTTCAAACTCAACGATTTTCTTGCATTTTATACATATCATATGATCGTGGTGCTGCCCCAGATGCCAGTGTTCATAACGAACCACTCCATTATCAAATCTGTTTTTCCGAGCAAAACCAAAGTTGCACATCAGTTTCAAGGTGTCTCTTACAAACTCATTATCCAGATTATGCCCGTTATCATTCAAAATTTGCGTCAGCTCTGCGGATGTCAAATGTTTTTCTGTTTTAAGAAAGGCCTCAAGAACTTTGAACCTGTCTTCAAAGTTATCAATATTACCCTTTTTAAAAAGTTTTTCGAATTGTTTCTTTTCCTGATCGTGGGTTCGTTTCATGTTTGTTCCTTATTGATATCCTTATTAATATCATTGGCAATAATAATGCCTGAAGGAATAGTTGTCAATAAACCAGATTTATTGTTCTTTGATGATCCGGAGAGAAGGATGGACTCGTAAAAAATCCTGCAGATTTTCACAGAGATCATATAAAAGGACCATTTACGGAAGGAAACTATCTGGTATGGCCGGGTATATCATAGGTCGTGCAGGAACCGCTCGAACATGATCTTGTCTGAGAACTTACAGATGGTTTATTGCCGGAACTGCCACCCATTGCAAAATTGGTTGTGCTGATAACCCGCTCAAAAGCATCACTTCCGCATTTGGGGCATTTAAGCTCTTCTTCATCATTACTATTCATTAACAGAAGCTCAAAAAATTCAGAGCATTTCGAGCATTTAAATTCATATATTGGCATAATATCAAATCCTTTGTTAAACTTCAGATCTACTGCGCGTGTTTATTTGCAACCTGACGCTTCGAACTTATTTATTATCACTATAAAACAATTGTCAAGCAGTTCCCGTATTCACGGAATCTGCATCAGTCTTCCTATTGAAAGATCGTGAATTGGTATGATTATGTCAGCCATATTTTTTATTTTCTGGGCGGAATCATAGGCTTTGATGGCATCAATATGAACACCGGGGCAGATTGCCGGTCCTTTAGCCGGAAAGTTTTTTTCATTGCAGCAAAAGCCTGTAATTACGGCTTTCCCTTTCGATGTGTTTATGACAACCGACTGCCCGCCTACGGAATGACCCGGTGAAAAAATGACCTCTATCCCATCCTCTATTTGAGCATCTCCATCAATTTCAACTACGTTAACTCCATCAAGAATGTCGGGATAATACCTGTGATCAATAGGATGGGGGTTTTTAAAAAACGCAACCTCGGCTTTTTGGGCATAAACCACGGCGTTTGTACATTTATAGTCATTTTCACAATGATCGTTATGCAAATGCGTATGGATTATCACGTCGATATCTTCAGGCTTGAGATCAAAAGAGGCGAGAGCATCCTCAAATTCAAAAACTCTGAATCCGCATTTCTTTTCCGTTTCCTCCGACACGACAAACTCATCAAGTCCGGTATCTACAAGAATGTTTTTATCCCCGCCTTTCAAATAAAAAACGTAGATTGGAAGAATAATCCTTTTGCCGTAATCGTGCAGATAGGTCATTATACCCTGGTCAGTTTCATTTACGCCGACAGCAACCGGATGTATTGTGTATTCTCTCATTTTTAATCCCTGACTCGCCGTTCGAATATCGTACATCGAAGTTCGTGGCTAGTAATCCGTTAATCGTAAATGTGGCTTCTGATAATTGAACACTGATAACTACCCCTTGAACCTTGTTCTTGAACCCTCGACCCCTTGAATCCTTGAATCCTGTCTTTATTTCTACCTTCTCTTGTCACTGAATATGTGATTTGAAATAACGACCTTCTGTATTTCAGTTGTACCCTCGTATATTGTAAAAACACGGGCATCCCTGTAAAATCTTTCTACGGGATATTCTTTAATGTAGCCGTATCCGCCATGTATTTGCAGGGCCTTTGCTGTAATCCGGTTCACCATTTCAGATGCATAAAGCTTTGCCATTGATGCCTCAAGAGTATATTTCTCGCCCCTGTCTTTCGTGGCCGCTGCCGAAAGGGTCAGCTGGCGCGCCGCTTCAAGTTCGGTTGCCATTTCTGCAATCATCCACCGGAGTCCCTGGAATTTTGAAATAGTCTGGCCGAATTGCTCACGTTCTGTTGCATATTTTACAGCGGCATCTAAAGCCGCCTGGGCAACTCCGACCGACTGCGCTCCGATTCCTATCCTGCCGCCGTCAAGGGCTGTCATGGCAATTTTAAAACCATCACCCTCGTTCCCGAGGAGATCCTTTTTGTGAACCTTGCAATTATCAAAAATAAGGTCTGTGGTATCTGAAGCCCTCAGTCCCATTTTGTCTTCAGTCTTACCCACAATAAACCCCGGAGTCCCTTTTGCCAGAAGAAACGCGCTTATTCCCTTGTGCTTTTTGGAAGGCTCAGTATTTGCAGTAGCTATTGTAAGCCCCGCATTTTTTCCTGTTGTGATAAATCGCTTTGTGCCGTTTAATACATAGTAATCACCGTCTTTAACTGCAGATGTTTTCTGGCTTACGGGGTCCGAACCGGCCTGCGGCTCAGTCAGGGCAAAAGCGCCAATGCTTTTTCCGGAAACAAGAGCCGGCAGATATCTTTTTTTCTGGTCTTCCGTCCCGTAACGGCAGATGCTTTCACAAACTATGGAATTGTGAACAGACATAACTACGGCAGTAGATGCGCATGAGTATGCAATCTCTGAAAGCGCGAGGACATAACTCACCGTATCTGTGCCGGCGCCTCCGTATTCAGGCGGAACCATCATACCCATAAGTCCCAGCTCGGCCATTTTTTCAAAGTTTTCGGCCGGAAACTCCCTGGTCTCATCACGCTTCATAGCAGTCGGGGCTACAACTTTCCTCGAAAACTCCCTGACCATATCCTGAATCATGAGTTGTTCATCGGTAAGGAAATATGACATTTTTTACTCCTTTATGGTCCGTAGATGACGACAATAAGCTCCGCCTTTTTTTCCCCGACATTTTTAAGCATATGCCTAATCCCGGAGTTAAAATGCAGAGAGTCGCCTTCCCCAAGCCTGTTGATGTGATCTCCGACAACTACCTCAACATTCCCCTGAAGGACATATACGAATTCTTCCCCCTCATGATTGTAACTGACCCCCTTATGGTTCTGCATGGGGTCAACAGTCACCTTGAAGGCTTTCAAATGTTTGTTTTCGGCTCCGGGCGTGAGTGTTGTGTATGCGTAGTTTTCAGTCCGCTTTGTATAGGCTTTAATGCGCTTACTTAAAGTCGATTCCTGCTCCCTCAAAAAATATCCGGAGTCTATTTCAAGAGCCTTTGCAATCTGGAGCAGCGCTCCGACGGGAGGAAAAACCTTGCCGGTCTCAATCTTCTTGAGATAATCGATTGAAAACCCCGTTTCATTTGCTATCTGATCAAGGGATACCTTTTTTTCTTCTCTTACCTTCCGGATCTTACTTCCGACCTGAACTACTGAAGTTTCCTTTTTTTTCGGCATGCAACCTCCTTATTTGTATTCGTAAAAACCTTTTCCTGTTTTTCTTCCAAGCCATCCCGCTTCAACATATTTCCGGAGAAGAGGACATGGCCTGTATTTTGAATCCTTAAAGCCGTTATAAAGAGTCTCCATTATGGCAAGGCAGGTGTCGAGCCCGATAAGATCAGCAAGAGCAAGAGGCCCCATAGGATGATTCATTCCGAGTTTCATAACAGTATCAATATCTTCTTTTGTGCCTACGCTGTGATAGAGGCAATATACCGCTTCATTTATCATCGGCAGAAGTATCCTGTTTGATATGAAACCGGGATAGTCATTTGCTGAAGCCGGGGTTTTTCCGAATTTTAAAGACAGATCCCAGGTAAGTTTAAATGTTTCGTCGGAAGTGGCAATTCCCCGTATAATTTCAACAAGTTTCATAACAGGGACTGGATTCATGAAATGCATCCCGATCACTTTATCGGGCCTCTTTGTCTGAGCGGCAATGCGTCCAATGGGAATAGAAGATGTATTTGTCGAAAGAATCACTCCGTGAGGACATATTCCGTCGAGATCCTGGAATATCTTGAACTTCAGCGTCTCGTTTTCAGTTGCGGCCTCAACTACAAAATCTGCTGCTGCCATGTCTTTTAAATCGGTGCTGGTCTTAATGCGCTTCAAAACGGTATCTTTTTCCTCTGCCGTCATCTTCCCCTTTTCAACACTCCGGGCAAGATTTTTTGTGATAGTATCAAGACCGCGCCGGACGAATTCATCCTTGATATCGTTCATAATAACTTCGAGCCCGCTCATTGCAGCAACCTGGGCAATGCCGTTTCCCATCTGACCTGCTCCGATAACACCGAATTTTTTTATATCCATTTTATTCTCCTTATCTTTTAACAATCATTGCGACGGCCTCTCCGCCTCCGAGGCAAAGGGAAGCAAGGCCTGTTTTTTTGTCCTGTTTTATCATTTCATACAATAGTGTGACAAGAACACGGCACCCGCTTGCTCCGATGGGATGGCCGAGGGCAACGCTTCCGCCGTTAACATTTACTTTTAAAGGATCGAGACCAAGCTCACGAAGCACTGCAACAGTTGAACCGCTGAAAGCCTCATTAATTTCATAAAGATCGATATCCTCCTTTGAAAGTCCTTCTTTCGCAAGACATTTGGGTATTGCCCATATAGGAGCCACAAGCACATATTTCATGTCGATACCGTATGAAGCCTGCGCACCGATTTTTGCAATTATTCTGCAGCCGAGCATCGAAGCTTTCTCTTCGGACATAACGACAACAGCGGCAGCTCCGTCGCTTATTATTGAAGCATTGCCAGCAGTTCCAAGGCCGTCTTTTTTAAAGGCGGGCTTCATTTTGGAAAGAGTTTCATATGGCGTATCCTGGGGGCATTCATCTTTGTCAACTATTGTTACTCCTTTTTTCCCGGGAATTTCAACGGGAACAATTTCGTCTTTGAATCGGCCTGAATTAATGGCAAGCAAAGCCCTTCTGTAAGACTCAGCCGCGTATCTGTCCTGATCTTCACGGGTGACATTATATTTTTCCGAACAGAGTTCATTCGACATGCCCATATGGAAATCATTTACGTTGTCCCACAGGCCGTCGTGCATCATATGATCCTGAAGTTTTCCGGGTCCCATGCGGTATCCGAACCTTGCTTTTTCAAGAAAGTACGGGGCCATGCTCATATTTTCCATTCCGCCCGCGACAACAACATCGGCATCTCCGGTCTGGATCGCCTGGGCTGCAAGCATGACCGATTTTAATGCCGAGCCGCAGACCTTGTTTACCGTGATGCACTCGGCCTCCCATGGCATTTTTGCAAGAACCGAAGCCTGCTTGGCCGGATTCTGGCCGTAGCCGCAGGGAAGGACCATCCCCATTATCACCTCATTAACAGTTTCTTTAGCTATACCCGCCCTTTTTACAGCCTCCTCGATTACTATCGCCCCAAGCCTTGTTCCACCGATATTCCCGAGCGATCCGTTGAAACTCCCTAGAGGTGTTCTGACTGCGCTAACTATAACAGCTTCTCTCATATCGTATCATCTCCTTTTAATGCGTATTTCGAATATCGAATAAAATAAAGGGGTCAAGGATTCAAGGGTTCAAGTGTAAAACCCTTTGGCCTCAAGTTGCATGTCGTCGGCTGATCCGTATGGCGGAAGTCCTTCAACCTGCAATTTTTTCGATTTCTCTTTGCTTCTTTGCGCCTCTGTGCTTTTGCTACTGTCTTTTTTGCCCCTTGAACCCTCGACTCCTTGGCTCCTTGAACCCATCGCTTACATATTTCTTCTATATTTGCCGCCAACATCATACAAGGCCTGTGTAATCTGCCCCAGCGAACAGGTCCTCACAGTATTCATGAGCTCGGCAAATATATTTTCTCCTGACAGTGCAACCTTCTGCAGCCTTTTCAAAGCCTCGGGAGCTTTATCCGCGTTTCTTCCTTTAAATTCTTCAAGTCGTGACAACTGAGCCTCTTTTTCTCCCTCTGATGCCCTTGCAAGCTCAACACATGACGACATTTCTTCAGGATCAACGTCAGGATCACGGAAGGTGTTGACGCCTATAATCGGATATTCTCCGGTGTGTTTCAAGGTCTCATAGTAAATAGACTCTTCCTGGATTCTGTTTCTCTGGTATCCGGTTTCCATTGCACCGAGAACGCCACCTCGTTCTGTAATCCTGTCAAATTCAGCGAGGACGGCTTCCTCAACAAGATCGGTCAGTTCCTCGACTATAAAGCTTCCCTGGTTCATGTTCTCGTTATTTGCAAGTCCCCATTCCTTGTTGATTATAAGCTGGATTGCAAGCGCCCGCCTCACGGATTCCGCGCTTGGAGTGGTTATTGCTTCATCGAATGCGTTCGTATGAAGACTGTTGCAATTGTCATAAACGGCACAAAGGCCCTGCAAAGTTGTTCTGATATCATTAAACTGGATATCCTGGCTGTGCAGCGATCTCCCCGAAGTCTGTATATGGTATTTAAGCATCTGTGAACGTTCAGATCCCTTGTATTTCTCCCTCATCGCAACAGCCCAAATTCTTCGTGCAACCCTTCCTATGACCGTATATTCGGGATCCATTCCGTTTGAAAAAAAGAAGGAAAGGTTTGGTGCAAAACTGTCAAGCGGCATGCCTCTCGACAGGTAATATTCAACATAGGTAAACCCGTTTGCCAGTGTCAGGGCGAGCTGGGTAATTGGATTTGCACCGGCTTCAGCTATATGATAACCGGAAATGGAAACCGAATAGAAATTTCGAACATTATTTTTAATAAAATATTCCTGGATATCCCCCATCATCTTCAAGGCAAATTCTATTGAGAAAATGCAACTGTTTTGCCCCTGGTCTTCCTTTAAAATATCGGCCTGTACAGTTCCCCTAACATTTGAAAGTACCATTGAACGGATGCCTGTGAGTTCTTTTTCATCAGGATTTCTCCATTCCGCAGTTTTGAATTTTTCAACCTGCTGGTCTATCGCGGCATTTAAAAACATTGCAAGCATTATAGGCGCAGGCCCGTTTATCGTCATAGATACTGACGTATTTGGCGCGCAAAGTTCGAATCCGTCGTAAAGCATCTTAACATTATCAAGAGAACAGACACTTACTCCTGAAGTGCCCACCTTTCCATAAATATCAGGACGCCTGTCCGGATCATTCCCAAAAAGGGTCACGGAATCAAAAGCCGTTGAAAGCCGTTTTGCGTCATAGTTGGCCGATAGGAGTTTAAACCTGTTGTTGGTTCTTGCAGGATCACCTTCTCCCGCAAACATCCTGGTTGGATCTTCGTCAGTCCGTTTAAGAGGAAAAACACCGGCCGTATATGGGAACTGTCCCGGGACATTTTCTTCCCGCATCCATCTCAATATTTCTCCCGGATCAATAAATTTAGGAAGGGAAATTTTTGGAATCTTCTGGTGCGAAAGTGAGCGCGTATAAAGCGGAAGGCTTATTTCCTTATTTCTGACTCTGTATACCAGGTCGTCTCCTGCATAACTCTTTTTAATCTCACCCCAGTCTGCCAGGACATTTTTTGTTTCATCTGAAAGACGCTGGTTCGCTATCGCAATTTCTTCCTTTAACCTTGAAAGAATTGCGTTCGTGCTCTCTTCTTTTCCTGTCTCGCAGGATACAATCTTTTCAGTCTCCTCGAGGTGCCACAACATCCTGACAGCCACTGACTGATCTTTTGTCTCCCTGTGATAGTTTCTCAGCGTATCGGCAATTTCAGAGAGATAACGTGTTCGCTCAGGGGGAATAATAATTGTCTTGGATGTTGATTTTTTCAGTTCCGGACGGGGAAGTCCTGAAACGAATTTAATTCCCTTTTTTTCAAAGATTTTGTCTAAAATCCCGTGATACAATGCTGTAACGCCATCGTCATTGAACTTTGATGCAATAGTTCCAAAAACAGGCATCTCGTCTGGCTTTTTACTCCATTCTTTCCTGTTTCTCTGAACCTGCTTTCCGACGTCGCGAAGAGCGTCTTCACCACCCCGTTTTTCAAACTTATTAATGACGACTAGATCGGCAAAATCTAGCATGTCTATTTTTTCAAGCTGAGAGGCAGCGCCGAATTCGCTTGTCATAACGTAAATCGACACGTCAACAAGATCTATTATTTTTGAATCCCCCTGCCCTATTCCAGCCGTCTCAACAACGACAATGTTGAACCCAGCCGCTTTCACAACATCTATAACTTCGGGAAGCGCTTCGGGAATTTCGGTATCCGACATTCGGGTCGCGATAGACCGCATATATACACCCGGCCTTCCTATGGCGTTCATGCGTATCCTGTCTCCCAGAAGGGCTCCCCCGGATTTTCTGCGGGACGGATCACAGCTTATTATTGCAACTTTTGCTTCAGGCATGTCGTTCATGAGCCTTAAGATTATCTCATCTGTAAGCGACGATTTGCCAGCCCCGCCCGTTCCGGTTATTCCTATTACCGGGGCGTTGCTCTTTCCGCCTTCGGAGAGAAACGGGACAAAATCAGAGAGATTTCCCTTTCTTTTCGCTATTTCAACAGCCGTAATAACACGAGCTACCATGTGCTTGTCGGACGGAGAAAGGCCGTCGGTATCAATTTTTTTCCCGTCAACAGTAGCGAAATCAAGCAGCTCAACCATATGGTTTATGATTCCCTGAAGTCCGAGTCTGGCCCCGTCTTCAGGAGAGTATATCTTCGCGACCCCGTACGATTCAAGCTCCCTGATTTCATCAGGAACAATGACTCCGCCGCCGCCGCCGAAAACCCTGATATGAGAAACTCCGTTATCCCGGAGAAGATCTATCATGAATTTAAAGAACTCCACGTGCCCGCCCTGATAGCTCGAAACCGCTATTCCCTGGGCGTCTTCCTGAATGGCAGCTTCAACGATCTCCTCAACCGAACGGTTATGACCCAGATGTATGACTTCAACTCCTGTGTCCTGAAGAATTCTGCGCATTATATTAATGGAAACATCATGTCCGTCAAAAAGAGATGTTGCCGTAACTACTCTTATATTTTGCTTCGGCTTATAGACATTTACTTCAACGCTCATGCGCCCTCCTTTAATGATGGCTGATTCTTTTTCTGCCCGGAAATGCTGAGGATGAATTCGGTTTGATACTCAATATAATCTTCCAGGCTATAATGGCGGGCAAGAAACCACCGCCTGAAAGTCCACATGTGTCCCAGAACGGATATGTTGTGAGCTGCAAGCTCTATGGCTCTTTCATCGAGAGGAGCGATGTGCCCCTGTGAAACAAGGTGGGCTATGGCCTCAACAAAAAGGCCTGTTATCCTCAGCTCGTTCTCCAGTACTTTCTTCTGCCACTGAAGCGGAAGAGACTGTGTTTCCTGATAGATAAGAAGGATGAAATCGCTCATTTTATGGCAGACCGTGAAATACTCCCTTATAATTTCAGCGAGAGCGTCCCTTCCTCCTGATGATTTTGCCATTACATCGGTTACCCTTTTTTCGACCTCTACATGAATAGAATCACAAACGAGATAGAGAATATCTTCTTTGGACGCTATATATTCATACAGAGAGCCTATTGAAACCCCTGCAGCTTTTGCAATCTGTCTTGTGGAGGTTTTATGAAATCCCTTATCGATAAAAAGCTTCACCGCGGCTTCCGCTATCTGTTTCCGTCTCTTTTCTACAAGATCAGGATTTTTCACCTGTGTCGGGATATCTTTTGTCCGGTGCAGTTCCTGCATAATCCATGTTAATCCATAAATAGGTTAACCGAGCGAGCGCTCATTCGTAGTTCAATATCACGCCTTCTTTTTGGTTGTCAAGATTTAAGAGGAATACGTTTATTTGATATCAGTGCCTGCCTGATGATATAGTCGGCGACATCTCCTTTTATTGAAAATATATTCATTATATACTGTTATTATTGTGTTTATTGTCCATTATCCATATCGGGACATCAAGTGCCAAGAAAAATATTGACAAACTGAAGCACAAAAGTATAAACTTATGAAAACTGACCGAGCGCTCGCTCATATTATTTATATTAATAAGTTACCTTGTGATCTTTGCGGCTTGGTGTGAGATCTTGGCTTTTTTACAAAACCTGCAAAACTTACGGAGGAATTAATATGACAGAAGAACAGGTTCTCCTGACAGAAGAAAAAGACGGCATTATGACGCTTACGTTAAACCGTCCCCAGGCAATGAATTCTTTAAATTTCAGCCTTCTCCATTCTTTGCGGGATCAGGTGGAAGCTTTGAGATTCAGGTCAGATATAAGGGTTATAATTATTACCGGGGCCGGAGACAAGGCTTTCTGTTCCGGAGCGGATCTAAAGGAGCGTGTAACATTGAGCCCCGCGCAGGTAAAAGAATTTATCTTTACAATAAGGAATCTTTTTACTTCGATAGAACTTTTAAATAAGCCTGTCATAGCCGGAGTAAACGGTATAGCCCTCGGAGGTGGAACTGAGCTTGCGCTTGCATCTGATATAAGGATTGCATCGGTAAATTCGACAATGGGTCTCACGGAAACACGTCTTGCCATTATCCCCGGAGCAGGAGGAACCCAAAGGCTTCCAAGACTCGTAGGCCGCGGCAAGGCAAAAGAGCTGATATTCACCGGGAAGAGAATTGATGCAATGGAAGCTCTATCCATAGGCCTTGTTAATAAAATATGTGAAAAAGAAGACCTTATTAAAGAATGTATGCAGATGGCTGCAATGATATGCGAAACAGGGCCCATAGCAATCGAGCAGGCAAAATATGCAATCAATTTCGGAATTGAAACTGATATCCAGACCGGTCTTGCGATAGAGTCAAATGCCTACTGGGTAACAATTCCGACCGAGGACCGCTTGGAAGGGCTGGCTGCTTTCAGGGAAAAAAGAAAACCGGTATATAAGGGGAAATAAGTAAAGAAGGGTTCAAGGATTCAAGGGTCCGAGGGTTCAAGTGTAAAGAAATAAATTAACCACTTTCTTGATAAATGACTCATAATAAGCAAAAACCCCGACGGCAAATTAAAAAGCTCAATATGCAACGCGCTCAAATCTTGAGGAATAAAGCGCAACTTAAGCAGAATGACTTTTTAAGAAGCCGTCAATAGAGAGGAGAATTAAGATGGCACTAATGAATTATCCGAAAAAAGTTGTACTGGGAGACATAACCGTAAGAGATGGCTTCCAGCACGAAGAAAAATTCATACCGACTGACGCAAAAATCTGGCTTGCAGAGCAGCTCCTGCTTGCCGGTTTTAAAAGAATCGAGGTCACAAATTTTGGAAACCCTGCAGGCATGCCGCAATTTAAGGATGCCGATACCGTTATGAAACGACTCCGCACAAGCAAAAAGGTAGGACACCTTTTGAAGGACGCTGAAATCACAGCTATAACTATCAGGGAAAAAGCTGTTGATAGAGCGATCATTGCCAAGAAGGAAGGCTATGGCCCCGACAGGATACTGTTCATGGTCTCAACCAGTGAAGCCCATCATAAGGTAAATTCCGGATTGTCTCTTGCCGAGTACTGGAAGATGTGTGAAGCCAATATTCCAAAGGCCCACGAAGCCGGAATAAAGGTATGCGGAACCGTGAGTACAATATGGGGATGTCCGATAGCAGGCCCTACCGAGCTTAAATCGGCTGTTGAATTCACCAAGCGCTGGCTTGATATAGGAGCTGACGACATAGAACATGCAGACCATGACGGTTCTGCACCGCCGAACAAGGTCTACGAGTATTATTCCATGATTCTTGAGGAAATTCCCGATACAACCAAGCATATTGCCCACTTCCATACAACCCGCGGCTGGGGTCTTGCCAATGTGCTCGCTGCCCTCCAGGCCGGAATCACACAATTTGAATCCACAATCGGCGCCATAGGCGGCCAGCCGGCAAATTTTGTGGACGGCGTTCCGGTGGCAGGAACGGGCAAATACTATTATTCCGACCCTTCCATAACAGGGCTTGTATCTACCGAGGATATGGTTGTAATGATGGACGAAATGGGCATAGATACCGGTGTTAATGTTGATAAAGTTCTGGAAATCGGCAGGATGACCGAAAAGATAGTAGGAAGGCGTCTCAGATCTGAATGCGCTCATACAGGAAGGATTCCAAAGGAGCTTACCGGACGGAAATAGAGAGCTTTGCATAATATATTAGGATCATCTCCAAATTAGTTTGTGATCCAATAAGGATTCGAGGATTCAAGGGTTCAAGGATTCAAGTGAAAAACCCCCTGAGCCAGAAAGGGTTAAAGTGTCACGAAGTTACAAATTGTTATTTATCGCCTATGTCTCAACGCGCGAATTAGAGAAGTAAATATTATTATCCGGAGATCTGGATTATCTCAATAAGGAAAGTTATTCAGAACTTCAAAGAGATATCGGAGAGGTTGAGAGGATGTTAAAGACTCTTATAAAATCATTAGAAAACAAACACTTGACCCCTTGAATCCTGGACCCCTTTCTCCCAACTAATTGGGAGAAGAACCATATATTATTAAGAGGTCTGTCAGGGCAGACCCATGCTGAAAAATTCAAAGGGAACGTAAACCATGTATGATAGAATCGATTCGATACAGGATCTTGACCACGAGCAGACGGCCCGGCTTATCATAGACATGTTCCACCGTATAATTGTCCATTATGCCCTCTGGTACACCGAAATCAGGCACCAGATGGGCACGGAAAGGGCTCTCGAAGCTCTTAAGACAGCATCTGAAAGAGGATATGAAATCCAGATGAAGAGGCTGGGGAAAGTAATTGGTTTTGAAATGAAGAATGGCATTCCGGAACCGATGCTGAAGATGTCAAAAGATAAGCTTTCAGAACTGATGGACTGCGCCGCGGCAAACTGGATTGCAAATGATGGTGTCTGGTTTCAGGCTGTTGAATTTACGAACGGCATGATTGATGCGAAGCGATGCAATGATACCTGCTGGGCGCATTTCTCCCCCTTTGAAGCCTGGACTATCAGAAGATTTTTAGACCTTCCCGATAACCCGGGACTTGAAGGTCTTAAGAGAGCCCTCAACTTCCGCATATACGCCCGGCTCAACACACAGTCAGTAACAGATGACACTCCGGACAGTTTCGTATTCCGGATGAACGAATGCCGGGTTCAGTCTGCAAGAAAACGGAAAGGACTCGATGATTATCCGTGCAAATCCGGGGGTATGGTCGAATATACTTACTTTGCAAGAAGCATTGATTCAAGGATCATAACAGAATGTGTTGGTTGTCCGCCGGACAAACACCCTGACGACTGGTTCTGCGCCTGGAGGTTCATATTAAAAAAATAGCATTATCGGTCAACTTATATATATTGTTATCTTTAGCTTTTGCACCTGAAGAAGAAAGGCGGGATAAATTCCATGAATCGTGGCAAAAGAGTCTGCCTGCAGGCGTAAGGTTATATATTGCATCAGCCGCCATAAGGACAACGGCATTTGTCCATGTTATCTTCTCTTCAGGCCATATAATAATGTCAGGGACTGTAAAACCGCACCAGTAGGATCCGTCTTCATAAGTTTTGCCGCAAATCCAGTTAAACACAATCTGCGAAAGATTGTTATTGCCCATCGCGGAAAGAGCAAGAGAAAGTTCGGAAGTCTCCGCGATTGTCACCCATGGCTCATCTGAAACGCATCGGACGCCTTGGCCCTTAACTATAAATTTTTTCCATGACCTGCTTATTCGCTTCTGGGCCTCTATGCCCGTGATGGCGCCGGTCAGTACAGGATAGAACCAGTCCATTGAAAAACGCGACTTGGTCATATTGAAAAGATATGGCTTGTTCCTTATGGCATTTCCAAGCTTTTTCAGTACATCAACCCATTCGGTCATTTCATGGCCAAGTATCTGTGAAACTGATATAGCGCATTTCAGGCTCATATATATGGAGCTTGAACCTGTCAATAAAGCCATTGGATCAATTTTCTCTTCGGGGCTTATTGCCCAGTATATTTCTCCACCAGGCGCCTGCAGACTTATTGTAAAATCTATTGCACGCCTGACAGTGTTCCACATTCTACTAAGAAACCCTTTATCTCCGGTTATCAGATAATAATGAAAAACTCCAACCGCAACATATGAAGCCATATTTGCCTCACGGGTTTTGTCTTCAGGGATACCATTCATGTAAGATGAAAACCAGCTTCCATCTTCAAGTTGCATACGTGAAAGCCACTCGAATGCAAGTTGCGCCTCTTTAAAGTACCCTCCAATAGTTAAACCCATTGCAGCTTCCACATGATCCCACGGATCTGTTTTCTGGCTGTCACACCAGGGAATTTCACCGCTTTCCCTCTGTGTCGTGGCTATCAGGTCGGCAATCGCATAAACATTAATAGAAAGATCCTGATTGATTTTTGCGACCTTTGAATTCATCTCTTTCCCTTCTTATGTTATTTTAGAGAGACTCTCAATAAACTAAAAGTCTGACTTCAGGCAAGAATATTTTTTAATGATCAAAAAGATATCCGACAAGCCTGAGACTTTTAAAATAACGTGGTTTCTTTGGATCAACCTCGAAATATTTTCTGAAACGGACTATAAAATTATCTACCGTTCTAGTCGTGATTACGCCGGTATATCCCCAGCCTATTTCGAGGAGCTTTTTTCTCGAAAGGGGTTTTCCCCTGTTTGCGATAAAGAGTTTAAGTAATTTGATTTCCTGCTCGGTAAGAATTATTGTTCCGACTCTGCACATTGCCATCGATTTTTCAAAATCAATTATGTTATCTCCAAAAGCATATGTTTTATCACCGGAAATACCCGCTTTTATTTTTAGATTCTCTTCTTCAACTGACCAGGATACCCTTACAAGGAGGCGTTCAACCCTCAGGAGAAACTCCTCAAGGTTAAAAGGTTTTGAAAGATAATCATCAACACCGCATGAAAGCCCCTTTATTCTATCCTCCTGTCCTGATTTTGCCGACAGTATTAAAATCGGAATTCTTTCATCCTCAAGGCGAATATTTTGAAGGACGGACAATCCATCTATGCCGGGAAGCATGATATCGAGCACAATTAGGTCAGGTTTCAACTCTTTCCATTTACTGAGGCCTGAAACACCGTTTTCAGCCACACTCACATCATACCCCTGAAAAGAAAGATTCAGCTTAAGCCCTTCGGCTATATGGACGTCATCTTCTATAACAAGGATGCGCTTTCCAGCGGAACTCTTCATAAATTACTTCTATATTCTCTTTATCGTTAATGTCATGAATATTTTTCCGTTTGGGCATGTATGCGTATACGATCCGCGGTAATAATGCCGGACCCTTCTGATGAATTGCTTCAATCGGAACATTATTGAGGCAATATCAGTGTAAAAACAGAGCCTTTCCCACTTCCCTTGCTTTCAGCAACAACTTTCCCCTTATGGATTCGCGCTATGTTCTGAACCAGATGAAGACCAAGCCCGCTTCCTTTTGCAGTCATATCCTTATATATGCCTATCTGATAAAATTTTCTGAAAATCTTTTTTATCTGGGTCTTTTCAATTCCAATACCGTTATCTTCAAATCTTATTAATATTCGTTTTTTTTTCAAGTCAAAATAAATATCGACTTTTGGTTGTTTTGAATCATTATATTTAAAAGCATTTGTCAGAAGGTTCATAATAAGCATTTCAAAAAGATAGAGGTTAACCTTGTGTCTTAACGGTTGCCCTGAAAAACTATGTACGGTTATCTCACATCCCGGGAAAAGATGTTTGTTTGCCGTGCAGAAGGACTCTACAACTGCAACAAGATCCGACTCAACAAATCCTCCCTTAAAGCTTTTGCTCTCAATTCTGGCAAGATCAAGTATTCGCCCGATATTGTCCGAAAGCTTTACAACATCATTTATCATATAACCAATATATTTAAGTTGTTCGGCCCTCGGCAGTTCGTGCTTGGAAAGAGTCTCAAGAAACAGCTTCAGGGAAGTTGCGGGAGTTTTGAGTTCATGTGTAAAATTATTTATAAAATTCTGCTGAAGCCGGTATAACTGATAAGTCTTAAGATTATACACGAAGATGGTAAATATCCCGAGGAGTATTATCCCGACAAGAAGGGATAATACCAGAATAACTACCCATGTGCGTGATTCTAAAACGACAGACGGCTCAAGGTTAAAGCGGGCCACAACGGATTCAAGACCTGTGCTGACCTCCATATACCAGTAAATAAACAGGAAAAGCGAGGCCGCGAGAGCCAGAACGGAAAAAATAAAAACAATAATTGGATAAAACCATTTTGACCGATCCATAATATTATAAGTTACTACAACAACTTATATTTTATGTCAACGTCCGAATGTTTGGTTTTTTAAACCGGGATTGCCTTTGTAAAACTTTTGTAAATTTTCAGATTGCTGTTTTTTTATACTGCCTGTTTAAACTATAATCGATACAAACAAAGATACGCTATTTTTATTGTATGAATGGAGCATAATATGAAAAACATTTTACTCGTATATCCCGAAGTTCCGGGTAACACATACTGGAGCTTCAAGCATGCACTTAAATTCGTGCATAAAAAAAGCTCTATGCCTCCTCTCGGGCTCATTACCATTGCGGCTCTTATTCCTGATAAATATAATCTCAGACTTATAGATATGAATATCGGCCCCCTTATGGAAAAGGACATTCTGTGGTCGGACGCTGTATTTATTTCCGCTATGATCATCCAGAAAGAATCTTTTATCAGAGCCGTTTCGGCCTGCAGACGCCTTAAAGTACCGGTTGTTGCAGGTGGTCCTTACCCGACTTCAAGTTATAATGAGATACAGGAGGTGGATCACTTTGTCCTCGGAGAAGTTGAAGAGACCCTGAAAACATTTCTAGACGATTATGAGAATGGGTGCGCTAAAAAAATATATCTCCCGGACAGGCGTCCAGATCTATCAAATTCAGCAACACCAAGGTTTGATCTTCTTGACATGCAAGCCTATTCCTCTATGTCTATTCAATATTCAAGAGGATGTCCCTTCAAGTGTGAATTCTGTGATATCTGGATATCATACGGGAATAATCCAAGATTAAAATCAAGCAAAAACATTATTCTTGAACTTGAATCTCTTTACAGGCTCAAATGGCGCGGCCCTGTATTTATTGTCGACGATAATTTCATAGGAAACAAAAACCGCGTAAAAAACGATTTGCTTCCGGCCCTGACCGAGTGGCAAAAAAAGCATGAACATGTATACAGATTTTTCACCGAAGCGAGCATAAATCTGGCAGATGATGAAGATCTTATGAACGGGATGAAAGATGCCGGATTCAATGAAGTATTTATCGGGATCGAAACGCCTTCCAGAGAAGCCTTAAAGGAAACAGGAAAATTTCAGAATCTTAAAACCGATTTGAATAAAGCTGTGCATAAAATTCAGCAGCACGGAATGGGAGTCATGGCAGGTTTCATCATAGGGTTTGACAGCGATGATGAGGATATATTTGACAGACAGATATCTTTTATACAGAAAGCGGGTATTCCTCAGGCCATGGTCGGCCTCCTGATCGCTCTGCCTGGTACGGCGCTTTTTTCAAGATTAAATAAGGAAGGCAGGATAAAAAACGACTCGTTCGGGAACAATACTCATTCGATGAGCACAAACTTTATAACAAAAATGGACAGCGTCAAATTAAAAGCCGGATATAAAAGAGTTCTAAATTATATTTATGATCCTAATTTAAAAAACTATTTCGAAAGGTGTAACACCCTGTTTGACAACATCGGAGACACATCTTTTTTCCAGAGAAAAGTGCGTCCTGAAGACATAAGGATATTTTTTGATTCTTTTTTCCGACAGCCCTTTACCAGCTACGGTTTATATTATTTAAGGTTTGTGACAAGAAATCTCATCAGGCATAAAAGTATATTTGCTGAAGCAATACGATTTGGCATAATCGGACATCATTTTCATACCATCACAAGGGAAATGATCAAAATGGATAAAATTCAGTCTTCCCTTGAGATATCTTACTGCAATTTCAGAGAACAGATCGAGAAATATTCAGAAACAGTTATGATTAATTCCAAAGAGACACTCGGACAGGCAAGGCTCCTTTTTGAACAGAGCAAAAACTCCTTTGAATTACTCAAAAAAAAAGCGCTGAAAATTGATACAGGATTTCGTGAACAGGCAATAAAGAAGTTTAATGAAGTTTCTATAAAAGCGGAGGAGCTGTTTAACAAGTTTGAACATGCATTGCTGAACGATTCAAAGTACCATATATAAAAGGAATACCAATTATGCTAAGTTTTCTGCCGGCGTTTCTCCGGGGGATTTTATCGCTTGCTATATACGCGGTCAATACCGTGTTCTGGACATTACCGCTTTTTATAGCCGCTTTTTTTAAATTAATCATGCCCTTCTGGAAAAAGCACTACACCTGGCTCCTGACTTTCATAGCAGACAAGTGGATCCTGTTTAATACTTTTAATCAGAAGCTTATAAACAATATAAAGTGGGACATAAAAGGGCTTGAAGATCTTAAGCAGGACGGGTGGTATCTTGTTTTATCCAATCATCAGTCTTGGACTGACATACTCGTTCTTCAGAGAATCTTTCACAGGAAAATACCCTTTCTGAAGTTTTTTCTTAAGAAAGAGCTGATATGGGTTCCTTTTTTGGGAATCGCATGGTGGGCTCTCGATTTTCCTTTCATGAAGAGATATTCAAAAGTATTTCTTGAAAAATATCCACATTTAAAAGGAAAAGACATAGAGATTACCAGGAAGGCGTGCGAAAAATTTAAAACACTTCCTGTATCGGTAATGAATTTTGTCGAGGGCACCAGATTCACTTCTGAAAAACATAAGATACAAAAATCTCCATATTGCAACCTGCTTAATCCTAAGGCAGGAGGAGTCGCATTCGTTCTTTCGGCAATGGGCGAACAGCTGCACCAGATAGTAAATGTTACCATTGTATATCCGGACGGATTAAAGAGTTTTTGGGATTTTGTATGCGGAAAAATCGGAGAAATAAGAGTAAGGGTTGAAACTCTTCCTATAAGCAGGGAAATAATCGGAGACTATGTAAACAATTCTGAATTCAGAGAAAATTTCCAGAAATGGATAAATTCTGTATGGCATCAAAAAGATATGCGAATTGAGTCTATGCTTAAAATCATGAAATGAATCGAAGCAGTTCCACCATCAAACTATTCCATCAGGTCGAAGTTTTAAAAAACATTGCTGACATTGAGAAGAAAAAAAGATTTCCCCTCTTTCATTTTGACAAGGCTCTTCCTCTTATTTTTTTCTTCAACACAGGGTGTCTGTGAAATGCAAGGTGGATTATTCTGCTGAGCAGCACGCCGTAGCTGTATCCTTTTTCTCCGGCGGCATAGGCCATACTGGTTTCTGCGCCGATGTCGGGATTGGGATTTACGTCAATGACATAAAAAACACCGTCGCGGAGACGTATATCAAGTCTTGCATAGTCTCTGCAACCGGTTATCGCATAAGCTTTTTTCACTATTTTTTCGAGAGCCGTATATTCTTTCCGGGAAATGTCCGGCTTGAGGATAAGCCCTATTTTTTGGAAATCCTGTGAATCTTCTTTAAATTTACTATCGTATGTACAGAGCCTTTCATGAATATCGCTGCACACAGAAAAATCCATCTCTATCGGGGGAAGCATTTCGATACTGCTGTTACCCCAGACAGGGACATGAAATTCTCTTCCATCTATGAAGTCTTCGACAAGAGCCGGACCTTTGAAATTGTCCAGGACATACCGGATTCTCTTCTTCAGTTCGTCCTCTGTTGAAACTACTGATTCATGCGTGAGACCATAACTGCAGTGTTCCAGCGCCGGTTTGACGATCGCGGGATAGCAATTCCATTCATGATATTCATCGTTTTTGAAGACACTCCATATAGGAGTCGGGACATTGCCTTTGTGGAGAATATCCTTTATTTCGGGCTTGTTCCAGCTCCGTTCTATGGTCGCAGTCTCTGAACCCGTGTAAACGAAATTCATTTGTTCAAGAGTCCTGACCACGTCCGACTCGCTTTTCGGGACACCCGGGATGCTTTCACACCAATTGAAGACGATGTGGGATTGCGGATCAAAAGAGGCGAGAACCGACGCGAGGTTGTTTTCACGTATCGGGGTGTTAATGACGTTATGACCTTCAGCCTTAATAGCGCCTTCCAAAGCGGATATTTCCAGAGAGACCTGTTCTATGTCCGAACTTTCCCAGTTCATCTCTATATTATGAAGAAGGATGACAGAAATGTCTTTATCATTCACCTGGATTCAACAGTCCTGTTTTTGATTGTGCAATCCATCATATTTTAAATCCTTAAAGAGCCGCAACGGTATTCATCAATTAACACGTAAATTATTTATTATGTTATTTCAACCAATTTATTAAAATTAATTTAATTTTATTTTTTCACAAGTCTGTTTTTCGACGTCGTTTGGTGCTGGACGTGTGTTTGCAAAAACATAAAGGACAAAAATTAATGTCATTTGGAATTATCTATATTCAGATATTATATCTTGATAGCACAATTGGATTATTATACGGTTTGCATCAGGAAATGATCCTTTGAAGTGATTCCTGTGTTAATATACGGGATCTCTTATCCGGTGTACATTACTGTAACTCAAACAGGTCTTGCGGGTGTTAAAAACCTGATAGATGGATGAAGAGCCTGTCGTTGTGAGGATATATGAAATGGACTGAAGAAGCTGACGAGGCAGTAAAAAAGGTTCCTTTTTTTGTGAGAAAAAAAGTTCGCGAACGTGTGGAAAAGGAGGCATCGGAAACGGGTAAGAAGATTGTAACGATTGCTGAAGTAAAAGCGACTCAAAAGCGGTACCTTTCCGGAATGACTTCCGAAATAAAGGGATATCAGCTTGACACATGCTTCGGTCCGGGCGGCTGTCCGAACAGGGCATACAGCGGAGACGATTTATTGAAAAGAATTGAGGCGCTTTTAAAAGAACAAGATATGCTCGGTTTTTTGAAAAAGAACGTCAAAGGCGATCTGAAGTTTCATCATGAATTCAGGATAACATTTTCAGACTGTCCAAATGCCTGTTCTCAGCCCCAGATAAAGGATATAGGAATAATAGGAGCTGTTTTGCCGGGGATAACGGATGAAAAATGCTCCCTTTGCGAAGCATGCGTCTTATCATGCGCTGAAGGCGCCGTAGCAATCGATAGAGAAAAAGAAATTCCGGTTATAAACTTCGACCTTTGTCTTAAATGCGGCAAATGCGTGACCGCCTGTCCGACAGGAACAATTGCATCCGGGAAGAATGGTTTCAGGATTTTGCTGGGAGGAAAACTGGGAAGGCATCCGAGGCTTGCCCGTGAACTTGGATGTATATTAAGCTATGAAGAGGCGTTTGAAATTGTAAAAATGTGCATAAATCTTTATAAAGATAGAAGCACCGGGGGAAAGCGGTTTGCGGAAATATTTCTTGATGAGGATTTCAAAAAGCTGGAAGAATGTTTTTGCAAATGAAAAGTAACATAAAAGAAACGCCTGGCTTTAATATGCTGTTTTGACAAGCTTTGTTTTTTAATGTAGATATAAACATCATAACCCCCTGTTTTTTTAATGGTAAGGCAGGATACTCATAGCTATCAGGAGAACCAGATGGATGAAAACCCTTTAAAATCAAAAACATCATGCAAGACAGACGCAGAAGCTTTTGCAAAATTAAGAGAAAAACTTCCCGATATTGCTGAAAAGATTATTAGAAGCTGTGACGATAAGGAATGCTATACTCATATCGATTATGACCCTATTCCTTCAAATGATTCGGTTATAGCTATAATAAACAAGGCAAGAGAGATTCTTTTCCCGGGTTTTTTCTCAAGAGAAAGGATTGATCCCGTAAATCTAAAATACAGCATGGGGCAGGCCGTATCTGTTCTTTTTGACATGGTCTCGGAGCAGATCTCAAACTGCATCAGGCACGACTGCTTCAGATATAGCCAGGAATGCAGCGATTGCGCCGAACGCGGGAATAAGATTGCGCTTGAATTTCTGGAAACTATTCCTTCCATTCGCAAAGTGCTAGCAACAGATGTAAAGGCCGCTTATGAAGGAGACCCTGCAGCAAAAAGTTTCGATGAGATTATTTTCAGCTATCCCGGCCTGTTCGCGATAATGGTCTACAGGCTGGCCAACAACCTCTTCAAAAATGACGTTCCCCTTCTTCCCAGAATAATGACGGAATACGCGCATAACCTGACTGGAATAGATATTCATCCGGGCGCTGAAATCGGGGAGAGCTTTGTCATAGATCATGGCACGGGCATAGTTATAGGTGAAACATCGCAAATCGGAAAAAATGTCCGGATCTACCAGGGAGTTACTTTGGGAGCTCTTTCACTTCCCAAAGATGCGGGTGAGCTTTTAAGAGGCAAGAAAAGACATCCGACAATAGAAGACGATGTAATTATTTATTCCGGCGCCACAATTCTTGGAGGAGATACTGTGATAGGCGCACGATCCGTTATCGGGGGAAATGTCTGGATTACGGAATCGGTTCCGCCCGATACGACCGTTATAATGGAAACACCACGTTTGACGTATAAAAAAAGTCGCGGATTAACAATTTGATTGTAAATGAAGGATTCAAGATGAAACTGTTCAAGAGCATAAGCAGGACGATCGGCTCAACTCCTCTTGTACGTCTTAATAAGGTTGCGGAAGGACTCGATGCAGAGATATTTGCGAAGCTCGAGTTTTTCAATCCACTTGGAAGTGTTAAAGACCGTATTGCCGCTGCTATGATTGAAGCTGCCGAAGCGGACGGCCGGATTGATTCGAACACACTTATTGTTGAGCCGACAAGCGGCAACACGGGAATTGCCCTTGCCTTTATCTGCGCGGAAAAAGGATACCGGGTTTGTCTTACCATGCCGGAAACCATGAGCATCGAAAGAAGAAAGCTGTTAAAACATCTTGGAGCGGAACTTGTCTTAACTCCCGGCGCGGCCGGAATGCTCGGGGCGATTGAGAAAGCAAAAGAAATACTATCATCGTATAAAAAAGCCTTTATGCCGGATCAGTTCAATAATCCGGCTAATCCTGCGGTACACCGTGAAACAACCGCCCTTGAGATTTGGAACGACATGGAAAGGAACGTCGACGTTCTGGTTGCAGGTGTGGGAACGGGCGGCACTGTAACCGGTGTTGCCCAGGCGATCAAGGCGAAGAATCCGTCTTTTAAGGCCATCGCGGTCGAACCTGCCGATTCGCCGGTATTGTCGGGTGGAAAACCCGGGCCGCATAAAATTCAGGGAATCGGCGCAGGTTTTGTTCCGGGTGTGCTTGATCGGACCATTATTGATGAAATTATAGCGGTTTCAAATGACAATGCATTTGAAACCGCAAGAAATCTTGCAAAAAAGGAAGGCATACTTTGCGGAATATCTTCCGGGGCTGCCGTATGGGCTGCGCTTGATTATGCAAAAAGAGATGAATCAAAAGGAAAGCGAATAGTCGTAATACTGGCAAGCACCGGCGAAAGATATTTAAGCACAGAGCTGTTCAGCAGTTATGATTTATAACTCTTTTATACCTTAAGGATCGTTTATGCGATATATGACAAGAGAAGAGGATATGAAAAAAAACGCATTAAAACATGAGCATACCGATAAAGGAATTAAATCATGAAAAAATTCGCCCTGTTTGTCTTCAACGGAGACCCCATGTGTTTCATCCATGTGCTTTTAAACGCACTTGACATGAAAGCAAAAGGAAATGAAGTAAAAATCATCATTGAAGGTGCTTCGGTCAAACTGATCCCCGAACTGGTGAAACCCGGAAATCCCCTAAATGGATTGTGGAAAAAGAATTTGGAAGCGGGTTTTGTTGAAGGGGTTTGTAAAGCCTGTTCAAGTAAACTCGGAACCCTTGAGGCGGCAAAGGAGCAGGGAATGACGCTTCTTGACGATATGTCCGGTCATCCCGGCATGGCGGCATACCGCGATAACGGATATGAAATCATTACCTTCTGACCCGGATTTTCCGGTGAAAACCAAGGCTCCAGACATTTGCCGAGGCCACCTACTCTGTTGAACCTGCTACCCGAAAAGGAGCAGAAGAAGATCTATGGCAGCACAGCGATATCCTCAAAATATACCCAGTCAGGCCACTTTTTCATCTCAATGACAAACTCGATCTCCCATGAAAGCGCCATGCCCTTTCCCGATTCAATAAGGTCTATGGAACAGGGGACGCCTTCCGGTATCAGAACTTCTCCTTCTATCCGAACGGGGACATTTGTCGGAACCGTCTTTGCTGCAAAAGGAAGTTCCTGTCGGTTCTCATACAGGCGGTGTTTAAGGTATTTTTTATTGTGAGTTGATCTGAAAAAGTCGACTATTTCATTTCCTCTCAGTGTTGCGCTGACCTTGTCGATCTTAAAAGGAATATTGGCCTCAAAGATAATGCTGAAGGATATTTTTTCTCCTGGGCTGGCATGCCTGGAACCGAGTTTTACTTCAATCTTTTTGATTCTCTTGTTCACCAGAGCTTGATATGTTGTAAGAAAAAGCAAGGCAAACCCCAAAATCATTGGGATAATTCCGAAAAATGAAACCATCCACGCGATATATATTCCTGCAAATGTGAGGATAAGGGAAAAAGAAAAACAACCCATTAAATTTTTGGGCGATTGACTGTGTACAACCTCTTTGGATCCTATTGATTCATCGCCATTAGACTTTCTCTTTCCTGAAAGGAGAGAGATTTCCGATTCAGCCGTGATATCTTTTCCTTGAGAAGAGCGTACTTTAGTTCCAATATGCCAGGTAACATCAAAAATATTACCCTTGTATGTCCGGGGACCAAGGGGTGAAACGATCTCAAACGGATAAACATATTCTTTGGGAATCCATGAACCTTTGAAGAGAATAATCTCATCTTTGACCTTTTCAATAGTCCTGTTTATATTTTTCGCTTTCGAAAAACCTTTGCAGTAAAGGACAATCATAAGCGCTACAGTCTCGATTTTTTCGGTTACAGAGACTTTTACCTGTCCTGTGATGATCTCGCCACCCTCATACGTCTTATCGGGCTTGTCCAGCAATATACTGAGAGTAATCCCTGCCATCTCTTCCTCCAGATTGTGATATTATGACAAAAAACATCCGAAATATCTTCAAAGCCACAGGATCAACCGGGGTGAATCGGATTTTTCGACAGTACGCCCGGATCAGTTGATTTGCGAAGCCTCCTCAGGAGATAACGTGATGAAATCAAAAAGAGGATCAGGGGGCCAATACAAAGGAGATACCAGGCTAAGGACAGCCTTCGCTTGAGCAGGAATTCCTGAGGATCTTCCGGATCAAACCAGCAGGGATATGATTTGCCGAGTTCATACAGGGCAAGTTTTTTTTCTGCTGATGTTTCACTATTTGACAAAAATGCCCCCTTTTTGATTGAATCAGCCGATACGATCTCTTTTCCTTTTACATTGTACCTCACTGAAACAAACGGATCGTAAACCGGACTTTTTGTTTTGCCTGTGCTCCCCGTGCTCATCTGTATTTTCTTGTCTAAAATGGTGCAGGTGGTCTTTCCGTAGGAGGAGAATTTACGTATATCCTCAAAAACAATGAAGGCAAAAAAAAGCATGACCGAAAGGCAAGCCAAAAATGTTATACAAATAGCATAAACAAACTGTTTGGGATCGGAGTCACGCCAGGAAACATCGGGAGATTTTTCAAAATTCTGTCTTTCGCGCCAGCGGATCAAACGGGGGACAATAATAAGAAAAAGAGGTATTAACAGGAGATAGCCAATAATAATGATTTCTAACCAACCAATCTCCACTCTGCCGGCCATGAACAGAATTTTGCCTTTTGTCTCTCTTGAAAGCACTTTCGTTTCACAATGAAAATAATTAGTTGTTTCTCCCCAAACAGCAGATACGGGATTAATAATTATACTTCCCGCACTATGTGGAAGAGTGATGAGTTTTACAACAAAACTTTTTTCTTCCCCTGGACGGATTTTTCCTTTCCAACGAAGCATCCTTTCCTTAAGGCTATAGGACAGTTCCGGAGAAGCTGATGCAAGCATGGCAGCTGTGGTACGGACGTCAAACCATAATCCGAAACTGTCCGATGGTTGGATGCCTGTGTTGCGGAGTATGATTTCATAAGTTACAGAATCGCGTTCGTGGATCTTGCTTGCCGGACACTTCATCTCGGACTGGCTGAAATCTGCTTTATCCGCTTGAGAAAAGGGCTTGTTTTCCTGGACTCCGGCATTCGCATACTGTTCAAACCAGGGATCTGCGAGCTGGGGAATAGATGGGCAAAAAAAGAATAGGAAGCATGCAGTCAGGATGGTGAGGAAATAATTCAAGTATTTAGCAGGATAATAGAGGCTCATTCTTGTCCACAATCTTATCAATAGTGGTTGTCAGAATAATATTCAGATTGAAACCATCAACCAGTTTGGGAATGTGTGCGTATGCGAACCGCAGAAAATTCGTCACGGGCTTTTAAGAACGCCCCCGGACAGTCTATAAATATTTTACAGGCGCAGGCTATAAAAGGCTTCGTGGGCGTCTATCCACTGGGGCTGCACTGTTTCCATGGATGCGAATATGGCGCCGTTGACGAAGGGCATATAATTGTTTCTGTGGATCGCATACGCACACATTCTCAAACGGAACATATTTATGACATTTACTATATTTGTTTGACAAGGTCTTCTTTTTACAGTGGTGTATATAAAGGAGAATATTGTGAGTCAAGAGGATAATGATGGCATATGTTGCCGATCATTGGATTAGGGATATATCGCACTGGTAAATAAATTTTTTAATAAATAAACCGAGGGCTGCACCAGCAGCTATTTCATCAACTAATTTGACAATCTACTCGAAATATTGGTATTTATCCCACAGGTTGAGAACCCTATCGAATTCCAAGTTCGCCCTTTCGGGCTATTGCATTTATGCAGCTGTTTGTTGGCGGAAATTGTTATTCATTTCGTCGTTCCCGCCCCAATTTTCATGAGGGTAAACACCAGCGGGAATCCAGATTAAAAAGGCAATGTTTGTCCCATTTGTGCTCCTCTGGATTATTGACAGTTTTGAATCCAACTTATCGGGAGATTGTTGGAAGTAATAAGGATTTTACTCTGAAAAGAATAAAAACGCATAAAAACATGGGCGTTCTATGGTGCCCCCCTAATATGCTAACTTAATGAGCTTTTTGGAGATTTTTGCAAAAGTATCATAACTGCATAGTTGTTAAGTTAGTGAAAAACGGCGGATGGAAGGAGATACAACATGGCATTAATTGTAGCGGATCATATTGTAAAAGACTATAAGACAGAAGACGTGGTTGTTCATGCCCTTTGCGACGTGGATTTTGAAATCGAACCAGCATCTTTTGTTTCCTTTGTCGGGCCTTCGGGGAGCGGCAAGACAACCATCCTTAATCTTATCGGCTGCCTGGACAAACCGTCATCAGGAAATCTCCGAATAGCCGATACCGATGTCATCGGCCTGGAGCGTAAAGAGAGTGCTGCCTTCCGGGGAAAACATCTCGGCTTCATTTTTCAGGATTTTAACCTGATTCCGGTTCTCACGGTTTACGAAAATATCGAATATCCGCTTATCATGGTTCAAAACATACTGCCGCAGGAGCGCAAGGAAAGAGTTTTTCGCATGCTTGCGGCCGTTGACATGGCTGACCAGGCGCACAAGTATCCGCACCAGATCTCGGGGGGACAGAAACAGCGCGTTGCCGTTGCACGGGCGCTGGTAACAAATCCAGCCCTTGTTCTTGCTGATGAACCCACCGCTAACCTTGACTCCCAGACGGCCTATGCCGTCATTGGATTGATGAAGAAAATGCGGGACGATCTCGGAACAACTTTCATCTTCTCCACCCATGACACGAAAATAGTCGGCGAAGCGGAAGTCATCTTCAGGCTGGAGGATGGGCGACTGACCGGAAAAGAGATGAAAGGAGGCACCATCCATGATTAATCTCTTTAAAATAGCTATCCGCAATCTCATCCGATATAAAAGAAGAACATTACTGACGGCATCACTCATAACAATCGGCGTTGTTTTCGTTCTCGTCTTTGTCTCCATCACAGGCTCTTTCAAGGCCATGATGATCGGCCAGATCACCGATTCCATGCTGGGGCATTTCCAGATACATCGCAAAGGATACGTCGCTTCTATTGATAATCTGCCCCTGAATCTGAACATGAAGTCAGGGGCCTATTCAAAGATTGCCAAAGTGCTCGGCGCAACACCTGAGGTGGAAGCCTTCTCGCCCCGCATTAAATTCGGCGGCATGTTCAGTAACTTTGTTGAAACAACCAATATCCGCTTAAACGGCATCTATCCCGATCAGGAGTTCCGGACCGTTCCTCTTTTAACCTCCCGCATATCGGAAGGCAAAAAAGCCCTGAACCGCGGAGAAATACTGATTCCCACCCTTCTGGCAAAAGGATTGAAGGTAAAACTGGGTGACACCGTTGTCGTTGTGGCAACAAACGCTGATGGCTCCGTCAACGGCAAACAGTTTACAGTCTCCGGTATTCTGGAGAGCGCCACCGGTCCTGGCGGGCGTGACGGGTATATTCATATCGAGGACGCCGCCGAGGTTCTCCGCATGTCTGAGGCTGCAGTAAGCGAAGTGGCCGTCCGTTTGAAGGATTTCAGCCGCCTGTCCGCTGCAGTCCGGCAACTGGAAGGTAATGTATCAGGCGAGATCAATAAAGAGGGGAACCCCGTTTTTGAAGTGCATTCCTGGGAACAACTTTCGCCTTTCTTCAACATCGCCAAGATGATTGACATAATGACTTTTTTCATCAAGCTCATGCTCATAGCCATTGTCCTTATCAGCATCATGAATGTTATGATTATGGCCGTTTATGAAAGGATACGGGAAATCGGCACCATTGCCGCTATCGGTACCCTGCCCGGCAGAATTCGTTCCATGTTCATCATCGAAGGCTTATGTCTAGGCGTAGTCGGCGCAATAATTGGCGATCTAATTGGAATAGCCGTTGTCGTAATAATCAACATGACCGGCATACGATTTGATTTTGGCCAGCAAAAAGGAATGCTACTGAAGGCGGCGCTTCAGCCTGCTGACCTTCTGACCGTATCAGTGATCGTCATCATTGTCGCCGTGGTGGCCAGTCTCCAACCGGCCATCAAGGCTTCCAGAATGGAACCCATCGAGGCCTTGCGTCACGTCTAACCCTGAAGGAGAATATCATGATAAATAAAATAATGTTTGTGTCCTTGTTGATCGTATCTCTTGCCTGTCCCGCCTTTGGAGTGGATGGCAAGACGCTTCTGGAACAGGTGGACAGAAACCTTTCGCCGGAATCTTATGAATCTTACCGAAAGCTCATCAATATTGAGCCGGATGGTAGAAGGAAGGAGTTTACTCTCTTTACGGTCAAAAAGGGAACAGACAAAGTTGCTTCGCTGTTTATCGCTCCGGCAAGCGAAAACGGCAGAAGCACGCTGCGACTTGGGGACAATATGTGGCTGTATATTCCCAATATAGGCAAGCCGGTTCGCATTACCAGTCTTCAGTCGGTTGTGGGAGGGGTATTCAACAATGCCGACATTCTGCAGCTCGATTACACAGCGGAATATAATGTTGAAAAAGTTGAAGAAAAAGACCGTGAATATCTTCTTTACCTCAAGGCAAAGACAAAAACAGTGGCCTATGACAAGATAAAGATTTGGGCGGACAAGGACAAAAAGTTACCGACAAAGATTGAGTGTCTGACAGAGGCAAACATGCTCATCAAAACTCTTTACTTTAAGGATGTAAAAGATTTTGGTGGCGGAATCATCCGGCCTGCGGTGATTGAAACGGACAGCCCGCTTTACAAGGGCTACAAGTCCGTAATGATAATGGCCAAGCTCAAAAAGAAGATATTCAAGGATGAGGTCTTTACCCTTACCTTCATGCCGAACATGGAGTCGCTGCGTTGATGAAAAGTTTATGGGTTATATTTCTGTTTTTTGCCTTTTGGGCAGCCCCGGAATTAGCGGGTGCAGAAGAGTCGTATTCCTTTGATCTTGCCGAAACAGAGAAGAAACCCTATTCCGTGGCAGGTTATGTCGAATTCAAACCCATCCTCTTCGGTCTCGACCGGGACTCTGCCTTTTACAAACTGCGCTTTTACGATGACCCGCAGGGGCGGACCATGTCTGAAGTAAACGGCAGGATGCAATTGGAAGGAAGCTATGAAAAGGATATCTTTCGAATCTATGCAAAGACAAATACAGAACTGAAGTCTTCTTATTCGGGAGAATCGGAAAAAACAACATTCAATGAACTCTATGGCTCAGTGAAACCGTCGTCTGATTTAAAGTTCGATATTGGAAAGAAAACTCTGAAGTGGGGGAAAGGATACGCCTGGAATCCCGTGGCCTTTGTGGACAGGCCGAAAGATCCCGACGATCCGGAACTGGCCATGGAGGGTTATATCCTCGCCACAGCGGACTACATCAAGAGCATGGATGGACCGCTGCAGACCTTTTCTTTCACGCCCGTCCTATTTCCAGTCTATGATCATGTAAACGACAGTTTCGGAATCAACAACAAACTGAACGTTGCCGGGCGCTTCTACTTTCTTTTGTATGACACTGACATTGATCTGATGTTTATGACCGGGGGCAGCAAGACCGACCGCTACGGAGCTGATTTTTCCCGGAATATTACGACCAATTTTGAGATCCATGGCGAGTTCGCCTACATCCGGAATTTCCGTAAAAACACCCTTGACACAAGCGGCAATATGACCTTCCGGGAAGCAGACGCCCGGAGCTATCTGATAGGTGTCCGTCATCTCACCGCCTTTGATTTGACAACTATTATCGAATATTATCATAACGGCACAGGCTTCAGCGATGATGATATGAAAAACTATTATGCATTCATTGCAAGTGGTTATGACACTTATCAAACAACAGGTAACGCGACCATTCTTGGTAAAGCCCGGCAAATGGCAGAATCAGGTTACGGCCGTTCGAGCGCTATGGCCAACTATCTGTACGTTCGTTTCAGTCAGAAGGAACTCTTTGACATCCTCTATTTCACGCCTTCGCTCACCTGGATGATGAACACGGAAGATAAGAGCTGGTCGATGACACCGGAGTTGCTTTATACGGGTATCACCAATTGGGAATTCCGTCTGCGTACGGGCATAATTGACGGCGCAAGAAACTCGGATTTTGGCGAAAAGCAGAATGATTACAGGGTTGAACTGCGGGTGGGTTATTACTTTTAAACAAGGCGAATTTTCATGATCATTATGCCTGATCAAATCCTGCAGCCTTGTGGAATACCCTTTGGCTTCGGAAATAAATCAGCCGCAAGCTGTTTGATAAGTTCGGTATTTATCATCCTGTCCTGCAGTTTGAGGGAGCCTTTTTATGTGAAAACAACTGTTCTCCCGGCAGTTCATAAATTCATCAGCGCCTCGATGTGGAAAAATCAAAAATTTTGATTGCTGTCGAGCTTATTTTGATGATAAAATTGCTACAAGATTCGGCTATGAAATCGACGTAGACCTGCCGAAGTCTTTCTGTTCGATTCCGGAGTTTACATAAGACTTCTGTTTGTCCACTTTCAGGGAGATCTCCATTCAATCTCTCGTGTGATTTTAAACGAAAGGAGGAGAAACCATGTCTGCCAGACTCATCCAACACCTGTTTAACCAGGCCGGTGTGACGGTTAACGGGGCAAACCCTTGGGATATTAAGATTCATAACGAAAATCTGTACGACCGGATCCTGCGGGACAGGAATCTGGGCCTCGGTGAAGCTTACATGGACGGCTGGTGGGATTGTGAGCGGCTGGATGAATTTTTCTGCCGTCTTCTTAAGAGCAATATAGAGGAGAAAGTCACAAGCGATTTGCGTTTCCTGCTGCGGTTTCTGCCTGCAATTATGTTCAACCTTCAGTCAAAATCCCGTTCGCGCATAATAGCCGAAAGACATTACGACCTGGATAATGATCTGTTTCTGTCATTTCTGGATTCATACAACCAGTATAGTTGCGGATATTTTGAAGGAACGGATGATCTGGAGCAGGCGCAACGCAAAAAACTCGATCTCATTTGCCGAAAGCTCGATATTACCGGCCGGGATCATGTGCTGGATATCGGATGCGGCTGGGGAGGATTATCCAGATATATTGCCGAGCATTTTGGTTCTGAGGTAACTGCTGTGAATGTTTCGCGGGAACAGCTTTCTTTTGCAAGAGAGGCTTGCAAAGATTTACCGGTCTCTTTTCTGGACTGTGATTACCGTGCCATTCGCGGAACTTTCGATAAAATAGTCTCAGTCGGCATGTTCGAACATGTGGGCCGGAAAAATTACCGCACCTTCATGGAAATTGTACATAGATGTCTCAATGATAACGGCATCTTCCTTTTGCATACAATCGGAAACAACCGATCACAGGTCAAATTAGATCCCTGGTTCAACCGGTACATCTTCCCGAACAGTATGCTGCCCAGCACCGCACAGATTGCCAAAGCCGTGGAAGGCCTTTTTGTGATTGAAGACTGGCATAATCTCGGACTTAACTATGACAAAACCCTGATGGCCTGGAACAAAAAGTTTCAGAACGCCTGGGCATGTTTGCAGAAAAAATACGAGACACGTTTCAAACGCATGTGGGAATATTATCTGCTATCCTGTGCCGGGGCATTTCGGGCGCGAAACATTCAGGTCTGGCAGATACTCATGACCAAAGCCGGAACAGGCGCACCGCAACCTGAACGGATAAGAAATCGAACGATATAAATTTTCTTTGGCCATACCCGAATCCATTTATCAGCATCACGAAAGGCGAATCCAATTCCAAGAATCTCCCCATGAAGGCGTTTCCTAAAAAAAGATACCTGCGATTACAACGTATAAAAACGGGCTTGTTAGCATAACAATTTACCGTTGACTTGAAGCTTTTCATAGCAAGCTACCGGGAATACGTTCGCTATTGTTGTTCGGGCTTGTCTGAATATACACCGGATCTACTATATTTGCCTTGACAAAGACAACCGCAGAATCTATATTCTAAAAAAGGAATATGGAGGTCGTATATGAAAGACTTTATAAAAGTTGCAAAAGCCCTTTCTGATCCTAACAGGGTAAAGATCATAAAGATGCTTCAGCATAAGAAAATGTGTGTGTGTGAAATACAGGCGCTGCTGAATATCGCCCAGCCTAGCGTCTCAAAACACCTTAAAATCCTTGAAAATGCAGGGCTTGTTGGTTCCGAAAAGGATGGTTTGTGGGTCAACTATTTTCTTGCGGACGGCAGCAGCTCTCCATACGCGGCAAGTCTTCTGGGTAACCTGCGACACTGGCTTTCAGATGATCATGATGTAACAAGCATTGTTAAGCAAATACCTTCAGTTAAACGTGAAGAGATCTGCAAGAAATTATAAATCCGCATTATATAGCTAAATATTCATATAGCTGTTTCGACGATGGAGTAGTGATTAAATGAAAGAACGAACTAAACTTTTGATTATCATAGCCGGTTTTCTGGCTGCATATTACATTCCGTGGGACCATGAAATAATACGCAGATCTGGTCTTGAGGCTTTTATGATGCTTCAGGATTATGCCAGAGAACATATACTTACCTGTCTGATACCCGCATTTTTTATTGCCGGAGCGATATCGGTTTTTGTTTCGCAGGCATCTGTGCTCAAATATTTCGGAGCGCAGGCAAAAAAAATTCTGTCCTATTCCGTTGCTTCCATTTCAGGAACAATACTCGCGGTATGCTCCTGTACCGTTCTTCCATTGTTTGCCGGAATTTACACCCGTGGAGCAGGAATAGGTCCGGCAACTGCGTTTTTATATTCCGGCCCTGCCATTAATGTGCTCGCAATCACTATGACAGCAAAAATATTGGGCTGGCAGCTTGGTCTGGCGCGGGCTATAGGCGCTGTTATATTTTCTATTGTTACCGGACTGCTCATGGCTTTCTTTTTCCGGAAAGACGATGCTGCAAGAACAGCCGGCCAGATTTATGTCCCGGAGGAAGAAGGAAAGGGGAGAACGCTTCTTCAGGATGGATTGTATATGCTGACAATGGTTCTGATTCTTATTTTTGCGGCATTTGCAAAACCTGCGCCGGGAGAAGCGGGGATCTGGGCAGCGATATTTGCTGCAAAGTGGTATATTACCGTTGCCTTGCTTGTTATTCTTGGTTTTATGCTCAAGTACTGGTTCATACAAGAAGAGCGAAAAAACTGGGTAGAATCTACCTGGGGATTTATGAAACAGATCTTCCCGCTTCTCGCAGCCGGAGTGCTTGTAGCCGGCTTTGCCCTTGGCAGACCCGGACATCAGGCCCTTATACCGGAACATTACATTCAGACGCTTGTAGGCGGAAACTCCCTCTGGTCAAACCTGTTTGCTTCGGTATCAGGCGCTCTCATGTATTTTGCCACGTTAACTGAAGTCCCGATCCTGCAGGGGTTATTAGGGGCAGGTATGGGGAAGGGACCCGCCCTTTCACTTCTTCTTGCAGGGCCTGCGCTTTCACTCCCGAGCCTGCTGGTTTTAACAGGAGTCATGGGTGTGAAAAAAACCGCTACTTTTTGCGGTATCATAGTTGTTTTGTCTACAATTGCCGGTATGTTCTACGGATGGATAGCAGCTTAAAGAAAAAAAGACTTTATAAATTTACAAGAGAAAGGAGATAATATGGATATTAAAATACTGGGTCCCGGCTGCCCGAAATGCAAGCAGACGGAAGAAATTGTAAAACAGGCTGTTGCCGAGGAAGGAGTTGCTGCCAATATTGAAAAAGTGACCGATATCATGAAAATTGCCGGTTATGGAGTCTTCGGAACCCCGGCTGTGATAATTGACGGCGAGGTCAAGAGCGTGGGCAAGATTCCTAAAAAGGAAGAGATCAAAACCTGGATAAAAAAATAAGGTAAGTAAAAAAAAGGGGGTATTTCCCATCGGTGAAAAGCATATGTGTATTTCTTGTTCCGGATGTGAGAGGTAAACAGGCTGCCGGAATCTGAAAGCGGCCGAGCTGTGGTATGTGCCGCTCCATATTATCTATATAATTTATAGAGGTGACATTATGCAAAATTTTCAGGAACTTTTTGAGATCGGGTTGAAATTTCACGGACACAAATGCCCGGCTATGCCCATGGGGTTAAAGGCCGGACTGGCAGCCATGGAGGCTCTGGGAGTGGAACGTTCCAAAGACAAGGAGCTTTATGTTAAGGCTGAAACCGGCAAGGGTCATGCTGCCGGTTGTTTTCTGGATGGCGTTATGACCGCAACCGGTTGTACATACGGCAAATCCAACATCGAAAAACTGTATTACAATAAGATGGCCTTTACCCTGATCGACACTGGAACCGGCAAAGCTGTGCGGGTGTCGCTCAAACCTGACTTTTTCGAGAAGGCGCTGAACTCTCCCTTTGTTCAAAAGCGCAAAGCCGGAGTTCCGCCCCAGGACATCGCCCCGGAAATCACTGATCCGCTGTTGAACAGAATAATCGGTTTGAAGGAATCCGAGTTTTTGGATATCGGAAAGGTACACACGGTGGATTTTAAAAAAGACAAGGGTATATTCGAAGCTAAACGTTGTGAAGGCTGCGGAGAGGTCACATTCGTCAACAAGCTGCGAGTCTCTCCGGCTGGGAAGGTCGTTTGCATGTCGTGTTCGGATTACCAGGATTAAAGGAATTAAAGATGATAATTGCTTCAATTGCCGGAATCATAACTCTTATATTTACAACGTTACTGACTATAGCCGGTGTGGGAGCAGCCTTTATTTTAATTCCCGTATTCATCGCTTTGGGAATCGATGTTCATGTTGCCATGGCAACGGCGCTTTTGCTCAATTCCATCGCCATGATATGTGCTTCGTACAGCTTTATTAAAAAAGATCTGATCATGTGGAAAGTCGCGATACCGATTGTTATTGCGGCCACTGCGTTTTCGCCACTGGGTGCCTATGTCAGTGTAGGTTTAAACCGCGAAGTTCTGCTGTGGCTTTTTGTGGCGTTTTTGCTTTTTGCAGCCGGGATGATGCTTTTTTATAAACCGGTGCAGAGTAATTTGGAAAGTTCCAAAGGCAAGCAACTTATTTCTGGTATTTCAGTGGGAATATTCGCCGGCTTTCTGGGCGGGCTTCTGGGTGTCGGCGGAGGCAATTTCATCGTACCGGTCCTGGCTTGGCTGGGGTACAATCCCAAAAAGGCTTCGGCAACCTCTTCTTTTATTGTAATTTTTTCCTCATTTTCCGGATTCTTAGGCCATGCGACCGTTGGCAACATCAGTGCGCAGCTATTGACCTTTACAGCCGCTGGATCGGCCTTTGGCGCAATCGCAGGTGCCTGGTTGATGACTGAAAAACTGAAGAAGGAGCAGGTAAAGCTTATTATCGGTATCGTGCTGCTGGGAATTGCCGCAAAGATGACATGGAATCTCTTGAGCTGAATATTTTTTAATTATCTTGTTTTGACCGAGTAGGGAATTGAAAAAAATAAAAACTTCAACTTGAACAAGGAAGATGTTCAAAAGGTAAAGTCGACTGTGAAAGATACTTTGAAGTAAAAAGCAAATATCGCCAGTCTCTATATGCTGCAATATATTAAAAATCCAAAAAGTTTATTATAAAGGGTATTATGATTCGATCTTATTATAAAGTTGCA
This sequence comes from Desulfobacterales bacterium, assembly GCA_046485065.1. GTDB lineage: Bacteria > Desulfobacterota > Desulfobacteria > Desulfobacterales > RPRI01 > RPRI01. Next base: position 710 of record JAWOHP010000011.1, on the reverse strand, counting down.
GGCTTAATCCTTTTTTTTATATTATGTTTATCTTTAACGACCGCTTTCGCGGAAAAAAAGGATAATATTCCTGCCAAAGGCACAGTCACCATGGTAGATCTTGGAGCCAAATCGTGCGTTCCCTGCAAGATGATGGCGCCTATAATGGAGAAGATGGAAAAGAAATATGCCGGAAAAGCAGTTATCCATTTTTACGATGTCTGGAAGGATCGTGAACCTGCTGTGAGATTCAAAATCCGTGTGATTCCAACACAGATATTTTTTGATAAAAATGCAAAGGAGGTTTACAGGCATGAAGGCTTTATGAGCGAAGCCGATATTGTGAGCCAGCTTTCCAAAATGGGAGTAAAATAGAGCAGCTTTTCCCTCGGAGATATTATGATTGAATCTTTTTTTATGACGATTAACCAATGGATGACAGGCGGCACCGGCATTGCTCTTCTCGGATGTTTTATATGGGGCATGGTCAGCGTGATGTTCAGCCCGTGTCACCTCGCCTCTATTCCATTGATTGTAGCCTACGTTGCCGGGCAGGAAAAAGCCGTTGATCCCAGGCAGGCTGGCTGGTATGCGGGCGTCTTTACGCTTGGGCTTTTTATAACCATTGCCCTGATCGGCATTGCCTGCGCTTTGATGGGAAGGATGCTCGGTGATATAGGTATCTGGTGGCAGGTGCTGGTTGGCGGCGTACTGATCTGGGTAGCCATGGG
>JAWOHP010000030.1:0-45895 GCA_046485065.1 Desulfobacterales bacterium | reverse complement strand
AAAAAGAGAATGTGGCGGATCATTTTTGCGATATCTGTCGCATTCAGTGTTATCAGCATTATCTTTGCAATAATCTCAAATCTTTATATCCGCAGCTACTGCATAATGTGCATTGCAAGCTACGGGATAAATTTTTTACTTTTATTTTACTCGTTGCTGATAATCAGAAGATTCGGAGAAAAAGAAGAAATTATTAAAGGGTTTTGGCAGGATATTAAATTCGTTTTTAATAAAAAAAAATTATTCTTCTTCTTATTCGCTCCGTACGCAGTTCTTGCTATATCAGCTTTTGTTTATTTCCCTGCTTACTGGAATCTTACACCACCTCCTCTTTCTTCGAATATTCCCAAGGGCATAACTGTAGACGGGCATCCTTGGATCGGAGGCTCGGAAAATCCTGAACTTGTGATAACCGAGTTCACCGATTATCTCTGTTTCCAGTGCAAAAAAATGCATTTTTTTCTTCGCCGGCTTGTCGATAAGAATCCTGAAAAAATAAGACTTGTTCATAGGCATTACCCGATGGATCATAAGTTCAATCCGATTGTAAAAGAGCCTTTTCATGTTGGATCGGGTGACATGTCCCTGCTGGCAATCTATGCGTCGAAAGAGGGAAAATTCTGGGAGATGAACGATATACTTTTTGGTGTTGATATCAGCAGCGAAAAAATTGATATAAGAGAACTTGCCGAAAAGACAGGCCTCGATAGCAGAAAGCTTGCTTTATCCATATATGACAACAATATCAGGCGTGTTCTGTGGCTTGATATCAAAGATGGCTTGAAAGCCGGTATTACAGGGACTCCGGCTTACATGATAAACGGCAAGTTATATCTTGGCCAAATACCTGCAGAAATATTGAGGAAAGTTGGTAATTATTAAGCCACAGATTCACACAGATGAACGCAAATAGATTTAAATGCAAAGATTTGTATATGATAAAAAAAGAAAAAATATCAGTCCGCCAATCAGTGTGGCGGAGCGTAGATCAGTGGCAGAGTAGTTACATATATATTATTCTTGCAGGTCTTATAGCAGTTCTGATTGTTTCCGTAATTTTATTATCTTCAGTTCCTCCGGTAAGCAGGGATGCCCTTACACATCACCTTGCTGTTCCAAAGCTATATCTGAACCATGGGGGAATGTATGAAATTCCTTCGGTGATATTCTCCTATTATCCCATGAATCTTGATCTGTTATATATGATGCCTCTTTATTTCGGGAATGATATAGTTCCCAAATATATCCATTTCGTTTTCGCATTGCTGACAGCGTTTCTTGTGTACGGGTATTTAAAAAAAAGGACTGATCGGATTTTTGCACTTTTCGGCTCTCTTTTATTTTTATCGATTCCGGTAATCGTCAAGCTTTCGATAACCGTTTATGTCGATCTGGGATTAATCTTTTTTTCAACAGCATCAATTATATTTCTGTTTAAATGGATTGAAGATGAATTCAAACTCAAGCATCTCATCGTTTCCGCCATTTTTTGCGGCCTTGCCCTGGGGACAAAATATAATGCCCTGATTGTATTTTTCCTCTTGTCCATATTCGTGATTTTTGCCTATTCCCGCATCGCCGGGAATGAAGAAAAACGAACCGGTTCAATTCAAGAGGGCAGTCAGGTTTCCCTGAAAGCGCTTTCTTTTGGCGCGCTCTATATATTAATCGTTCTTCTGGTTTTTTCTCCGTGGATGATAAGGAATTACGTCTGGACAAAAAATCCGGTTTATCCTCTTTATCAGGGCTTTTTCAGCGGATTAAATGCGGTGCCTGTTCAGACAATGCAGGATGAAGGGGATAATTTAATAACGCCGCCGGTAAAGGATAAGAGCGGCAGAGCATGGAGTCATTTTACCGTAAGACGCATAATATTCAATGAATCATTGATACAAACAGTTCTTATTCCGGTGAGAATATTCTTTGAAGGAGAGGATAACAATCCAAAATACTTTGACGGCAAGCTTTCTCCCTTCCTATTTATCTTACCCTTTTTTGCTTTTATTCGCATAAAACAGGATAACTATATCATAAGGCTGGAAAAGGGAATATTACTCCTGTTTTCAATCTTGTTTATCCTGTTTGCGTTTGTTCAAACCGATATGAGAATAAGATATATCGCGCCTGTGATTCCTCCGCTTGTTATGCTTTCCGTCATGGGACTCCATAATATATTTTCACTGCTAAAAACCCGATTCCCTGTTTCATCAGACAGAATGTTATTGTTCTGTTTCTTTTTATTCTTTGCCGTAATAATATCATTTAATGCCGTTTATGTATTTCAGCAGTTCAGACTTGTAACTCCTGTGGAATATTTGCGCGGAGATATAGGGCGCGACGAATACATTGAAAAATACCGTCCCGAGTACGCGGCAATTAAATACGCAAATGGTAATCTTCCGGCTGATGCAAAGATTCTCTGCTTATTTCTTGGCAACCGCAGTTATTACAGTGACAGGGAGATGCTTTTTGATTACTCCATTCTTATACATTCCATTAAAAATGGAAATATGATAAGCTCCGATTTAAGAAAAAAAGGCATCACTCACCTTCTTATGTGGTATGATATGTTTAACAAGTGGGCTAATAACAATTTTAACACTGATGAGAAGGATTCTCTGAGCAGATTTTTCAAAGAAAACACCACGCTCCTTTTTTCAAAAGGCGGACATGGCCTGTATGAACTGAATAAAAGCGAGAGGGGAATAGACTGAAGGCCGAAGATTTCCAGCGATCTCTTGCAGTGAGCTACAATAAAAGAAAAATGCAAAATTTTAAAGTATCTGTAATATTGCCCACATATAACGAACCCGCGACGATTGGAAATCTCATTTTAAAGATTAAAGATCTTTATCCGGATTTTGAAGTCATTGTTATAAATGACGGCTCGACAGATAATACCGCTGAAGCCGCAAAAAATGCCGGGGCTTATGTATACAGCCATCCTTACAATATAGGCAACGGTGCGGCGATCAAAAGCGGGATAAGAGTTGCATCGGGAGATGTGCTGGTTTTCATGGATGCCGACGGTCAGCATGATCCTGCCGATATTGCAAGCTTTTTAAAATACATGCCTGATTATGATATGGTGGTTGGCGCAAGATCAATAAAAGGTCAAGCATCTGTAGGACGCGCCATTGGGAATAAAGTATACAACTGGCTCGCGTCTTATGTTGCCAAATTTTATATTCAGGACCTTACTTCAGGTTTCAGGGTGACAAAATCGAAGATTGCAAGAAGTTTTTTATACCTTATTCCGAATACCTATTCGTATCCCACAACTTTAACTTTGTGTGTTTTAAGAAGCGGCTGGTCTCTTAAGTATATTCCGATAAAAATAAAGGCAAGGACAGCGGGAAAGAGCAGCATTAAGTTGATCAGGGACGGAGTGAGATTTTTTATGATAATAACAAAAATATGTACTCTCTATTCCCCTTTAAGAATATTTCTTCCGATCAGTTTCGCAATATTTATGACAGGTTTCTTGTATTACATGTTCACACTGATTATGCACGGCAGGTTTACAAATATGAGTGCGTTACTAATAACGACATCCATAATCGTTTTCATGATGGGGCTTATATCCGAGCAAATTTGCCAGATGCGTTATGAAAGACGTGAATCGGATCGCTCTCTGATTTCGAAGGAATAAAATCGGCGCATTCCCGAAATGTTGTTAATTTTAAAACCAGCTTGACCCGTCCCAGCAGTGCGTGCAGAGTTTTTCTTTGGGAAGGCCTATTGCTTCAACAAGATCATCAAGTTTTTGATAACTTAATGTCGTCAACTTCAAACGCCGCCTTATTTTGTCTATCATCAGAAGGTTCTTTTCAGAGCCTGCGGTAGCATATTCTTCAAGATTCTTGTCTTCACGTCCCTCGATTTCACGGACAGCCTTTCTTCCCGCAAGATCAAGAGTCGATCTTGACGTGGAAAAATTCAAGAACTCGCATGGATAAATCAGAGTGGGACACGCGGGACGCATGTGTAATTCAACAGCTCCGTAATCAAATAAAATCTCTATATTTTCTTTCAGCTGTGTTCCTCTTACTATTGAGTCTTCACAAAACAGAATTTTCTTGCCTTCAATAAGTTTTCTGACAGGTATGAGTTTCATCCTCGCAACAAGGTCTCTTGTTTTCTGATTCTGGGGCATAAAACTTCTTGGCCAGGTCGGAGTGTATTTTACAAACGGCCTTATATAGGGTACTTTCTTTTCATTTGCATAGCCGATTGCGTGACCGATTCCTGAATCCGGAATTCCTGCCACACAGTCGATAATAACATTATCGTTTTTTGCAAGCGCGCTGCCACACCTGTTACGGGCATATTCCACGTTTATGCCTTCGTACTCCGACGCTGGATAACCATAGTACACCCAAAGGAATGAGCATATCTGCAATTTATTTCCCGGCTTTTTCTTTTGGACGCAACTCCCGGAAGTAAGAAAGACGATTTCACCGGGGCCGAGAAATCTTTCGGTTGCATAGCCGAGATTAGGAAATGAACAGTTTTCCGAAGCAACGGCGAAAGCGCCATCTTTTTTTCCGATAACAAGAGGCGTTCTGCCCAATCTGTCTCTTGCAGCAAAAATTCCCTTGTTAGTGAGCAGAAGGATTGAGCAGGAACCTTTTATTGCTTTCTGGGCGCTTTCAATCCCATTTTCGAAGGAGTCTTCTTCGCAAATAAGCATTGCCACAAGTTCGGTTGGATTGTTTTTGTCTCCGCTTGTTTCGGAAAAATGCATTTTTTTCTTAAATGCATTTTTGGACAGTTTTTCTATGTTATTAAGTTTCCCGACAGTCGCTATAGCGAATGTCCCAAGATGAGATCCTATTATAAGAGGTTGAGAATCATTATCGCTGATAACTCCTATTCCGAGATTTCCCTTGAATTTCGGAAGATCGGGTTCAAATTTTGACCTGAAATAATTATTTTCTATGCTGTGAATTGATCTTTCAAACCCTTTTCTGTTCGAAACAGCCATTCCACCCCGTTTTGTTCCAAGATGCGAGTGGTAATCAGTGCCGTAAAACAGATCGTTTACACAGTCATCCTTTGATACTACGCCGAATAATCCGCCCATATAAAGCTCCTCTGTGAAAAAAATGTATAGTCTTTAGACTGAAGGCTAAAGGCTGAAGGCTGAAGGTTATGAAACATCTCGCAGGGAACAAATCAAGCCGTTCAAGACCTTTTCAGTTTCTACGATCTTTGATTCAATCATAGATGAATCTTTAACACTCAAAAATTTCAATCGATTCGATAAATTCAGTTGATAGTGTAGTTCTCTTAATGACCCAAATGCTATATTGAGAAATCTGAGATAATCCGCCTTGCTGTCACGGGCACAACCTTCCACAATGTTGGAAGGAACTGAAATTGCTGCACGCCGTATTTGAGAGGTCAAACCAAACAACTCTTCTTTCGGAAACCTCGAGGTTATTTGATAAACCATTATTGCTACTTCATCAGCCAACTCAAATGCCCGAAGTTTTGTATGATCACGCATGATTTATACTTCAGTCTATCCTACTTCAGCCTATACCCCTTCACTTAAAATATATAAAAATTTTATCTTGATTTTAAGAGGTGCTCAAACTAACATATTTTTTCCAGTATTGCTAACATTTTTCAATCGACCCGCAATATATATAACTATCCGTATTTTAAGTAAATCACAGGTAAGTATAATTTTGATATGATAACTCAACAAAAATTAAAAAGGAGCAAGTATGCCGAGGCGCAACGACATTAAAAAGATTCTTATCATTGGTTCAGGCCCGATTATTATCGGACAGGCGTGTGAATTCGATTATTCAGGCACACAGGCATGCAAAGCTCTGCGTTCACTCGGATATGAGGTTGTACTCGTAAATTCAAATCCGGCAACAATAATGACTGACCCCGGAATGGCAGATGTGACATATATTGAACCTCTTAACCTTAAAACTTTGACCGAGATTATTGCACGGGAGAAGCCGGACGCGCTTTTGCCCAATTTAGGCGGACAGACAGGATTGAACCTGTCATCAGAACTCCACCTTGCGGGTGTTCTTGAAAAATACGGCGTCAAGATTATCGGTGTTAATGTCGATGCAATTGAACGGGGCGAAGACCGACAGGCTTTCAAGGATACGATGAACAGGCTAGGAATAGACATGCCGAAAAGCAGTATTGTCAATAAGGTTGAAGATGCCGAAAAAGTTGCGGGCGAGCTTTGTTATCCGGTGGTTATCCGGCCCGCCTATACCATGGGAGGAACAGGCGGGGGGCTTGTTTATAATATTGAAGAACTGCGGACGGTTGCCGCACGTGGATTGGCGGCGAGCCGCGTCCATCAGATACTTGTTGAAGAATCTGTCCTGGGCTGGGAAGAGCTTGAACTTGAAGTGGTGCGGGATGCCAAAAACCAGATGATTACCGTCTGCTTTATAGAAAATATTGACGCTATGGGGATTCATACAGGAGACAGTTTCTGCTCCGCTCCGATGCTTACAATTGACCCTGCACTTCAAAAGCGCCTGCAGGAATATTCTTATGCGATAGTTGAAGCTATTGAGGTTATAGGCGGTACAAACATCCAGTTTGCTCATGATCCGAAGACAGGCCGCGTTGTGGTGATTGAAATTAATCCCCGCACGTCGCGCTCTTCTGCCCTGGCATCAAAGGCAACCGGATTTCCTATCGCCAGAGTATCGTCCCTTCTTGCAGGAGGTCTGACTCTCGATGAGATTCCTTACTGGCGGGACGGAACTCTTGAGAAATACACACCTTCAGGTGATTATGTAGTGATAAAATTTGCCCGGTGGGCATTCGAAAAATTTGACGGAGTTGAAGACAGGCTGGGAACCCAGATGAAGGCTGTCGGCGAAGTAATGAGCATCGGGAAAAACTATAAGGAGGCTCTACAGAAGGCTATCAGGAGTCTTGAAATAAACAGGTACGGTCTTGGTTTTGCCAAAGATTTTAATAAACAGCCCCTTGAACAGCTTATCAATATGCTCAGGATTCCAACCAGTGAACGCCAGTTTATCATGTACGAAGCCCTGAGAAAAGGAGCCGATATTGACCAGCTGTACGAAATTACACACATAAAACCATGGTTTATAAGCCAGATGAAAGAACTGGTGGAACTTGAGGAACAGATACTGAAACATAAGGAAGATGAGATTCCCGATGCGCTCCTTGTTCAGGCAAAAAAAGACGGATTTGCCGACCGGTATCTTGCAAAATTACTCGGCGTTTCAGAAAAAAAGATTCGGGAACAACGGAAGAAGATAGGTGTTGTTGAAGCCTGGGAGCCTGTGCCGGTCAGCGGAGTTGAAAACGCGGCCTATTATTACTCCACATACAACGCTCCTGATAAAGTAAGCGTAAGCGGACGGAAAAAAATCATGGTCCTTGGCGGAGGTCCCAACCGGATTGGCCAGGGAATCGAATTTGACTATTGTTGTGTTCACGCAGCTTTTGCCATCAGGGATGCCGGATTCGAATCTATCATGGTCAACTGCAATCCCGAAACAGTATCAACCGACTACGATACATCCGACAAATTATATTTTGAACCGCTTACCGTCGAGGATGTTTTAAGCATATACGAGAAGGAAAAACCTGAAGGAGTAATCGCCCAGTTCGGAGGCCAGACTCCTCTTAATATAGCAAAAGAGCTTGAAGAAGCAGGAGTGAAGATTCTCGGAACGTCTCCGGAAACGATCGATTTCGCGGAGGACAGGGATCAGTTCAGGAAAGTCATGCGCGAGCTTGGAATACCGCAGCCTGAATCGGGTATGGCAATAAACATGGAAGAGGCAAAGGAGATTGCAGACAAGATAGGTTATCCCCTGATGGTACGTCCTTCTTATGTTCTGGGCGGCCGTGGAATGGAAATTGTCCAGAACGAGGATATGCTCAGGCGCTACCTGAAAGCAGCGGTGGATGTTTCTGTTGAAAGGCCGGTTTTGATTGACAAGTTTCTTGATAATGCAATAGAAGCGGAGGCAGATGCTATTGCAGACGGAACAAACGCGTTTGTGCCGGCCGTGATGGAGCATATTGAACTTGCCGGCATCCATTCCGGCGATTCCGCGTGCGTGATTCCTCCTGTGAGTATTCCGCCGAAGCATATTGAAACCATAAGTGAGTATACAAAGAAAATAGCGGTAACTCTTCATGTAGTAGGCCTTATGAATATCCAGTATGCCATTTTCGAAAATACGGTTTATGTTCTTGAAGCAAATCCGAGAGCCTCCCGGACAGTGCCTATAGTTTCGAAGGTTTGCAATATCTCAATGGCCAGACTGGCGACCCAGGTTATTCTCGGCAAAACCCTTTCGGAGCTTAACCTTAAACAGCGGTTAATTCCACACTATGGTATCAAGGAGGCGGTATTTCCTTTCAACATGTTTCACGAGGTTGATCCTGTCCTGGGGCCGGAAATGCGTTCCACAGGTGAAGTGCTGGGGCTGTCGACATCATATGGAAGGGCTTTTTACAAGGCACAGGAGGCTGCTCAGGTTACACTTCCACTTGAAGGGAGCGTATTGTTTACAATAGCCGACAGGGACAAGACCGCTGCTCTTGAACCGGTAAGGCTCTTCAGGGATCTCGGATTTGAAGTCATGGCTACAAAGGGAACCCACGAGTTTCTCAAAGAAAGAGGAATAGAAACAACTCTTGTTTCAAAGCTCGGTTTTGGAAGGCCAGATCTTATGGACGCCGTGAAAACAGGCAGAATCAGCCTACTGATAAATACCCCGAGCGGGAGAAAAAGCGCGGAAGACAGTTCCGATATAAGGAAGGCCGCTATCAAGTATAAGGTTCCGTACATCTCTACTACTGCGGCGGCAATAGCGGCAGCAAAAGGGATAGCCGCACGCCGTGAAGAGGATCCGAAGGTTCGTCCTTTACAGGAGTATCATGCCAATATAAAAGGATCATCTCCAAATTAGTTGGTGATTCTATGAGGGTTCGAGGGTTCAAGGGTTCAAGGATTCGAGTGAGTAAAAACAGGATTCCAAGGGTCAAGAGTTTAAGGATTCAAGTGTAATGCTTAAGAATTACAAAGAGTTAAAAGTTTGGCAAAAGTCTTATCAACTATGCCTGGCGATTTATAAAGCTACGAAAACATTTCCCAAAAGTGAGCGCTTTGGATTAACCTCCCAAATGAGAAGGGCGGCTATGTCTATTCCGAGCAACATTGCAGAAGGATATGGGAGAAAAACAACTCCGGATTATTTAAGATCATTATATATAGCCTACGGCTCTACGTGTGAATTAGAGACGCAAATATTATTATCCGGAGATCTGGGCTATCTCAATAAAGAAAGCTTGTCAGAACTTCAGAAAGATATCGGGGAGGTTGAGAGGATGCTTAAAGCTCTGATAAAATCATTAGAAAACAAACACTTGAACCCTTGAATCCTCGAATCCTGGACCCCTTTCTCCCAACCAATTGGGAGAAGAACCATATAAAATAACTCAATTTTAATAGGAGTGATAATCATGTCTTGGGATCAGGTTTTAGAGCTTTTAAAAAATATTATTTTGACACAGACGGGTGTTCCGAGCATTACCATCAAGGAAATTATCATGATCTGCGTCGGGCTTTTTTTCCTCTATCTCGCAATCGCAAAGGAATATGAGCCGCTGCTTTTAATGCCTATCGGTTTTGGAATATTCCTGGTCAATTTCCCACTGACTCCTCTCATGGGCTTTACCGAACACGGCAACCCCGAACTTATCAGGGCATTTTACAGATATGGAATTGAATGGGAAATCATACCCTGTGTAATTTTCCTTGGTCTGGGGGCTATGACCGATTTCGGCCCCCTCATTGCAAATCCCAAAACGCTTCTTATCGGAGCAGGCGCCCAGCTTGGAGTATTCGTCACATATATCGGAACGCTCTTTTTTGGGTTTACCCTTAAGGAGGCGGCATCTGTGGGCATTATAGGCGGCGCTGATGGTCCTACCACTATTTATCTTACTGCAAAACTGGCGCCTCATCTGCTTGGCGCCAATGCTCTTGCCGCTTATTCATACATGGCAATGGTACCCTTGATTCAGCCGCCGATTATGCGGCTGTTGACCACTCCAGAGCAGCGGAAGATAAAAATGAGACAGCTAAGAGATGTTTCGCCAAGGGAAAAGCTTCTTTTCCCTCTTATAGCAACAGTCCTGATAGTGCTTTTAATTCCGGCTGTAGCGCCTCTTATGGGCATGTTCATGTTCGGGAACCTCATGCGCGAATGCGGTGTCGTGAAGCGTCTTTCAGATACCGCCCAGAACGCGCTGATGAATATAGTTACGATATTTTTAGGTCTGTCCGTTGGAGCAACAATGCAGGCGAATACTTTTCTTACCTGGAAACCGCTCTTTATTTTTACCTTCGGATTGCTCGATTTTGTGATTTGTACTTTCGGTGGTATACTGACAGTGCATATTATGAACAGGTTTTTAAAGGAAAAAATGAATCCTCTAATAGGTTCTGCCGGAGTTTCAGCCGTGCCGATGGCTGCAAGGGTTAGCCATTCGGAGGGCCTCAAGGCGGATAAAGACAACTGGCTGATTATGCATGCCATGGGTCCAAACCTTGCCGGTGTTATTGGCAGCGCCGCCGCTGCAGGAATGTTCATAGCCATGTTCAATTAGCAGGAGGAGATCATGATTTATAAAAACATGAAATTTTATATCCTGTTTAAATATGTAATTACATTATTAATCTTATTGAGTTGTGTATTATTGTATCCTTCAAATTCTTTTGCAGCATTCGGGGAGGATATTGAGAAGCCCAGGCCGGAATTTACTGCCGGAGAGGATAAAATAAGCGCAAAATTTATTCCAAGAGCTAAAAGCACCAGTGTTGTGATCGACTTTAAAGCTTCCGGCGGAAAGCTCGTAAATGTGACCGGAATAGATTTTGAGGCTCTAAAGCGACCCGAACTCGATACTAAAAATTATAAGTCCGACTTTTTTGAAATTAAGTTGGAAAATGTTGAACTTAATTATGAAGCAACCGTCCATTTTTTTTCAAATTTTTTCAGCGGTTCAACAGAGTTCTGGGTGGCAACTCAAAATCAGAAGGAGCCATGGATAAATACAGAAGCTCAAAAAATCGTACATCCTGACGGGATATATGAGCTTGTAGTGAAAGCAAAAGACGGTGGGCCATCTGACATGGATGGAGCAGTTGACGGGCGGATAACTCTGATAGGCGGTCCCAAGGATTCCTTCTGGGGTTACGCCCTGGGCACTCTTTTTATACGTTTTTTCGGAATTTTCCTGGTTCTTGGGATACTGATGATCGGAATGATAATTTCCGGAAAAATATTCACCCAGATAATGAAGAAAAATGAAGATGAAAGAGCAGGGGGGTATTCTGCAAATAAAAGGGAAACCATTCCGGCTAGAGATGTTTCTTCTGTTGACGAAAAAGTTATCAGTCCGCAAGCCGCGGCCGCAATTGCGATTGCTCTTAAAATGCATTTGTCTGCGGGAATGGAAGAAATAAGGCCTGAACCGGTTTCCGATGATGAGCAATCAACCTGGGCAGAGCAGGGCCGTAAAAGAATTATGAATGACAAAGCTATGGTCTTTAATCGCCAAACTTGACGGCTTTGTAAAAAGTCATTCTGCTGTGTTGCGCTTCATCTTTCGTCATTGCAGCGTACTTCTATGTACGCTTCATTCCTCAAGATTCGCGCGCCTTGCATAATGAGCTTTTTACTTTGCCGTCTGAATTATGACTTTTTACGAGTTCATTATACTAAAATTGGTTTTTAATATTTTTATTCCGGGAGGTTTTTTTGTGATATATAAAATAAATGTCGACAGTATGAATTTTGAGGTAGAGGTTGGAGAAATAACTGGAGGAACGGCTCAGGTTACAGTAAATGGTAAACCATATAAAATTATAATCGAAGGATATGATAATTCAAATGGCGGAGTTGCTGCCGCACCCGTCCAAACTTCTCCTGCACCCGTGAATCCTCCTTCTTTATCTAAACCTGATATTCCTGCTATTCCCGCTCCGGCTCTAAAGAAGACTTCTCCTGCAGGAGCTGGTTCAATAGTAGCGCCAATACCTGGCCTGATTCTGGATATCATGGTAAAAGTGGGAGACAGGGTTGAAGCTGGTGATCCGGTGGTTATTATTGAAGCCATGAAAATGGAGAATAACCTTGTTGCTGATACCACGGGAACAGTGAAGGAGATAATTGTTCAGAAAGGGGCGCAGGTTAGTACAGGCGATTTAATCATGATTATCGGATAAAGAGATCTTATTTGGCGTTCTTCAAATGTCTCATAAATAAGAGGAGGGGTTTTAATCGTCGAGGTTATGCAAAGATCTCAACATGAACGCCCGGATAAAATGAAAATCGCCATGCTGGGAACCCTGCCGCCGCTTCGGGGCTTAAGCAGCTATTGTCTGGAACTGGCATTATCTATTGCAAATCTTGTTGAAGTTGAATTCATCTCCTTTAAAAAGCTCTATCCCGCTTTTATATACCCCGGAGGCGGACTCGGGGAGGACAAAACATTTCCGTCTATCAGTCATTCCGGATTAAAAGTCGAACGCAGGCTTACATGGTACAATCCTTTAACATGGTTGAGAGAAGGACTTTGCAGCCGCGCCCAAATGCTTCATGCCCAGTGGTGGAGTCTGCCTCTTTTTCCGGTTTATGCCGTTATCTGTTGCTGCTTTAAGATCAGGCGAAGGCGGGTTCTCATTACTGTGCATAATGTTCTGCCTCATGAAAATTCTGTCATATATAAAATCCTGTCCGGATTGCTGTTTAAAATGTGCGATCATTTCATCGTCCATACAGAAATAAATAAACAGCAGATGGTTTCGGTATATGGAGTCAGGCCCGAAAAGCTGAGCCTGATTCCCCACGGCTCACTTGATTTTCATGTAAAGCACGGGATAAAAAAAGCAGATATCCGAAAGGAAATGGGATTTGAGCCGGATAATAAAATTATACTGATTTTTGGGGCAATCCGTTCTTACAAAGGAATTGAAACAGCGATTAAAGCTTTTGCGGAAGTTTTAAAAAAAGCGCCTGAATCCCGCCTGCTGATAGCTGGGAAATTATGGGAAAACTGGGAACCATATCGCGGTTTGATAAATGAGCTTAAAATCGGCGACTTTATATCGACTTACCTTGATTACATACCTTCCGGCGAGGTTTACAGATTTTTTACGGCAGCCGATATTGTTGTTCTGCCTTACCATCGATTCGACAGTCAGAGCGGAGTAGGGGCTATGGCTGTTTCTTTCCGCAAGCCACTTATTGTAACGGATGTGGGTGGATTGCCCGATCTCGTAACGGAACGCCGGTTAGTTGTTCCTCCCGGAGATCCGAATTCGCTGGCTGTTGTAATAACTGAATGCCTGAAAGATCCTGCAAGGCTTAATGCAATGGCGGAAGCATCGGATATCGTCGCCAAAAAACTTTCCTGGCCGGTAATAGCTGAAGAAACATGCTCCGTGTACCGTAGAATACTTGACGTGTAAGAGCGCATTTATGAAGAGACCTTTACGCAAAGGTCTCATGAAGAGGTATCAGTGAGTTATCTTAAAGAAGTACTCCCAAAAATGATTCAATACCGCCTGGCCCGCCGGAGAATCGTGCCTTACGGGTTGCCGCTGAATCTCACTTTTTCGGTCACCAATATGTGTCAGTCCCGCTGCCGTACATGCGGGATATGGTCGATATATATAAAACACCCTGAAAAATGCAGTCAGGAACTGACGCTTGGCGAAATCGAAAAAATATTTAGCTCAATGGGGCACATTTATGTTTTTAACATAAGCGGCGGTGAGCCATTTTTGCGGCCGGATATAACGGAAATTATAAAACTCTCCTGCCGGTATCTCTCTCCGGGTATTATTCACATTCCAACGAATGGCATCGATGCTGAACTTGTCGAAACAAAAACACGTGAAATTTTGGATTTTATAAGTACAAATTTCCCCGCTGTCCGGTTGACGGTTAAACCAAGTCTTGATCATATCGGTGACAAGCATGATGAAATCCGCGGAGTAAAAGGCAATTTTAAGAAAGTCGTGGAGTTGTTCAATCGGCTTAAAGCGCTGCAACCTGATTTTCCCAATTTTCATGCAGAGCTTGGCACCGTTATTTCAAGATGGAATGTAAATGAAATAAAAGAGATTGCCCGGTTCGTCGGCACGCTCGGCGCGGACAGTTATAGAAATGAAATTGCGGAAGAGCGTTCTGAAATGTTCAATACCGGGCACTCGATAACGCCGTCGGCCGGGGATTACAGGCGGGCGATTAAACATTTTGTTTCACATATCCGGGCAAATATGAAGAACGATTTATTGTTCCATCGCATAACCGGGGCATTTCGCCTGGTATATTACGATCTTGCTGTCAGAATTCTTGAGGAAAACCGGCAGGTTATTCCATGTTATGCGGGTATTTCGAATGCGCACCTGTCACCATACGGCGATATCTGGGCCTGCTGCACTCTGGGCTATGAGAAATCAATGGGAAACCTGCGCGACAACGATTTTGATTTCCATCAATTATGGAACAGTCCGCAGGCCGGAGAAGTGCGCTCATATATTCAAGCCGGCAACTGCCATTGCCCCATGGCCAATCAGATGTATTCCAATATTCTGATGCATGGGACGTCACTCCTGAGGGTGTTGCGAGAGATGATAAAAAACAGGTAACTATTTAACCATAGATTCACACAGATGAACACAGATAAATTTACATACAAAGAAATAAAAAACTTAAGGTTAATAGACTGTAGGCTTATAGGCTGAAGGTTTTTTTAACTAACAGTCTAACAATATAAATGAGTTGAGTAATTATAATAAAAGAAAAAATATCAACGATGATAAGTGTGAATCTGTGGCTGAGTAGTTATAAAAAACAGAAATAATAACAGTGATAATGCATAAAGAGGAATGATGTGCGATACCTGATTACCGGGGCGACAGGATTTGTCGGCCCGCACTTGATTAAAAAACTCATGGATAGCGGCCATGCCTGCCGATGCCTGGTGCGCCCGGGAAGCGAAGAGAAAATTTCGTACATTGCCGGAGTCGAAATTGTAATAGGAGATATTGAACATCCTGAAACATTGATCGGGATTGCGAAGAATATGGATTGCCTCATTCACATGGCGACACTCGGGCATATGAGCAATTTTGCCGTCAGTGAGGAACAGTTTGACGCGGTCAATGTTGGAGGAACCGTCAATATCATGAAAGCGGCTTTAGATGCAGGCGTTAAAAAAATCGTTCATTGCAGCACTGTTGCGGCAATGGGAATTTGTCAGGATGTTCCGGCAACCGAAAAAAGCGAATGCTTCCCTCACCATCCCTACGGCAGAAGCAAACTTCGGGCGGAAAAAGAGGTATTGCGGATGGTGCGTGAAGAAAGTCTGCCGGCAGTTATTATAAGGTTTTCTATGGTATATGGTCCCGGTGACAAACGGGATATGTTAAAACTGGTCCGCATGGCAAAAAAAGGACTTTTTCCCAAAGTCGGTAACCGATCCAAGCTGACCCCCCTGATCCATGTGGAGGATGCGGTTGACGGCCTGCTGCTGGCTGCTGAAAAAGGAATACCGGGCCAGATTTACCTGATTACCAACCGGAAGTCAGAACCGTTTGATGTGATCCGGAAAATCACCCGGGATGCTCTGGGCTCCAGAAAACCCACTCTTTATGTTCCGGAGTGGGCCGCTTTAGCCGCAGCCTCGGTTATTGAAAAGGCATTTACTTTTATAGGGAAAACGCCGCCGGTTTCAAGAAAGAACATTGAATCAACGCTTGCTGACAGGGTTTTTTCCGTTGATAAAGCTGAAAAAGAGCTGGGATTCAATCCGAAGATCGATCCACGTATCGGAATTAAAAATACAATTGACTGGTACAGGACAAAAGGGTGGGTATAAAGAGAGGTGTCGGTGGGAAAGGAAGTTGAAGTATTTGGTGTGACATACGACCGCTACGTGCTGCTGCAGCTTCACACCATAATGACGCGGGAGCTTGGTCTTAAAAGCGTTGTTGAGATGCCGAGCCACGGCGCAAAAGCAGCCGGATCGCTATATTCGATAGGTTTCGGGAAAGCCGGGTGCGATGTCGCGCTGGTTAATCCGGAAATGGATATGATGTACGGGTGGGATGTGCTTGGGATTAATGATAAGGTTGAAACTTTTTTGAATATTGATGTTTACAATTCCGGTTTTGAAAACAACCGGTTTGATCTTGCCTGGAATTTCGTAACTTGGACAGGTCTTGAAGATCCGCTGAAATATTTGGAAGAGATGAAACGGATTTCAGCAAAGTATGTTCTTCTTGTAACCTGCAACAACTTCCAGCCGGGCTATCCTTGGCACAGACTTATACATAAAATATTTGGTTTTCCATGGACTCACGGCCAGGTTGAATATAACCACATAACTAAAGTTAAAAAAATGTTTTATCAAGCCGGCCTGAACGTCATTGAATATGGCGCCATCGACACTCCCGGTTGGCCTGATCCGAGCGGGCCGAGAGACATCCGTCTTCATGTAAGATTCGGAAGCAAAGGTGAAGAACCTCCGAAAGAAAAACCTGTTTGGGAAGTGCCGTTTATCGAATATGTAAAAACCGGCAATTATTCGGGATGGATGAAAGCTTTGGGATTATGGGACATGACCTTTCGGAAAGGCGTGTTCAAGCTGCCCATGAGTCATCTGTTTTATGTGCTGGGAAAGAAGTAATCAAAACCAAAGGTTATTTAATCAAAAGCTAAAATTATGTCCCCGGCCAGTGCTTTTTTAAAATGAATATCATTGGATATTATAAGATTAACGCTGTTTACCAGTCCTGATGCAAGAATCAGGCTGTCCATCACTCTTAATTGAGACCACTCTATTGCCGAATTCTTCCCTACATTATCCAGAACGTCTCCCGTTATGTCCTGACAATGTACGTTCGGAAAATTCATAAGATAATTTTTAACTTCATGCGCTTTTTCAATTGATCCTTTTTTCAAAGGCCCCTGCATAACTTCTGCTACTGATATAACCGACAGTACGGCCGACACTTCTCCTTTTTCAATCATCTCAAACAATTGCCTTGATAATTTCTCATAAGGTGGTATTGAATCGGTCAAGTAAATGATGATATTTGTATCAACCAATACAAATTTTCCTGTTACGGTTTTTTCCAGAGTGGAAGATTTTATCACAATGACCTGTCTTTCCGTTCTTTGTCGATATATTCTTTGACTTGATCCGCATCTTCACCAAAGCTGCCCGCCGTTAAACCTGACAGCTTTTCAGTGAAGGAAGAAACCGGATAGAGGATGATTTTGTTGTCTTCCCTGCTTAAGAGGATTTTTGTGCCTGATTTTATATTCATCTCTTTTCGAATGCGTGCAGGCAGGATAATATATCCCCTGTTTGAAACTGTGGCACAATCAGTAATCATGCTGCTATTCTCCATAAATGTTGTTAGTATTGTTATTAGCTGCAAAATCAGTTTTTGTCAACATAATATAATATTGCAGCCGATTGGAATAACAAATTGAGATTATGAGAATAGATAAGAACTCGTAATTGCTCAGTATTGATGTGATTTTTGGATTATAGGGCATGTCTTTAAAAGAGGCTTGTTCAATCGTACCCATGAGTCATCTGTTTTATGTGCTTGGGAGAGATGATTTTGCTCGCTCCGCCCTTTCTCCAGAAAATTATTTTTTTCGGCAATAAATATCAACCAGGTCACCAATCGGCACCGGAAAGGATAGCTTATTAAATTTGAAAATTAATTTTCTCACGGTGCTTTTCATGTAGTTTTTGGCGTTAAAATTAACGCCATCCTGGCATTCAGTATTTTGATATGTCATCCGATAAATATTTTCCGTATCAATTTTATTCGGAAACAAAGAAATAATTCCTTCAAAGATACTTTGCGCTTTGATGCTGTGATCCATTTTCAAGACTTCAAGTCGCTTTTGTTTTATAAATGTTTTGATAAAGTTCATGGTAAAATAATTAATATGCGGTTCCATGATATATCGCCAGTTTCCTTTAAAACATCTTGCCGGCAGACCAGAGGCATTGGGAATGGACATAACGAGCAAACCCCCAGGAACAAGCATATCGATACTCTTATTCATTATATGAAAGGGGTTGTGAACATGTTCCACAACATCCCAAAGAGTTATGACATCATATAATTTTTTCTGTGACCATTCTTCAAAAAGGCCATTATAAACGTTGATGCCGAAATTGTTATAACAATACTTGGATGCGGAAACCCTAGGTTCAACCCCTTCAACAGACCAACCCGCCTCCTGGGCATGCATTAAAAAATGTCCCATTCCTGATCCGATGTCTAAAATATTGCCTTTTTCAGGTTTGAGTTCATTCAATTTTTTTATTCTCTCAAGAAACCCCCCCTGGGTCTCATCCACAATTTTTTCATGGTAAAGACCTTGATTTATATATAAATTACGCAGTTCATCCTCGGTGGGATACGGATACTGCCATCCAAACCCGCAATTTTTGCACCATAATACCGTAACAGATTTTATTTTTTTTCTTGCATCCCATTTTTTCAATATTCCATAGCAATGACAATAAGGACAGGTTAGATCTAAATTTTCTTGATTATTTTTAAATTGCAATTTTTGATTTGATTTGTTTTTTAGCAAAAAACCCAGCCTTCTTGCATCCAGAATGTCCCATTTGATATCAGCCTTTCGATAAGTATCAACGGAACGGTTAAAAGAATAAAAGCAGGTACGAACAAAAATACTAAAAATTAATATTCAGCAATTTCCTTAGATGTCTGTGTTCGGATGAGATGGGCCATTGTTTTTTCGATGTTGATTTGTTTTGACTGATCGAAAAAAGCCAATACACCAACTATATGATATAAGAAAAGACAGAGGGGAAAAGAATAATACTTTTTTCCAAATCGTTTTATCATAATGAAAAATCCGTTTTTGCATCCTTAGAAAACGTATCCAGGGCAGTATTAAAATACACAATACAGGAAAATGAATCAACACTAGGTCTTTCTTCAACAGAATTCTTGCTTTGCCCGCTCCCTGACCGATTCGTAGTTGATGTTGAAGGACATTCTTCATTCCTGTTTTGTTTAAATGAGTTACTTTAATAGACGGGTCAAAAAATAAACTTCCGCCATTTTCTAAAATAGTCCAATGAAAAACAGTATCTTCACCGGCAAAACTTGATTCTATAAACATTTGATTTTTAAAAATATCCTTTTTATAACATACATTAGCAGTAGCTGTTGCCTTAACAAATCCTGATTTCATCCCAGGCATAAAAGCACTGAACTCGTTAAAATATCCCAGAGTTCCGATAATACTGTACGGAGTGCCATTTATAACAGAACCGCCAACCGCATCACATTGATTCTCCGTCATACGAGCAATAATTCTATCAATCCAGTAATAATCAACAATACAATCCGTATCTGTGAAACCAATATATTTTGAAAAACATTCCTGAACACCGATATTTCTGGCCGCGCCAGGATATGTTTGCTTGTCAAGGTATATGAGGTGGACTTGTGGGAAAAATTTTCTGATGATTTCGTCGGTTCCGTCATTTGAAGAATCTACCACGATTACTTTATATGTATTTTTGTAACTTTGTTTAAAAACAGATTCAAGGCATTGAATTATTGTCTTTTTAGAATTATATGATGGAATTATAATATCTATTATATTTTGTTTTTTCATAGTATCTGTTAATCTACTATCCTGTAGGAGTAAATCGGATAAATGGCTTTAATTTATCATGAATAGTCTTTCCGAAAATACAAATATTTAATCATCAGCCTCAGTATATTCAAAATTTATTATTCGTCTTATCCTGTTAAGAAAATTCATCGGTAATAATCTTTTCACTGCTTGAACAAAATATTCTTTAAGATAAAAAACAAATGAATATAAGGGGAACAATGATTTTCTTTTGTATTTAAAATTGAATCATAAAATCGACGATTTTCATGGTTGACATAAACATGATAACCGGAGATCCGACTTTCAAGTAACTTGTGGACAACATATGCCCCGCTTCCGGTTCCCATCGGGCTGAAAATACTACTGCTTTTTGATGTTTCTATTTCAATTCCCCCCTTTTTGCCGGTTCATATGGTATCCTTGCAAATAGCCAATATACCGGGCAGAAATGCAGATCAGTTCACGCAGGCTTTGACAGGATCTCATTCTTTGAAGTATCAACGTTAATGTAGATACTGGACTGTTTATATCCTGAGCTGTATAAGGAATACCAAGCATACCATACGTTCGTCCAGCTAAATAGCACCTATTTAACGCCCCGTTAAAATTAACGCTTTCAGATTCAACCTCATGCATTACACGTGCATTGGCTACAAATATGCGATCTGTTGCATTCGGAGGACTGAATTGTGAAAGGAATGTATGTTCGTCGCCCACCAGCATCCTAGTTCCAGGGCCCAAGTGTTCAGGATAAGGAGAGTCCAAACCCGTAAGCAGATGATGCCGAATTGCCATGTTTGGTCCAAAAGGATACTGTCCGTATGAATACCGTGTGTCCGAATCTCCATATCTGTGGGTAGCAGTGAGCAATGCCATCAAATTGTGTGAGCGTTTTATCCAACGCGGAACTGCTTCAAGGTTAACCTCAATTTGCCCACCAAATACATTGCAATCCGAATATATTATTGAAGCCGCATAGAGCTGAGCTATCCAGTTTGGATATGGTTGGACATCATCGTCAGTGAATACGATCAGTTCGCTCTGTGCTAATTTCAAAGCATTGTTAAGGGCTCGGCTCTTGCCAGGACGTTCCTCATATACGTAACGGATCTGCAGTCGATCCCTTACCCGCTCAATTACATCGATTGTATCATCACTGCTGCCGTTGTCACCAATAATGACCTCGAAGGGTGGGGCATTGGCCTGTGCAGCCAATCCGTCGAACAATCGAGCGAGTGATGCGGCACGGTTACGCGTGGCGAGAGCAATACTGATATCGGTTTGAGTGTTCACTTTTAATGAAGCTTACTGAAGGGTTTTTTAAAATACCGCCTTACTATGTCTGCCGTAAATCGACTCACTGAGGTAATGATATCAGTTTTTCCAATGGCCAAGTTTGCGTCAAGCAGGAATCGATAGCTTGAGATAACCAACTTGCCTGCTGGTAGTAAGGAATTACAATAGAAACCAAGAGAGAACTATTATGACAACCAGATATCACGGGAGCATCCTATTTGTAAGGTTTTGCGTTGAGTTAATTTATCTTCCTTTGAAACCATTGTCCACTGCAGAAATAGATTGGATTTGGATCTGTCCGAAATAAAGGTTATCGAATTTGTATCAATCAGATTCGATATAGTCTCTCACGCGAGAATCAAAGCTTAAAATTTCTTGACGATAGAGTTTTTGCAAGGACCGGTATGGCGTTGGCAGCTTTATTATTGTTAATAGTACCAGAATGGTATCAAGCAGGAGAAACCAAGCAGTTGTTAACCTTGGATTATTAACATACTTTTTATGAATGTTATGGTAGACTATGTTAAGCTTCCAGAGATTGAACAGATAACGCCAAGGACTTTCACGTGTGATAAAACACAAGGTACGATAAAATCTATAAGAACTTTTTGGTTCTTTGGGTCTTTCTGTTCGCCCCAGACAAGATAGATAATCAGTGAGGAAAAGATAACTTTTAATTTGGGTTATGAAATTAGATAGACGTAAAGAAACTGAATTTTTGATTACAGACGCATAGCAATTAGCTCCGTGATATCGATAAGCGCCAAGGGGTTCCTTAATAACACCAATAGGCGCATGACATAAAGCGCCATAAGCAATAGGATTATCAGCACAAATACGCCATTCTTTTTCAGGTAAAGGCAAAAGTTTCTTTGCAATAGAAGTTGGTAGACTAATGCCGGAAGTCGGGCTAAAAGCCCAAATAAATTCGCGTTCTATAATAAACTCAAGCAGGTCTCTATGCTGAAAGAAAAGTTTATGAGATTGACAGTAGGTCTGGTTGCTGATTTTGATGCCCAACTCATTTACTTCTTGAAGATCGTTACATACTAACCCATATGAAGCTTCCTTAAATTTCGCAACAGTTTTCTCGACTTTTTCCGGGTACCAATAATCATCAGAATCCAGAAAACATGTTATTTCACCACGCGCTTCCGCAATTCCTGCATTGAAAGCAGATGCCTGACCGCCATTTTCTTTTAATATTGTTCTGATTTTTCCTTCGTATTTTTTTAGAACTTCTCTGGATTCATCAGTTGAACCATCGTCCACAACGATAATTTCCAAATTTTTCCATGTTTGATTAAGGGTACTTTCGATTGCTTCGGCAAGGTATCGTCCGTAGTTGTAGTTGCAGATCAGAGCGGTGACGAGGGGATTTGATATCAAGCCAGTCTTCTCCTTTTCAATAATTACATATATGAGAGCTTTGCATAATTACGTTGTTATCAACTTTCGGTATTATGCCTCAATTTTAATCTTTTATATGAGTATTCATTCGATACCCCGTAAGTTAAATGTGTTCTAAAATAAGGTCACTGAGACCATCAACAGACTTTGGTCGACAGTAAAACTCATAAAATATGTAGCTAAATTCGCTTGCTGATCGTGGCACTGAATAGTTAATAGCATCTTCCATTACGAGACTAAATATTCGCGGATCAGATGATTCAATTGTGAAACCTAATCCGTCATAAAACGCATTGCCGCTAACTACCACTGGTTTGCCGAGCAAAGCCGCTTCAAGCCCGGACTGAGAATTGACAGTGACTGCGATTTGACACTGATCGATGAGCATATAAGTATCAAGACCATTCTCAAAATCAACGACAGCTTGATTTTCTTTCAATAGGTTACAAAGGGCGCCTCTTTCCTGGATTTTCCGATATGTAAGACGATTATAGGGTTCGTTTGTAATCGGATTATTGCCCATTGACTCTTTCGGGTGAAGTTTCACAATTAAACGGTAGCCCTTGTCCAAGCACCACCTGGCCGTCGCTTCTATAACGTCCAAAGGGGACTGCCAACGTCCCAGTCCGAATATAATGGATGAGTCGGTAAGGACTTGACCCAAAAACAACACGCTGGGCTTATCACAGATTGGGGCTTGGTTGCCCGACGGTGCCGTGTGCTCTGAAGACTTAGAATGATGAAAATTTTTCACTAACGTTTTGTGGAAATAATGGACCGATTCCTCTGATACAAGTCCCTTATATTTCCAGTAATAGTTTTTTGCGAGATTACGATTGGTTGTAATTCCTGAAATATCATCCCACAGCATTCGATTTGACATGGCTGTATTTTCAATCGAAAGCAAGGGAATTTCCAGATTGATGGCGGCGGCTCTCAGCGCTGAATTGACGGGTTCATAACCTTGAATTAGAACAACCAGGTCCGGTCTTGATCGATGAAATTCTTTCTCAATTGCTCTTAGCATTTGAACCAAATACAACTGCCATTTGTTGACACATGTTGGAAAATCAGAGTTAAGGTCAAAGCTCGTGACCTCGTTTTCTACCGCAACAGCATAATACAGAGCATCGTTTAAAACTTTCGGGCAGCTTTTTACTTCATCAATAGCATATAAACCTGTCTCCGCATTTAATGGACATACTTCAACGCCAAACCTCTTCAATCGTAATGCGAGATCATTGGGGTTTATACCGAGCCAACCAAGGTATTTATTTGGCAAAACTATTTTTGCTCTCTTTTTTATCGTTCGGTTGAAAAACTCTGATAGAAGATTTTTAAGTCGCATGAATTACCTCGTCTTTGATTCAACAAGCAGAAAATATCTTCATCATGTCGTTGCGAATGGTAGGTATCAATGTCACGACTAGGTAGAAACGTTAATGATAAGAGAATCGGTGCACGGGTAACATTATCAGGTATGCTCATACGCAACATTCAAATCGGACCTCTTTAGTGCTTGCGCGAAAAACATGTGCTGTGCATCCCGCACGCGAAAAAGATGGGTTTTAAGCGATGCACAGATGTGATATTTATCCTCGACCAATTCAACAATAAGATCTTCACAATATTGGCTAAAAAAAGCTTCACGGTCAAGACAGAATCGATCTTGTCCAAGATTCGCCATAGCTCCGGTGTTTTTCCGATGGTAATAAGGATCAAAACTTATTGACAGACACGGAACACCTTCACCCAGTCCAAAAATCAGCGGATGGTGCTTGAATGACACGAGCAACTGTGCGCTGGCAATCACACCTCTAACAAGCGGATACTTATAATCGTATGACAGCATTGACGCTTTTTGTTTCATATTAGCAATTACCGACATTTGGGCTTCTTCATCACTGTGTACCATAGGAACGAAGAGAACGTGACAGCGAAACTTTTCACTGATCGAATCCAATACATAGGCAAGCCTATATGATGACTGCTTCCTCGTTTCTTGATCCATACCCCACCAGTGATAATTTACTGCCAAATAAACCTGCTTAGGGGCAACACCACTACAAGAAAGGGCTATCGCAACCGATTTTTCGTCGGCCTTCGTGCAAAACAAGGCATCATCAACGCCTGAAAACAATAATTGACGTGGCACACCTATTGATTCAAGTTCAGATTGTGATTTACCAGGATCACGCAACGAAATTCCAATCGCCTTACAAAGCGCGGTCCGAGCAAGCCAACGGTCAGCTTGGTTTTGTAAAATACCAATCGTCTGGCCGGTCAGAAAATAGGGGGTACCGAGCCGCTGACACAGCCGCAATAGCAAGCAGGCATCCCACAGACGACTGCGAGTTGGTCCGGTCATGAAACCACCACCTGATACATGCACGACAACCGCACTCTGTAAGACTAACAGGAGTCTCGCCTCAGAGCTCGTGGCCAGCATCGGTGCAAGCCCTGCGCGCATCAACTGAGCATTGAGTTCCATACGGATCAAAGTTGGCCAGAAAAAAACACGAAACGATAGACTGGACTGTTCAAAATCAGTTGTTTTATTCGACTGAAATAAGACCACGCGTGATGCCAAAGCTGACCGGCAGGCATGATGATCCGCAGTGTAAGCCGGATGCGGGGACAGAACGAGCACTTGGGTCTTAGGACAAACGGTTCGCCACCGTTCCAAATTCGCACCAAGTTGTGCTTCATCTCCGGTGTTCCCGTAACCGTAGCCGCCAATAATCACTGACTCGCGTGGCGCAATCTCATCAGGGCGATAAGCTGATCGCAGTCCAAAAAGGCGAAGCCCTGAATCTGCAAGTGATGTCATCCATCTTTTTACATAGTAGGCCATTGACCTTAACAATGTTATCAGTCTGATTGTCGACATCTTAATTTATCGTTTATCTTGTGCCGATTTCGCAAATGCCATCACTGTTCCTTTGCTTTCTTCTCGATAATATCCGCAAGGGCATGATTAATTTCAATGCTGTAAACTCTTCGCTCGAATATCCGTACTATCAATAGGAGCAGTTTGATAATTTTTGAAGAAGCCTTTAGTATTAGGCGATCTTGCCAGCTGATATGTATGCATACATCAGGGGCAAAACTCCGTTTTTGGACTAGGTAATGCGAGATTTCTTTTCTCTTGGTTTCCCTCCAGAATGTTGCACCGTGTTCTTTTTCTCCCTTGGGAAAACCAGCTTCGTTTAGGCCGCCACGCGGATAGCCAAGAATCACAATACCCTGGATTTTGTACGTCTCCGGTATGTAATAAGGCGCTAATGCCTTGACCCAAGTATGACCCGAAAGCAAACGCGTCCTCGTCATCTTTTCCGAGGCTGATAGCCAACAGCTTCCTACACCATGTGCAGCTGCCATGTTTAACATGTTCTCAATTGATGCTGCGCAATTCTGAATTTCAAGTGATTCCCAAATATAATACTCACCAATGTCCCTCGCGTCGGTTAACGCGGCATCGGCAAAAACAAGGATAGCTGCTGCAGCATCGCCAATTAAACCGTAAGATTTTTTTTCGCGTATATTACCCGAAGTCGGATATGGCCAGATAAATCTGATATTCCCCAGCGCTCTTAACTCGTTCTTATCTTCAATCACGAGAAACCGCTGATTTTGGGTGTTCGATCCGCTTGGTGCATAAATCGCGGCCTCAATAATATCATTCAGATGTTCCCGCTTTAGAGGCTGATTCTGAAATTGTCTGACTGAACGGCGATTAAGCAAGACATCTTTAACTATTGCCGCTCTATTTGCTTGTATTAGATAGGCTGTTGACATGTCATGGTCCTTCTATATTAATAAAATCGTGCTGTGTCGAATGACTATCTTATCGCCTTCTTATTTCGGCAATGAGATGCATGCCTGGTAAAACAGGTCCAAAAATCATATTACAAGTAAAATTACGTAGTTTTCCAAGTCTGGTATTGCTTTGAAAATAGGGCGAATAGACAGCGTTGGCAAGTGATGCTGTTTTAATGACACAAGTAAAGCGTTGATCACGAAGGAACATACGAATGATTGATTGCCCCGTGATTGACCACAGATGACGAGGTGGAGATAGGCCCCATCCATAGCCTTTTGTTAGGCTGAAGGCAATTGCATACGGTTTCGTCCACTGATTATCACGGGCAACTTTTGCTAAAAATTGTCTCCAATAACCTGGATAGGCGATTCCCTCTTTGGAGCGTCCGTTGGGACACTGGATTACGAGAACGCCTTGATGTGATAGCAATTCAGCCAATTTAAAGATAAGTTTGACTGGATCGGTAAGATGCTCAATCACATGTCGACAGTAGATGAAGTCGAAAGCAGCGTCTTTGTTTAAGGCAAGCAGATCGTCAACAGACCCATGCAATACTCTTTTTACTCCCAATTCGTTACTTGCAAACCGACAAGCCGAGCCATCCAAGTCAAAATATGTCGATTCTCCGAACCCAAAGTGTTCAAAGGCTTTGGCGAAAAAGCCACTGCCACCGCCAAAGTCAAGCATCGTAGCGGGGATAGAGGGTAGGAAAGATCTCATCCAATTTCGTATTTCAGGAATTAAAACACAGCTTAACTTGCCTAAATCAGCCTGGAAAGAAAATCCCTGATAATATTCGTATAAGTATTTCTCCGTGGGTGGTTCGCCAACACCAATTAAACCGCAACACGCACACCGGTAGATTGCGTATCCATTCAAGTGATAAACATAGTTCCTTTTTTCATTGCAAAAGGCACAAAAAGTGCTACTCATTTTTTATGAGTGATCTCCATCAAGTTTGAATTGAAGTATCATTTGTGTCTGCTTTTTCGATCATAAAAGAAGCTTCGTGATAGACTGGTGCCGGGACATATTTATGACTTGAGACATTTAGAACCCACGCTGTGCTGGCCCATACTAGAATTTCATTACTCTCCCCGTTTCTGATGGTTAAGGTTAAAAGCTTTTTCCCACTGCTTAAAGTCATTGATGGCACATTAATAGTGATTATAATGTATGGTCCCAGTGAGGTAGTTGACAATTCGACATCCGGAACATTATTGATGTGACTGATCAGATCTAAAGACAGTTGGTGAATACTTAAACTTGTTTCTATTAAGTTGACGTAGGGAGGTAATCTCAATCGAATTTCTGCAATTAAAGGATCGCCTGCCTGAATGGGAACTTCTCTAATTTCTTTTTCGCCGTTAATCTTTACATAATCTAAAGAAACGCCAGGTGATAGCTCCCATTTTGCATAGTACTGCTTGGAAAACTCACCCTCATAAACTTCAATAGCTGATGCTATGTCACCATCGAACACAGTGCGTCCGGTATCCATTACCATTGTTCTCGTCGATAGACGGGCGATCTGGGACATGCTGTGGGAAACAAATATTACGGCTGTCTTCTTTGCGAGATCGTATATTCGGTTATAACACTTCGTCCGAAAACCAACATCTCCAACCGCTAAGATCTCATCTAAAATGAGGATATCCTGATTGAGTGAACTCGCCACGGCAAACCCCAACCTAACAGCCATTCCAGAACTGTAGCTCTGCACCGGTGCGTCGATGAAGTCGCCAAGCTCCGCAAATTCAACAATCTCCTCGAATTTGGTGTCGGTCTCCTTTTTGCTTAACCCCAGCACCGCCGCATTGACGTAAATATTTTCCCTCCCCGTCAGGATTGGGTTGAACCCGGCCCCCAGAGCAATGAGAGCCCCGATCCGACCGCGCATCTCGATTCGACCGCTGTCCGGTTTAATCAGACCGTTCAACATTCTCAGCAAAGTAGTTTTTCCAGCTCCGTTTCGACCGATCAATCCAAGACATTCACCACGCTTGAGCTCAAAGCTCACATCCTTTACAGCCCAAAACTCGTCTTTGCGAAGTTCGCCGTCGCCGCCTCCGTGCGACCGACCCAGCAGTTCGTTGCCAAGATCTTTCATACCATACCATAAGGAACGTTTGAGGTCGCGGCAGAATTTTTTGGAAACGTTTTGAACACGGATAAGTACATCATTAGAAGGCTGAGGGCTGAGACCTGAGACCTGAGAGGGTTCGGAGGGATGAGGGCTGAAGGCTGAAACCTGAGAGGGTGCAGGAGTATGATGGCTGAGACTTGAAACCTGAGGTGTGTGGTTTTTCATTGCTGGTGTTTCTTTTTCACATTTTTTGAAATTGTCACAAATATCGAGATCAGTTGATTTGATTCATCAAGTAGCCAAACAATACGTTCGGATGTTATTCCGCAGTCGTCGCAGAGCAGTTCAAGCCATAGTACTGTTTCATCAGCCTCCTGAGTACATAATTCGATTTTTGAAACAAATTCAGCATCGCTTCTTGCTCTCGAAGCCTCACGATAATTCGCAGCGACTGTGATGTGCCGGATCTAAGGAGTTGTTTCCCGATTACCTGGCATTCCGTTCGATTTTTCGGTAACTCACAGTAAAATCGAACAATCACGGATGCAAATAGCTTTGTCCTCTGTCGTAATATTTCCTTTTTGTTTTCAGCCTTCTCCACCTTCACTTCATCCCTCAGTTTTCAGTTATCATCCTCTTCTTACATCAGCACTCAGGTTTCAGCTCTCATCCTTCAGCCTTCCTCTTTACGCGCTCATACGTTCAATAAGAATCGGCATGGCAGCCCGATATACTACCCACACAACCAGCAATAGAGCAATAACAAGGGCATTGACCAGAAAAAAATATCCCAGATAGTCAGGCGAAAACCCGGTTAGCCAGTCCCTTGTGGTCAAAATAACGGGTGTCATGGGGTTCAATCTAAAAACAATAGCAGCCCAGCCGCTGGTGGGCATCGGAAAAACGACCGGTGTCAGATACATCAAAAACTGCATCAGTAAAGGAAGGGTTTTGCCTATGTCGGTATAAAGCATTCCGACAGGCGTCAACAGCAAACCCAATGCTGTTCCGGTCAATAGCAGTGACAGGATTCCTATCGGAAACCAGACAAGTGTCCATCCAGGATAGATCCCCAATATCATCAGTGTAATCAGCATGAGAACAATTTTTATCGCTCCATTAAAGAGTGTCTGGTAAATACCGGATACCAGCAACGCCTCTCTTGGAAAATTTATCTTGGCCAACATTTGTTTGGCGGCAATGGTTTGATTCAGTGGTGCATTGACAGCATCCATAAATATGGCCCAAATCATTGTACCGGTAAAAACATAAACCGGATAGGGCAGGGCGGTATTCCTGACGGTTACAATACCTGAGGTGCTTAAGAATATCCAGGTAAGCGTGTGTGCAAGGGGCAGGATGAATGCCCACAGCAGTCCCAGCGCCGTTTGCCGATACTGGGCGCGGATATCCCGGACTGCCAGTTGCCAGGCAAGTTCGCGGCCAGCAAACAGATCACGGAACATAGCTTTCCACATTTGAGCAGGATGACGTATTGAGGATTCAGGTGTGTAAATGGTTATATTTGTTGTTTTCATAGAGAATAAGGGACGTTCATCAAAATATAAGTCAACAGAAAATTTGGGTTATGGAAGAGCTGTATGTTGAATATCTAACATCGTACATCGAAAAAGCGTGAAACATAAAATAATTGATGAGAACCGCCTACCTTCCGATTCCGATATAGGTAAAACCAAGTTTCTTCATTTCCTTTGGATCATAAATATTTCTTCCGTCAACGATTACAGGCCTTTTCAAGAGCGATTTTACAGCCTTCATGTCAGGATTTCTGAACTCGTCCCACTCCGTGGCAACAATGAGAGCATCACAACCCCGGAGCGTTTCGTAGGGATCATCAAAGAATGCGACGTCTTTTGAAACTTTTTTGGTATTTTCGACTGCAACCGGATCAAATGCATTTACTTTAGCGCCCAGTTTTTGAAGGTCTTCAATTATCTTAAGTGAAGGAGCATCCCTGATGTCATCGGTTTTAGGTTTGAACGAAAGACCCCATAAGGCAATTTTACTTCCCTTTATCGGGAGAATGGTTTTTAGCTTTTCAACCGCGGTTGTTTTCTGTTTTTCATTAATTCTGTGAACAGCTTCAAAAAGATCGGTGTCGCAATCGCATTTTTTCAGTGTCGATATCAGCGCTTTAACATCCTTCGGAAAGCAGCTTCCTCCGTATCCTAAACCTGCATGCAGAAAACGGGGTCCGATTCTGCTGTCGAGGCCTATGCCTTTTGAAACATCTTTAATATCGGCGCCCGTTTTATCGCACAGATGGGATAACTGATTCATGAAACTTATTCTTGTCGCCAGCATAGCGTTGGCGGCATATTTTATTATCTCGGCGCTTTTAATATCGGTTATGATTATGGGTCGGCCTGTTCTTGTGATAGAGCGATAGAGAGATGTCATTATCTTTTCAGCTTTTTTGCTGTCCGTCCCTATAATGATTCTTTCGGGGTTTTCGAAGTCTTTGACAGCGGCTCCTTCTCTTAAAAACTCCGGATTTGAAACCACGTCGAAATCCACGGCTTTTTTCTGATTCTTCCTTATGATATTTTTCACAAGATGAGCCGTTCCAACCGGAACCGTGCTTTTATTCACAACGACCTTGTAGCCGTTCATGTATTTGCCGATCAGCGCGGCGACATCCTCAACGGCTGTTAGATCTGCCTCCTGCAGATGATTTGCCGGCGTTCCAACGCAGATGAATATTACGTTCGATCCGCATACTGCCTTTTTGGCGTCGGATGTAAATGAAAGTCTTCCAGATTTAAGGTTCCTTTTAAAAGTTTCTTCAAGGCCAGGCTCGTAAATAGTAAGTTCTCCGCTAATGAGCGTTGCAATTTTTTTCTTGTCATTATCAAGGCATATGACTTTATTCCCAAGATTTGCAAATCCTGTTCCGGCAACAAGTCCGACATACCCGGTTCCAACAATAGTCAGATTCATTTGATCACCTTTCTTTGTTTATATTGATTGCAATTTGGAACAATTTTTTTCCCACTCCCAGGCTGTCCGGATAATGAATTCAAGGTCGTCGTGGCGCGGCGACCAGCCGGTCTTTTGCCTGAGACGGGAGCTGTCGGCTGTCAGCGCCGGGGTGTCTCCGGCTCTTCGACCCGTTTCCAGAACGGGAAAATCGATTCCTGTAACTCGTTTTGCTGCCGCAACCACGTCCCTGACGGAGAACCCGTGGCCATAGCCGCAGTTCATGACATCGGATACGTTGCCGTCCATAATGTATTCAAGCGCCCTGACATGGGCATCCGCTAGATCGTTAACGTGGATGTAGTCACGGATGCATGTGCCGTCGGGCGTGGGATAGTCGGTGCCGTAGATGGAGAGTTTTTCGTATTCTCCTTTTGCGGTCTTGAGGGCGCGGGTGATGAGGTGGGTCGCTTCGGCGTAAGCCTGTCCAATACGGCCTTCCGGGTCGGCACCGGCAACATTGAAATACCTTAGAGCAATGTAATTAAAAGGCCGGGCTTTTGCCAGATCGCACAGAATATTCTCCACCATGACCTTGGAGGCTCCGTAGGGATTTATGGGACATAAAGGAGCTGTCTCTGAAACAGGGATCGTCCCGGGAATACCGTAAACAGCTGCGGTAGAGGAGTAGATCAGGTTCATAATACCATTCCTGACCATGGCCGATAGGAGATTAATCGTGTTAATAACGTTGTTTGCATAGTAGTTCAGTGGTTCGCAAATCGATTCCTCAACCTGGATGGAGGCGGCAAAATGGATTACTGCATCTGGCCGGAAGGAGGACAGGACATCGTTAAGGAGGGTGGTATCGGCAAGATCGCCCTTGACTAGTCGGCCATAAAGTACAGCCCACTCATGGCCGGTAGAGAGGTTGTCATATATGAGCAGTTCATGGCCGGCCTCACCGAGAGTCTTTACGACATGGCTGCCTATATAGCCTGCGCCTCCCGTGATGAATATCCTTAAAAGCTTGACAGAACCCCCTGAAAATTGATTTTCTATAATTTCTTTTTTATTTTTCAATCCATAATCCTTTTAGCTTTGCTTAAAAAGCTGTTTTATGCCGCTTTACGGCAGCCTGTTTTAAACGAACTCGTTAGAAGTCTTAATATGACTTCCATCTGGTTCATCAAAATTAACGAGTTCGTTGGAAGTCTCAATGCGAGATATTTGAATAATGTCTCAACTGGTGTCATGTCGGGGTATGGGCACGCATTCATTTCGCATGAATCCGGCCAAACCCTCCGTCAACGGCGGCATATCCGCATCCATTGAAACCGGGCAGCCCCAGTGGACAATCGCCCACGAAGCCGTTTATAATCTCCGCCTGTACAATTTCATTATAGTCTATCTGGGGGCGTTCTCGAAGTCTCATAATAAATTTCATGCGGTATGAATGCGTACCCATACCGCGACATAACAATAACCAGTTATTCAAAGCTCTCGAAAAGTCTCAAGACATATACAGCTCCGCCCTTTAAATTACATAAGGCAGTTAATGTAATAAATAAAAATATTAGATAGTTATATAATAAAACTTAATCAGTTGGTTCTTGGTTTTTCCCATATCAGAATACTTGGGCGGTTCTTTAGCTTCGGGAAAAAATCAATAAATTCGTTACTGCTCACAACCATAGTTCTGATTTTTCTTTTGATATAACGTTCAGTTTTTCTGCTCAGGTCATTCAGATGAAACTGGTCAATGTTACCTACAAGAAGAAGGTCGATGATGCCGCTGTCTTTTCCTTCGGCATAATCATCTATAAGATATGCGCGTTCTATGTCGCCCAGCCTTCCGACTATTCCATCTATGACCTGATCTATCCCCATGACCTTGCTTACCATCGATTTAAGTTCAGGAAATATAGGATGATCTTTATTTGCCATATAATGAACCTGTCGACCGTTTTTTTGGGATTTCAAAAGATTGGTTCTGGTAAGCTGGTTTAATTCTTCACGTATTGAGTTTGTTGAGACATCAAATTCCTTGGCGAGTTCTCTTAAGTATGACTTGGTCTCAGGATTGAAGAAAAAGCGGATGAGAAGCTTTATTCGTGTTTTGGATGATATTATGCCGGAAAATATATTATCCACTTACAACTCCTTTATGAGCAGTTATTCTACTCATAACAGTGTTCAAAAAGGGTGTCAAGAAATATTTTAAATGATTCGAGGGTTCAAGGGTTAGAGGGTTCAATAAGTGAAAAGTGAATGGTGAATGGAAAGAAGTCAGATTACGGAAGCAATGAATAGAAGCAAGGGATCAGGCTGGCAACTGACAACTGTATTATTTAATCATTCTCGCTATTGCCTCAAGCGCCATATAATAACCGTGGTGACCGAATCCGCACATAGATGCTGTCGCAACTTCTGCTACATAAGATTTATGCCGGAAAGGTTCTCTTCTGAAAATATTTGAAATATGCACTTCTATAACAGGGACTTTGATCATGGTAAGAGCATCCCTTATCGCTATGCTTGTATGGGTGTATGCACCGGGATTTATAATAATCCCATCGTATTTTCGGAACGCCTCGTGGATTTTGTCGATAATAGCTCCTTCATGGTTGGACTGGAAAGTATCGACTGTAATGCCGAGTTTTTTTCCGAGAGCAAGAAGATTATTATTAATATCGTTCAAGCCGGTTTTCCCGTACACTTCTGGTTCCCTTTTGCCGAGCATGTTAAGATTGGGGCCGTGAATCACAACAATTTTTTTAGATGCCATTATTTTCTCCTGTTTTTTAGATAAAAGGGTTCGAGGGCTCAAGGAGTCATGGGTTCAAGTGTTATTTTTTAAAATCCGTATAGTTTCCTTATAATTTTTGCTTCCGAAAACAGCAGATCCGGCAACGAAAACATCGGCTCCTGCAATGGAAATATCTCTTATGGTATCCTTGTTGACTCCTCCGTCGACCTCGATGATAGTCGAAAGGTCTTTTTTCTTTATTATTTCCGAAAGGTATTTAATCTTATCGATGCTGTTTCTGATAAAGGCCTGCCCGCTGAAGCCTGGATTTACGCTCATTATAAGGACAAAATCAATGTGTTCGAGCACCCATTCGATCGCTGAAAGGGGAGTGGCCGGATTGAGCGCTATACCGGGTTTTACGCCAAGCTCCTTTATAAGCTGTATAGTTCTGTTCAGATGGGTGCACGCTTCAACCTGCACCGAGATAAACGATGCTCCAGCTTTGGCAAAATCAGGTATGAAACGGTCCGCGTTTTCTATCATAAGATGCACATCGATAGGAAGGGAAGTAACCCGCCTGGCGGCTTCAACAACAAGTGGACCCATGGTTATATTCGGAACGAAATGCCCGTCCATCACATCAACATGGATCCAGTCGGCTCCCGCTTTTTCAACCGATTTGATTTCTTCTCCAAGACGTGAAAAGTCAGCGGATAATATTGAAGGCGCTATAAGTTTCATGTTCTATCTCCAAGTGTGACGGCTTCGTAAAAAGTCCGATTTCTTCGTTGCGCTTCATCTTTCGTCATTGCGGCGTACTTTTATGTACGCCTCATTCCTCAAGATTCGCGACGCCTTGAACTTGAACTTTTTACTTTGCCGTCCGAATTTTGACTTTTTACGAGTTCATCAAGTGTAAGTGTTTCGGTTCTTTTATAAAATTCGTTATAATTTGTCAGCCTTTTATTTGAACCCTCGAACCCTCGAACCCTCGACCCCTTGAACCCAGGATTACCTATAATCACTTCAGCCGCACCAGGCGGACTGAAAAAAAACCGTCCATGTTATTGATATGGGGGAATGTTTTAATAAACCCGCTGCTGTTTATTAACATGCCAACACTATCAGGCAGAAAAAGGACGTTATGATCAATACCAAAATCAGGGTGATTTATCAAAAATTCTTTTATGACCTCTTCGTTTTCTTCCGGTTCATTGCTGCATACGGCATATACCATTATCCCTGGCGGTTTCAACAGGTTTGCGAGGTTATCAAGAAAAAGAAGCTGCCTTTTTTTATATTGTGCCAATTTTTTTTCCTGCAGATTCCATTTTACATCAGGATTCCTGCGAAGGAGACCCATGTTCGAGCAGGGGGCATCGAGGATAATCCGGTCAAAATGTCCGGAATAGTTTTTTAATAAGAGTGGATTCCCTATATTGTCTTTTACTGTTGTGACATTTGTGATGCCAAGCCTCTCCATTTCGCGGCTCAGCCTGTCCAGTTTTACGTTATCGATGTCGAGGGCTGTTATCTCTCCGCTGTTTCTCATCAACTGACCGATATGTCCTGTTTTACCGCCAAGCCCGGCACACGCATCCAGAACCTTATCTCCGGGGCCTGGATCAAGAAACATGGTAACAAGCTGCGCGGCTTCATCCTGAACCTGGAACCAACCTTTTCTAAAGGTTTCCATCTCATTAATGCTTTTTTCGGGGTTTGAGAAAGAGATTCCGAATGGAGAATGAAGAGTCGGTCTGATATTCCGGACATCCGATTCCATGCAATTTATAAGTTCCCGGCGGCTTGTTTTAAGTGTGTTAACCCTTACAGTAATCGGCGGAATTTCATTAATTGCGTCACACATCTCAATTGTCCTGCTTTTTCCAAGAAGCCTGATCCATCTTTTTATCATCCATTCAGGAAATGATTTGCTGACAGACAGGGCATGTTCAGGTTTTTTCACATTTTCCGGAAAAAGAAATGTTTCATGCTCCCTTGATGCTTTCCTCAAAATGGCATTTACATAGCCAGCACCGCGTTCTCCCGCCGAATGCTTTGCCAATTCAACAGCAGTGTTTACCGCCGCAGAAACAGGTATCCTGTTTAAATAAATAATCTGGAAAAGACCGATGCGCAGAATATTAAGAACTTCAGGTTTTGTTTTATTGATATGCAGTTTTGAAAGGTGACTTATTATCCAGTCGAGCTTTCCACGCCACCTTAAAACACCATATACAATAGCATTAAACAGAGCCCTTTCACGTTTTGGAAGAATAAGATCCTTCTGAAACTCCTCCAGAATGCTGTCAAGAGTCTTATCGCTTCTATCGAGTTGATTTAAGATAGAAAGCGCGAGGCTTCGGGCGTCGTTCATAAAATTTATACTTTAAGTGAATGTCATAAATATTCCGTTTGGGTATAAATGCATATGCGAACCGCAGAAACAATACCATGCCCTTCGTCAACGGCGGCATATCCGCATCCATTGAAACCGGAATAAAATTAACCAAGAATCGTTCCGGGAGAAATAATGCTCCCGCACAGATAATCTTTTATGGAAAGCCGTTTCCCGGACTCTTCCTGTATTTCCTTTATGGATAAAAGATTTTTTCCGGTTGCAATCCATAATTTATCCCTTGTTTCACCGGTAACAGTTCCGGGTTCCTCCTTTGAGTCTATAGAGACCACATCGGAAGCAAATAATTTTAACCGTTTTCTTCCGATAAACGTGAATGCGCCGGGCCACGGTGTCATACCGCGTATGAATGCTTCTATCTCTTTGGCGGGTTTTGACCAGTCTATGAGCCCGTCTTTTTTCTTGAGCAAGGGGGCATATGTGGCAAGAGAATTATCCTGCGGTACGGGCTTTATGCTGTTTGTGCCAATGCCTGATAAAGTCATTATCAGAAGATCTCCCGCCATAAGGGAGAGGCGATCATGAAGCGAAGATGAGGTTTCCCTGGAGAAGATTTCAGTTTTGGCGGACAACAGAATATCGCCGGTATCGAGACCTTCGTTCATCATCATGGCTGTTACGCCGGTCTCTTTTTCCATGTTTATTATGGCCCACTGAATCGGCGCAGGTCCCCTGTATTTCGGAAGAAGGGAAGCATGCATGTTTATTGCGCCTTTTTTTGGAATAGAGAGGACTTTTTTAGGCAGGATATGTCCGAAAGCAATTACAACAAAAATATCCGGAGAAAGAGCGGCCGCTTTTTCATAAAATTCGGGAGTCTTTACCGATAATGGCTGAAAAATATCATATCCGAGCTCAAGAGCCGCCTCTTTTACAGGAGAAAGGAGTACCTTCTGACCCCTTCCTCTAGGACGGTCTGGTTGTGTTACGACAAGGACAACCTCATGGCCGGAATTATGCAGGGCTTTTAAGGATGGCACCGCAAAATCCGGGGTACCCATGAATATGATCTTTTGCCTATTTATCATCCTGCTTCAGCTGTTTTTTGATGTGTCTTTTATATAGTTCTCGTTTTAAAGCGCTTACCCGGTTAATAAATAATATTCCATTCAGATGATCTATTTCGTGCTGCAGAACAATAGCATGATATTCTTCAGCTTCCATCTTTAACGGTTTTCCTTCTCTGTCAAGAGCTTCAATGATCACGGATGCCGACCTTTTTACATCAGATCTGAATTCCGGCACACTCAGGCACCCCTCATTTTCAGAAACGATTTCTCCGCTAGTTTCTATGATTTTAGGATTCAGAAGAACCTGAAGTGAACGGTCATTTTCACCGTAACGCAGGTCATATATGATAATGCTCTTATCACATCCTATCTGGGTCGACGCAAGACCGATTCCGGGCGCGTTGTACATGGTCTCAATCATGTCATCTATCGTTTTCTGAAGAGCGCCGTCAATATTTGTAACTGGTTTTGCTTTTTTTGCCAGGAATTTGTCCGGATATGTAAGTATGTTAAGTAAAGCCATAATTAAACTCCGTCATTTATTTTATAACTACTCAGCCACCGATCTGCGCTGATCATCGCTGATATTTTTTCTTTTCTTTTTTTATCACTTTTGCAATTACCTCGTATGTATTTAAATCTATCTGCGTTCATCTGTGTGAATCTGTTATTGACGGCTTCCTAAAAAGTCATTCTTCTGTGTTGCACTTTATCTTTCGTCATTGCAGCGTACTAATAAGTACGCTTCATTCCTCAAGATTAATGCGCCTTGCATAATGAGCTTTTTAATTTGCCGTCTGAATATCGATTCTTAGAGTCCATCCTTATGTATCGATTGATTTATTGAAAGATCCTATATTTATGCCTGTTATTATTGCTGAAACAAGACCTGTTATGATTACAGGGACCATTTGAATTACGTGATTTGTCAGAGTAAAGCCAGCCGCCTCCTTTGCTGAAACTCCAAAAAGAGACATTGCAAAAATACCGCCTGCTTCCCATAGTCCCCAGTAACCCGGCACGGAAGGAAGAGCTATAAAAAAACAGACTATGATCATAACGGCGGTAAGTTCTGTAAATGAGAGGTTGATACCCGGGCAGCCTATCGCAAGCAGGTAATATGATAGGACTGTAAGAATCCAGATTGCCAGAGTGTAGCAGGAGGATATCAATATTGTCCTAGGGTGTTTTATCAGCAAAAAACCGTTTGAAAAATTTTCAAGAACATTAAGCGCGGGGAGAGAGATTTTATCTTCAATCTTCTTTTTGAAAGATGAATCCGCAAGGAAGAAAACAGCGGGTAATTTCATTATGATAAAAGCTATGTATTTTCTGGATTTACCGGAAAAAATAAAAAAACTGCCCGCAA
The DNA here is from genome assembly GCA_046485065.1 of Desulfobacterales bacterium. GTDB lineage: Bacteria > Desulfobacterota > Desulfobacteria > Desulfobacterales > RPRI01 > RPRI01. Next base: position 7,042 of record JAWOHP010000030.1, on the reverse strand, counting down.
TAATTATTGCGCCTGTTATGGCAAAATTTTTACCTGCAGTAATCAGATCCGCGTTATTCAGCCGGTAGCCTCCGAAATCAACAGTAAGTTCAGGATCAATTTTTATACCTGCCATTACGGCCGTGAAAAGAACGAATAAAAAAAGAATATCGAATATACGGTCAACAGCAACCGTGGCTACTCCCGTTGAAAAAGGCACATTTTCATTTTTCATCAGGATGGCAGGCCTTGCCGCCTCTCCGATTCTTCCAGGAAGAATGCAGTTCAGCATAAAGCCTGTCATGAGGGGATGAAAGGCCTGTATAAAGCTTATTTTCCGAACAGGTTCTAGTATTGACTGCCATCTTAATGTTCTTATGATAAAAGTTGAAAGGCTTACTGCAACGGCAGGGATTACCCAGAAATAGTTTATGGAAGTAAGGTATGTTAAGAGATCATCAAGGGGGATATTTCTGAAGGCAAAGTATAATGCTGCAACAGAGATTGCAGTTCCAATGAAAAGGGAGATGGCTGTTTTTCTGTTCATTATATTATTTACGGCTACAGAGACAATATCCTTCGCGCCTTATCTATATCTTTCCTTATCTGTTCGGAAAGCTCATCAATACCGGCAAATTTCAATTCATCCCTGATCCTGCTGATGAAATTTACCCTGATATTACATCCGTATATGTTTTCGTTGAAATCGAGAATATGAACTTCAACGGTAAAAATATTATCCTCGAATGTCGGGCTGTAACCGATGTTGGCCACACCCTTATACCTGGATTCCATGTATTCGACGGTTACTGCATAAACTCCTGTTTTGGGACAAAGCTCATCCTGCAGTTTTATGTTTGCCGTAGGAAATCCGAGAAGTCTCCCGCCTCTGTTCCGTCCGGTCATGACAGTCCCTCTTACCTGATAATAACGGCCAAGAAGATGCTGGGCTTCGGCAACTTTTCCGTCTGTCACCAGTTCACGTATTTTTGTGCTGCTGATACGCTCCTGCAGGTTGTTTGAAATCGGTATCCAGTTGGTAACTATCACTTCAAAGTCATGTTCCTTAGCATATTTCTTTAAAAGTTCTAGATTCCCTTCACGGTTTTTCCCGAAAGTGTAGTCTTTACCGACAACAATTGCCTTCATTCCAATTCGTTTAACAAGAAGATCCCTTACAAAATTCTCTGCCGATATTGATGCGAAATCAAAGGTGAAAGGAACGCAGATTAAAACGTTGATACCTGTCTTTTCAATAAGTTCTGTCTTCTGTTCGTGAACAGTGATAAGCGGGGGGTATCCGTTATGTTTTAAGACTCTCACGGGATGAGGGTTAAATGTCATGGCTATTGAAGTTCCGTTTATGGCATCCGCCTTTTCAATAACTTCATGGAAAAGAGCCTGATGTCCTAAATGAACACCGTCAAAATTACCTATCGTTATGACTGCGTTGTCAAACGGTTTTGTAATCGAGTTAATATCATCAATAAGTATCATTACATAGTTTCCAGGTTCCAACAATGACGGCTTCCTAAAAAGTCATTCTGCTGTGTTGCACTTCATCTTTCGTCATTGCAGCGTACTGACATGTACGCACCCTTCGAGCCCCGCGTTAGCGGTATTCCTCAAGATTCGTGCGCCTTGCATAATGAGCTTTTTACTTTGCCGTCTGAATTTCGACTTTTACGAGTCCATCAACAATAAACTTGACAAATTATCAAAAAAATTCTAACTATCTTATTCCTGATTTTAAATCAATATTTTATTTGTTTTTGTGCCGAAGTGGCGGAACTGGTAGACGCGCTAGGTTCAGGGTCTAGTGGAGAGTTCTCCATCGGGGTTCAAGTCCCCGCTTCGGCACCATAAGTAAATCAAAGGGTTAAGCTTGAAAGAGGGTAGCTTTTTTATTTTATTCATTGACCAGGTTTAGAAACCGTTCGACGAGATAGGGATTAAAAGCTGTACCGCTTCCACTCATGAAGATCTGGGTAATCTGCTCCTTTGGTACTGGATCATGGCGATACGGCCTCGTCGTCCGCAGTGCATCATACACGTCCGCGACAGAAATCATCTGACTTACGATATTCTGTTCCCATTTGCCCTTGACGCGAGGATAACCGGTGCCGTCATATTTCATGTGATGTTCGAAAGCGGCAAGAACGGCAATATTGGGTATATTTGCCTGTTCCATCAGGTTGAGAGCGCCCTTGATAGCATGCGTTTCCATCGCCTCTCGCTCGTCGGATGTAAGAGGCCCCGGTTTTGAAAGAACCTTGTCCGGAGTCGTGACCTTGCCTGTATCATGGAGAATGGCTGCTACTCCGATATCGTTGAGGTAAGATCCTTTAAACCCGAGATGTTCGGCAAAAAACAGCGTAAGGATGCCGACATTGGCCGTGTGGGTGAACGTGTACTCGTCGTTCGATTTTGTTTTAGCGAGAAGCTGAAGAGGATTCGCCTCCCTGTTAAGATTGTCCGTGAAAAGACGGATAATCTCATTTGTGTCTTCAATATTAATTTTTCCCCCGCCCAGGGCGTCCCGGAATATGTTTTTTATCCTCTCATCTGCTGTCTTTGTTTCCATGTCGTGGATCGTGTCGATTTCCGCTGCATATGAATCGTCATGGTCCGTGTCCAAATCCTCATGGTCCTTGATCTCGAGCTTTCCGAACTTGATATGTCGTATTGGACGCAAGGCCGAGACACTTGACAAAGACAGGTTCCTGATAAATTCCTTAAGCTGGAGAAGGGTAAGACCTTTAATGAAGGTTAAACGCTCTATCTCATTATTTCTAAGAATCTGGGCAAAGGCCGTCTCACAGGAGCCTGTAATAGTCAGAGGCCGATTATCTTCCATGAGGCTGTTACCGATCAAAAGGAGGGTTATTTCCCCTTTCAATTCAAACATCTCCTCCAGTACATGATAGGTCTCCTGGATATAGGAAAGGGGCTGTGGATGGTTGTCCGGATAGATACTGGCATTCTGAACGGCTGCCGTGAACTGGGGAACCATTCTACTCATCATTTTTTGAAACTCTGTTGAATTCATCTTTTATCCCTTGCTTTCAAAATTTTTGCCGAGATTATCCTGATCTCTTCATTGCGGGATCTGTTCCCTTGTTGTAAGAGTTCCCTGATCTGATTTTTCGGAAAATGGTGGAGATTCCTGTATAGTGTGACTTTCATCCGGGAAAGATATTTTGGAGATAAGGTGAACCATGTCGCTGCAATTCTCTTCAAATGAGGGACGACCAACGGATTTCCTGTTTTCACAAGTTCGCCGACAATCCATTCATTAAGTATTGTATCCTCCTCACGAATGACAAAGGTCTTGAGCATAGAGATCAAATACTTCAGCAAGTCACCAACGCGGTAACGGCATGACAGGCCGATGGCCTCCAAAACCTCGTTATGATCTCTGGCCTTCAAGCTTCTTTGTAAAAGTTCGATGACAGCAGGATCATTAAATTGAATAAGCGTCTTAATGACTTCTCTCCTCACCGGCCAATCGTTGTGATTGAAGAGATTCCTAAGTGATGACAAGACAGATCTGTCGTCCGTTTCGCGTATAAACGTAAGCAGACGTGTGATTGTTTCTGAATCCTGGTCAGGCAGTCGTTTTACAGCCTCCTCGGTCGCGCTTTTTCCAAAGCCTTTCATGATTTCGATAATCGTAGCCGACAAGGGCACCTTCGGATCAAGGTAAAGATCGAAAAGCCAGGATATGTTCTGCACACTGCTTGAGATCAGAAATTGAGTCAGCACAGCGGGTTCTTCTGTTCCTCTTAGTATAAATGGTGCAACATACCTGGCGATGGTTTCCTTTTCCGAAAGGGAGCTCAGAAGGGATAGTGCTTTCTGGCGAATAATTTCGACGGGTTTTTCAATTGAATGGCGACGCAGGGTAGCCATAACGGTTATCAGAAATGAAAATTGACCTGTCTTGAGAAGTTCAGGTATAGATCTCTTCAATTTCTCGGAACATGATAGGTAGTCTTCTTCCGATACCTCGTCGATTATAAAATGGATCAATTGGCAGATCTGAAAATCGACATGTTCATGGGTCAGGGTTTTTAAATATTTGTGGAGAGGGAATTGAGATTGATCGGTATCTTCGTCGGAAGAGAAGGTTTCTGCCGCCTTTTTCAATAACCTGTCGTAGTCTTCAGAGACATAATGCTCATATTTTTCGCGTTTGAAAAGAGTTTCCATATCCTCTGATGAAAACTCCTTCCCCTTCAGTTCGTCTGTTGGGACGGTTGCTTCATGGACGCCGGCCATTTTTTTGAGGAGATTGACGAGAGCAGGAGAGATCTGAGCCTCTCTTTCGTTTGTCCGACGGAGAATATCTATTAATATGTCATCGGAAAAGCATTTCAAATTCTCCTCAATGATTGCTGTATTGGAGTGAAGAATGAACTGTTGCTCTACGACATCGATAAGTTGTTTTTTTAATCCGGGATTCAGATCATTGACAAGGGTGTTGATTCTGGTCAGAGTTTCATAATTATCGGTACTTATAGATTTTCTTTTTGGTATTTCAGTAAAATATTCATTGAGCATTTTCTCATAACTGTTGACGGCCGAAGGCCAGTATTCTTGCTGTTGGTTGAGAAGACCGATAGCTTCAACCGGATTCATTTTTGACTGTTCTGTCGGGATGCCGTCGCTTTGGCTCCTCTTCAATTCTTCTGAATTTTTAAGGGAAAAGAATTCCTGCCAGAAAAGGTTATCATTTGCCTTCAGATTAACCTTAGTCATCATGATCCCCTTATTCTCCTCCATACGAAAGTAATCTGCATCGATGACCTTTACCTTGATACCTTTAATGCCGGAACGGGAAAATACCGATTCGATTTTACCCATGGCCCAGATATCGGCCGGTTTGGAAGTCAAAATACGATTGAACTCAAGCAGGTCTTTCTTATTCAGGTGGTGGTCTATGGTGAAAGAGACAATACGGAGATTATTCAGGCAGTGAGCATAATCCCTGAAAACAGTATTATTTTTCTCTTTATCCGGTGCGGTTTCCCCGAATATGATTGTGTCTCCGGAGAAACCGATGAACAATTCGGCCTTCCCCTTGAGGATCTTCTGTATCATATCAAATGCATAATCAACGCTTTCAGTGATTCGGGAGTGGCCGGGCGGGTACATCCCAAGATTCATCCTGATCAGGTTTAGGGCAGTAATGATATGCAATAACTGCATTGACCCAACCGATGAAGGGTTCAAACCTGTTTTCTCTTTGAAATCATCCATAGATGGATACTGTGAGATAATTTGTTGCTTTTACAGCTTTTTCAGTGGCTGGAGTTTATCGGGGAGAAGCTTGCCTGTCAAGGAAATTAGAACTTTTTCTTTCTGTTTTGTATGTGGGAGCACATATTGGTCTCTCTTCCTGCTACTGTATCGCCGGCAGAAAAAATGGCTGCCCCCGCATAGTCGACAGAAGCAACCATTTCTATGAACCCATTTCCTGTTGGCAATACTACTTTTTCGGTGCGGCCTGCTTTGCCTCCTTTACTTCGACGGTCGTTGCCTTCATGGTATATTCGACGGTCACTTTGGAACCCACCTTCAAATCACCGGCCACCTTGGTGTCGGCATCACGGGCGATTTCCCATTTATCCTTTCCCTTTTCGACAACAATCACATCTCCCTTAATATCCAGAACCGGCCCTGTTACCTGATACGTCCTCGGTCCTGCCGCGAAAGCAATTGCGGCAACTAAGAAAGCCAAACATGTCAATACGAGAATCTTTTTCATAAGTTTCTCTCTGTCAGATATGAATGATTTGGTTGTGTCCATCGGACTGATTACATCCCTGCATCAACTCCTATTTTAGCCATTCGCTTGTGAATCGTCTGAGCCTGCCCGATCATCTCTTCTATGATATCTCGGACAGGCATGATTTTTTTGGGTATGCCTATTCCCTGTGATATGGAAATGGTTCCCGCGTTCAAATCGCCGGTATGGTACATCTTCCTCGCTGCTTCACCGGAAACATACGGGAGTATCTCCTCAAGTGAGCCTCCCCTTTTTTCAATTTCAAGGGTCTTTCTTGCCGGCTCATTCATCCATACGCGATGTGTGAAACCGACCGAGAACATTATCAGATCGGTACTGAGTTCGTTGGCTTCGCAAAGAGCCTGCTTCAGATGAGGATGTACCGGGCATTCGTCGGAAAGTACGAAGCGCGAGCCGACTATGGCTGCTTCGGCGCCGAGCGAAAGAACGGCGTAAAGCCCTCGACCGTCAACTACACCGCCGCCTCCGATGACCGGAATCTGAACCGCATCAACTGTTGACGGCACCAGCACCAGTGTAGTTATGTTCAATATCCCCGTTGCTCCGCCATTTTCATATCCAACAACTGTCACGGCGTCAGCGCCGAGCGAGGCAACTTTCCTAGCATAACGCACTCCGACGCATTTGTGAATCCAGGTCATGCCGTATTCCTTGAAGAGCGCTACCAGATCTACCGGCGCCTGATAGCCCGATGTTTCAACTATTTTTACCCCCTCGGCTGAGAGTACATCGAGAAAAGCCCGGTTATCGGGCGGCATCAGCTGGGGGAAGAGATTGATATTCACGGCGAATGGTTTATCGGTCAGTTCCCTGGTCTTCCTGATTTCCAGACGAAGTTTTTCAGGGTCCTTGAAGATTGCCGAGGCGATAATGCCCAGCGCACCGGCATTGGAAATTGCGGCCACGAACGGGGCTATCGTAATATCCATCATGGTACCGCCGATAATCGGATATTGAATTCCCAGCAACTCGGTTATTCTGGTCCTGAACATGGCGCCTCCTGTAAATAAAGGGGGTTACGGTATGAACCATAACCCCTTGATATTTTACGTAAGGTTGAGCGTTACCGCGCCTTCGCCGGCCCTGGCCTGTACGCTCAGGGTGACGCTGCCTTTCGCGCGCAGTGCAGCGTCAAAGAGAGTGAAACGGCTGTCCTTCCGGACCCATCCTTCCTCCTCAAAACCTGAAAGACCGCTGTGGATCCAGGCAGCGCCTGGCTCAAGCGGGACAATGGTATACTCACCCCCGGAG
>JAWOHP010000168.1:0-5640 GCA_046485065.1 Desulfobacterales bacterium | reverse complement strand
GCCCAATATTCGGCTTTTTCCCGGTTAATTCTGTCAATGGCCATTCGCGCGGCAACCCGCCTGAGATTTTCGATCAATGCCAGACGCAGCATGATTGGAATTGCCCATAATTCACCCAGTCGCAACGGTGTTTCCGTTTGATAGGCTGCAACAAATCTGCTGAGGCTCTCCGGGTCCACCCGACCATCGCAATGGGAAATCGCCTCCAGCGCAATGTCATAAACACGGGGAAGGCCCTTTGACGGGCTGTTTTGCAGGTGGGGAAGTTCACTGGCATACCCTTTCGGCAGAAGCCTTTTTGCCACCCGAAACTGTTCTTCGATAAGATAGAAGTTGTCGAGCAACCATTCTCCAGCCGGAGTTATCCGGAGATTTTCCTTCACGACCTCAATCAACAGATCGCGAACTTCAAGGAGGATATCCTCATTTTCGGCAAGCCTTGTCAGAAGCCTTTCAGGGGTATGCTCCTTGCTCAAGATGTGCATGCCAGCGAGGGTTTTGCCATGTTCCTCCATCTGATAGGAACTGAACAACTCCGATCTCAGCGGCATCTCCTCTCCTGCGCTCTTTTGAGCAAGGGAATTCCTGCGGACATTTTCCCACAAATGGTACATCTTTGAGAGAATGGTTGGGGTTTTGCTCGACACGATAAGAATTACCTTTAACTATTTTTTTGCTATCTTCAAAAGGCACTTCACTACTTGGTAATTCGGTAATTACCCTTCCATGAACCGAAACAGCGAGCGCATTCCCCGTCCGCTTGCGGTGGGGAGCTTCAATAGCCTGACGAATTATTTTAGAATCAACATCAGGGGACCAGCTACAGGTCTCACAACCAGGGCATTATTATGAGCGGAAGAAACATCCATCTCAACCTGGTCGGAATTTTCTTGAGCTTTTCGATCAATGTTTTCGCCTTTGCCTTCGGCTTTCAACTCGCTTGTCCTGAATATATTCCAGATATCATCCTGTATATTATCTTTCACTTGGTGTGTTTTGCCTTCTGAGTTGTCTTTTGATCCTTGTTTCATAGTCCTCCTTGTGTGTGATTCGGCAATTTTTTCTTGAATGATCTTATAATAGTTCCTGAACTTCTCACTATGCCGGAGAAGCACCTCTCTGAGCGGCATTTCATTATACTTTTTTGTAGCCACACCGACTGGAGTGTATTGCTGCAGCAGAGCTTTCAGTTCAGGAATATCAAAGGCCTACTGATTATCGTCATCATATTGCTTCTTGATAGTTAGTATCTCGTCTTGGATGGCAAAAAAGGCATCCAGCACATCCGGATCAAAGTAGCTTCCTCTCCCTTCCCTGATAACGGCAAGTGCATTGTCTACAGAGGATGGTTCCTTATAGGGTCGTTTGCAGATCAGGGCATCGAATACATCTGCGATTGACGCGATGCGGGCAGCGATTGGTATTTCTGTACCCTTTAGACTGTTTGGATAGCCGCTTCCATCCCACTTCTCGTGATGGCATTGGGCTATAGTCTCTCCCAGCCTGATGAATTCAGCATCCGAGCCTTTGAGGATACTTGCACCGATGCTCGTATGCTGTTTCATAATTTCCCACTCCTCCGGGTCAAGCTTGGACGGTTTCAATAGTATACGGTCGGGTATACCTATTTTACCCAGATCGTGCATGGGCGCTGCATATAGAATATTTTCAATAGTACTTTCGTTAAATCCCATTCTGCGGGCAACGGCAGCGCAATAACGGCTCATGCGCTTGATATGAGTACCGGTGTCCTTGTCCTTATACTCAGAGGCCGTGGACAACCGATAAATTGTCTCAAGTGAAGCTGCCCTTATCCTCTCAAAGGCATGCTTTAATTCATCGGTCCTTTTGGTTACCTCGGACTCCAGCTCTTTCCGGTAATTACTCATCAAGTCGTTGTAAGACTTGACCTTCAGCAGGGACCGGACCCTTGCTGAAAGCTCCAACTTATCAACAGGCTTTGAAATAAAATCATCACAGCCGGCTTCAATTCCCTTTACCCGATCTTCCGTATCCCGCAATGAGGTTACCAGGATTATCGGGAGCAGTTGATGTGTATTATCCTGCCTGACCCTGCGGATAACTTCAAAACCATTCATTCCCGGCATCATTACGTCCAGCAGAATCAGGTCGATTTCATTGCTTGAGAGTTTCTCCAACGCTTCTTCACCGTTTTCCGCTGTTACAATTTCATATCCCTGCGGAACAAGCTGTGCTTCGAGAAGCTCAATATTTTGGGGAAGGTCATCAACAACTAAGATTACAGGCCTGTCTTTCATCCTCTATCTCTTTTGAATTTGACTTTTAACATATTAGGAAACTCACTTAATAAATTGACTGATTTCTTTCACAAAAGTGCGCGTATTTATCGGCTTGCCGATAAATCCGGAGTTGTTTATTTCCTTTATTACTTCTATGCCTTCCGCCATTACGGAAGAAGTCACAAAAACGATGGGAATATCGCGTGTCTCTTTATCCTGCCGTAATATCTTAGCGGCTTCGGTACCGCGCATATCAGGGAGACGTACATCCATAAGGATGATGTCCGGTTTTTCTCTCCTGGCAATGGTAATTCCATAAGTTGCATTTTCAGCTTCAAATACTGTAAAGCCGGCGACTTCCAAAAGGTCTTTCTCCAGCAAAAGATTGTTTGCATTATCATCGACGACCAATGCTTTTTTTGACATCTTACACCCCCTTACCGCATACAATAGGCAACGTAAACCGGACCAAGGTGCCGCAATTTAGCCCCGCTGATTCTACAGAAAGCTTCCCGCCGTGCAGCTCAACCAGTTTTTTAGAGAGCGGCAAACCGAGTCCGGTCCCTTCAGTTACCCGTGAATATGGGGTATCAACACGGAAAAACCCTTCAAATATTTTCTCCATGTTTTCAGCTGCGATACCGACTCCCGTATCCCAGACCACTATTTCTATCTCGGAATCGGCCTTTTTCGCCCGCATCCCAATTTTACCTCCTTCGGGGGTAAACTTAACAACATTTGAAAGCAGATTGTAAATTATCTCTTTTACCTTGAGCTCATCCGCCTCAATATCGGGTAAATCTTCGGCTATTTCAAGCACCATTTGAAGATTCTTTTTACTGATCATATCCGCTACCAGCAGTGAAATTTCATTTAACAGGCTTTTCATTGGTAAGCTGGATAATGACAGCTTCATCTTTCCGGCTTCAACTTTTGCCATATCAAGTATCTGATTTATCAGTAAGAGAAGGTGCTTGCCGCTGATTAAAACATTATTAACGTATTTCTTCTGCTTCTCATTAAGCGGTCCGAAAGTCTCATCGTATAATACCTCGGAGAAGCCGTTAATGGAGTTAAGCGGGGTCCTGAGCTCATGCGACATGTTGGCTAAAAATTCAGATTTTACCTTAGCAACGCGTTTTAACTCGGCGGCTAACTCCGTTAACTCTTCATGGGCTTTTTTCAGGCCGGCTTCTATCGCCTTACGCTCGGTAATGTCCTCGATGGCCAGGAGGATGATCCGTTCCTTTCCCAGCACTCTTTGAATTTGGCGGGCATTCAAAAGCATGATGCGCCTGCCAATATCGGCAAAATCGTGTTCCACCTCATAGTTATCAAAAGTTGTCTTTTGGGGCAGGATGGTTTCCAGCAGTTCCCGCAGCTTGGGGATATTCCACTGTTTATTTCCCAGGTCATAGATAAGATGTCCCAGAGTCTCTTCAGGGTTTACCTTGAATACTTCATAGAATGAGCGGCTGACGGAGACTACCCTTAAATCCTGATCAAGAGCGATTAACGGTTCACGCACGGTGTCGATGATGTTCTCGGCGAATTCACTGGCTTCATCTGCGGACCTTTTAATAACCACCAGTTCTTGGCGGGTCTTTTCCAGTCCGGCTTCTATCTCCTTACGCTCGGTGATGTCCTCGATGGCCAGGAGGATGATCCGTTCCTTGCCAGCTCCTCGTTCAATTTGGCGGGCATTCAAAAGCATGATGCGCCTGCCAATGTCGGCAAAATCGTGTTCGACCTCATAGTTATCAAAAGTTGTCTTTTGGGGCAGGATGGTTTCCAGCAGTTCCCGCAGCTTGGGGATATTCCACTGTTTATTTCGCAGGTCATAAATAAGCTGCCCCACGGTATCTTCAGGGTTTACCTTAAAGAATTTATAGAAGGAACGGCTGACGGTGACCACCCTGAGGTCTTGATCCAGAGAAATCAGGGGTTCCCGCACAGTGTCGATGACGTTCTCGGCGAATTCACTGGCTTCATCTGCGGACTTTTTAATAACCTCCAGCTCTTTTCGGGTCTTTTCCAGGCCGGCTTCTATCGCCTTACGCACGGTGATGTCCTCTATGGCCAGGAGAATAAGTTTTGGCTTTTCCGGTAGATTGGGGATCCTCCGGGCATTCAGCAGCATTATGCGCCGGCCGATGGTGGCAAAATCGTGTTCCACCTCGTAGTTATCAAAGGTTGTCTTTTGGGGAAGGATGGTTTCCAGCAGTTCCCGCAGCCTGGGGATGTTCCACTGTTTATTTCCCAGGTCATAGATACGCTGCCCCACGGTATCTTTAGGTTTTACCTTAAAGACTTCATAGAAGGAACGGCTGACGGTAACCACCCTGAGGTCTTGATCCAGAACGAGTAAAGGTTCACGAATGGTGTTGATGATGCTCTCGGAGTATTCAATGACAGCCAGCGCCTGTTTTGCCTTTTTTTGTTTGGTTATGTCGCGCATAATAGCCGACACGCCATAAATATTTCCTGCCTCGTCCTTGATTGACGAAAGAGACAAAGAGATATCAATTACTACCCCATCTTTTCGGAGACGTTTTGTTTCATAATTTTTAATCAATTCTCCGGCTCGCAGCTTTTTAAGATGGTTAAGCATTTCTTTTTTGTAACCATGAGGAGATAAAACAGAAATATTTTGGCCCTGCATCTCTTTTTCAGTATAACCGTATATTTTTTCTGCCCCTTTGTTCCAGCTAACAATATCTCCTCGCAAAGTTTTTCCAATAATGCCATCAACAGATGTATTAACAATTGCTGCTAAACCAAGAGTAGATTCCTCCCTGCTCTTGCGCTCGGTGATATCTTCGATAGCCAGGAGAATAAGTTTTGGCTTTTCCGGTGGACTGGGGATCCTCCTGGCATTTAGGATCATGGTGCGTCTGCCGATGCCAAGAAAATTGTGTTCCACCTCGTAGTCATCAAAGGTTGCTTTTTGGGGCAGGATGGTTTCCAGCAGTTCCCGCAGCTTGGGGATATTCCACTGTTTATTGCCCAGGTCATAAATAAGCTGCCCCGCAGTATCTTCAGGCTTTACCTTGAAGAATTCATAGAATGAGCGGCTGGCGGAGATTACCCTTAAATCCTGATCAAGAACGATTAAAGGTTCACGCACGGTGTTGATGATGCTCTCGGAGTATTCCTGGGAGTTTGTTACGGTTCTTTTCTTAGACATTTTCTATCTCCTTTTGTTCGGTGATGTTTTGGAACACCATCACCCCAGCAATCAGCAACGCCATTCCAGCAAGCCAAATAATAATTTTATGAGTATTTTTCATGGAAAATCCACCTTATGTTTAAAGCGATGTCCCTTGGCATCAGATATCCGCACCACCATTCGCCGTGCCGGCGACGGGGTTGAGGATGG
>JAWOHP010000019.1:0-27125 GCA_046485065.1 Desulfobacterales bacterium | reverse complement strand
AGGGAACTTAAAATAAGCGAACGGCATGATGATATCTAACTCGGGAAAGGGTGAAAAAGCTTGGGATTCCTTACGGCAGAAAGATCCGGTCACTCTGATATATTGAGCGCCTATTTAGGTTCATCCGGAAACCAAATTTGGACACATGTAAGTTTCCGATTCGGAAATAGGCAATTTTGGGCAAGCTCAAGGAAATCAAGGGATTGCGCGGAGACATACACATTGTATGTCGCACAAGAAATCCCGCAGATTTACACAGAGATCGCACAAAAGGGCCATTTCCGGATGGAAACTAATTATTTACGTCCGATAATATATCTGGACGGATCCACTTCCTCCCGTAGAATTTTCAGTTCTATATCGGACGGAGGCGGCGTGGTTTTGACTGATTCAGAAATAATAGGTTTAAAACCCGTGTTTTGCAAAATATCCTGTAATTCAACACCCTGATGAATGGACTCGACCATCATTTCTTTGGATTCAGGATGAAATCCCATTACCGCAAGGTCCGTGATAATTTTATACGGCCCGCTTCCGGCCGGAAGACCCGCTTCTTCCCTTGCCCCCGGACCGGTCAAATATCCCGGAGAAGTGACAAAATCGACCTTTTCCACAAAACGGCTTTGATTCTGAACCGCGATTATCATCGTTTGCCAGCAAAAAGAGGCAAAATCATTGGCTCCGCCGCTCCCCGGAAAACGAACTTTGGGCTTATGATAATCGCCAATAACGGTTGAATTGATATTGCCGAATTTATCAATCTGGGCGCCTCCGAGAAAGGCATAGTCCACCATTCCCCGGCAGCAGGTTGTCATCATTTCGTTCATCCCGGCGGCCATGATTCCCCTGAAAAAAGTCCGGGAATCTCCAACGGAAATCGGCATCTGAGGTAGAAGCGGGGCTAGCCCTCCCGCCTCAAAAATGATAACGAGGTCCTGCGCATTCACTTTCTGGGCAAGCATAGCCGCAGCACAAGGAGCGCCCGTACCCACCGCAACCGTTGTTCCGTCTTCGAGAAACCGCGCCGCCGTGCATATCATCATCTCCATCTTGTTATATGCAGCCGTCACCATATTTACCTCCGGGTTCATATTCGCATGAGAGAGTCCGAATATTTATTTTCGTTTATTTTCGCCGATCCGTTATCTAATGTCAAAACTCTGATGACAAAACTGCGAAAAAAATCATCTATCGATCCACCATTGCTTCGAGTTTTCTGAGCTCTTTTAATTTTTTGATACCGCCGCACAGTTCCAGGTATTCTTCAAAATTTGATACATTATAGATATATTTATCCAGAAATTTTTGAAATTCAACCGGGTCCTTTTCCGCCTTTAGCCACTGCGCAAGATGTTCTTCGTCTGAAAAGTATTCATAGGCCATATTCCCCGGGTAGCTTCCGAAAGGTACCTCAACAACCGCATCAACAAGATAAAACGGGATGACTGTCCGGGTTGGATTAATCCTTATGGCATAGCTGTCAACCAGACGCTCTGAAGTGATGATTACACGCTTGGCGGCGCGAGCCAATTCGAGATCTGCAACGGAAATACCTCTGATATGGCAGTTTCCGTAGATATCCGACTCGTGTACATGAATTACTGCTACATCAGGCCATACGGCGGGCAGCGCTACAAAAGGCTTACCGGTAAAGGGGCATTCGATCACCTTTGCGCCTGACATTTTTAATGTGTCTGTTCCGAGCATACTCCTGGCAATACCAAAGGAAACACCTTCGGCCGCGGCACGCAGGCGGACGCATAATGCGTAATTCGTCCATTCGCAAACTTCTACATCTCCCGATTCCATAACCCGACGCGCATTGGGTGACAGGCCGCGCGCTTCAAGACCGATAATATAAGCGACATCGACTTTTTTCAAACAGTCACCGGCGCACAACAACTGAAAATCATGCGTGGATGTATGTCCCAAAAAGCCCAGATTCCTGCGCCGGGCTCGCAAAATTTCATGAAGAATTGCTGTAGGAATCCTGTTTGCCCCGAAACCACCTATAGCCAGATAACATCCATCCGGTATAAACTTATCCACAGACTCTTTTTCAGTCATCCGCTTGTCGGTCATGGCCCGTGGTTTTTCCCGGAAAAATCGACGGGCCTTATCCGGGTCAGGGTCCATAAAAAGGGGGGATAGTCCTTCTTCTATGATATTCATCCCAGATCTCCATATTTAGTTGCATTAGGAATATACAATCTTGCTTGCGGATCTCTTTTTTAAGATTATCCGTTTAATGTTTGATAATATTATTTTTCTTTTTTTTCAATCACAACCTTTTTTTAACCAAATGTGAGGTATAATAGTTGTAAGAATAATGTTCGGATCGGCACGATTCATTAGAATATTAAATATCGTACATTGAATTTCAAAATACGATGTTCGATGTACAAACGGCACAACCACACTGTTTTTTTGGTCAATATCTCACAATATTCTATTGACATTATGCGTTATTAAACGCTATTTGTTGAATAAACTTGAGTCATGCATTTGGAAATATTATCAAAACAGCGTTTTTTTTAATGCGGAGAGAATATCATTGAGATCATCCTGCAAAATAAGATGCCTGTCATTTCCAACTTCTTTCCTACCTTGGCCAACATATTCGATTAGATGGGAAACGGGGGTTTTGATCTCTCTTCCTAAAGACATGTTGTTGGGTTGTAACATGTGTATATGGCCATCCTTGACGAATTCGAACTTCCCGTTGACCCACAGAGGGGATTAGATGAACGAACGGACCAAAACAAAAGCTGAACTGCTCAAAGAGAATACCCTTCTGAAGAGGAAAATCCGGGAACTGGAAAACTCTGACTCAAAGCGTAAAAAGGCGGAAGAGGCGCTGCGTGAAAGTGAAGAATTGCTCAATGTAACGAGCAAAATTGCAAAAGTCGGGGGATGGGAACTTGATGCCAAAACCCTTGAAATTCGCTGGACAGAAGAAACTTTCCGTATTCACGAACTCCCCTTGGGACACAAGCCTCCTCTCGAAGAAGCGATAAAGTATTTCCACCCCGATGAACGCGGCAAACTATCCGATTCAATCGAGCGGGCCCTGAAGCATGGTGAAGCTTACGACATGGAACTGCGCTTTATTACAGCAAAGGGAAAGCACCTGTGGACCCGGACAATCTGTATTCCGCAGATAGAAAATGGAAAGACCGTGAAACTTAAAGGCACATTCCAGGACATCACGGAACGAAAAAGAATGGAGGAAGAAATAATAGCTCTTTCTATAATCGATCCGCTCACCGGCCTGCATAACAGAAGGGGCTTTCTCTCTCTTGCCGAACAGCAATTGAAACATTCGGACAGGAATAAGATGGAAACGCTGCTCCTTTTTGCCGATCTTGACGGATTGAAATGGATCAACGATACGCTGGGTCATGAGGAAGGAGATAAAGCGCTCGTTGAAGCCGCAACCGTATTCAGGGAGACCTTCAGAACCTCCGATATAATCGCCCGTCTGGGAGGAGATGAATATGCCGTGCTCGCCGTCAACATAAATGAAGCGAATTCCCAGAGCGTTACTTCACGCTTGCAGTATCTGGTCGATAAACGAAATCATCAGGAAAACAGGAAATACAGGCTTTCAATCAGCACAGGTTGCTCTTACTATGATCCTGATAATCCATGTTCTATTGACGAGCTAATTGCATATGCGGACAGATCTATGTATGAGCAGAAGCAGAATAAGAGAAGTCTTATGATTTAAAACAGTCCCGGCTTAAACAGACAGAGAGAATGTAATGGCAAATACAGATATAAGGCAAAAAGCTCTCGATGCGCTGGTCATATTGAATACAGCCATAAAGAATGTGAGGCTCTATCCTCCTTCAAGCTCGAATATCATCAGCACAATTGAAAGGCTTGATCAGGCTTTTCAGGAAATTCTTGCCCTAGAACACCCGGTAATCTTTGCCGAATTGGAAAAAATCATTCTTATTTGCGGCAATCCATTGAATCAGAAAGACCAGGAAAAAACTCAGGTTGCCGCATTCCTGAACATTCTGCTTGGTTTCGGCCTGAAAAGCATCTCTTTTGAAAAGGGCCTTGAAAAAGCGGAACTCGCCGCCTTTACCGAAATACTTTCAAGAAAGCCGGACCTGATTAAAAGCGAAGGAGGCCTCGCCAGGGTTCTGGCCGAAAACAATATCACCCATATTTATACTGATCAGAAAGTATACATGGCGGTGCATAAAGACAGCAAGACCATGCCGGCTCTTGATATCAGCAATGATCTGTTTGCCAGGTTCTTTATGAGTACTCATCCGGGGCAGTCGGCCGATCCCGGGAAACTTAAAGAAATGGTTAAAGACCCTGAATGGTTATCACAGTCTTTCCATGCCGGCTTGATACAGCTTATGGTCCAGAAAGGCACTTTGCCCGATATTCAGATTACCGAAAAATTGGGAAACATGATCGGCCTTCTGGACAAAGTTTCAGGCTCACTTGAGCAGGAAGAGAGGGAGAGCATATCAAAACGCATAGGAGAAGACATTGTAAAGGCTGATCCCGGTATTGCCTCCGGATTGACGACTCAGAAGATGGAACATCTTTTCGGCGGCATGTTCACGCAATATCTTATCGGCAAACTTGAAGATATCAAATATGCCGGCGCAAAAAAATCAGGAGATGGAACCGCTCCCGGCAAGATAAAAACAACTTCAGGCGAAACAGTTTTAAAAACAAGACTTATTCAGATTTCTGAAAAACTGTGCCGCAGTCTGAAAGAAAATGAAAAAACTTTATTCGATGAACCGCTGATGTCAGCTCTCCCTAAGATTATCGGACAGCTTATCGCCCAGAAAGAACACGAAGCAATGAAGAAGGTCATCAGCAACCTGATCGATAAGCTGTTCAGCAAAAACGCCGAAGTCCGGGCCCGCGCCGCCAAAATTTTAACCGATATTATTGAAAGCCTTCCGCAAGGGCGTAAAACAGAAATTATCGAAAGCGCGTCCGGACGATTAATCGAATGGATTAAAATCGAAACATCCGTGACACCGGCCTATAAGACTATATGTAAATATTTGCAAAGCACCATACAGGGTTTTATCAGTCAACACCGTTATGCCGAAACGATTCAGTTTCTTGATATTTTAAACGACATTAATTCCGGCATGCTGGAAAAAAATGACTCTATACGCGAGATTTGCGCGCAGCTTATCAGCAACCTGGCAACCGAAGAAAATATCACGCTTCTTTTCAAAGAATTCCATACGAATGAACATGATAAGAAAGACGAGGCCGGGAAAATATTGTCAAGATTTGGCGATATCACGCTTAAATGTATGCTTGACAATCTTATGGAAAGCAGTGACGGTAATGAGCGTGTGCGTATCATGCAACTTATCATCGGAACCGGTCAGAGGGCCATTCCTCTTGTAATGGAACGTATACGTGAAAATGTGCCGTGGTATTACCTGCGGAATATCGCCTATATACTTGGGCAAATCGGCAATGAGGAAAGCGCCGAAGCGCTTCAGCCGTTCCTGCATCATGAAAACGAGCGACTGAGGCTGGAAGCTTTAAAAAGTATTTCACGTACCGGAGGAAATCGAAGAGGTCGGCTTCTTATTGCCGCATTGAACAGCACGGATGAAAAATTCAAGCTGAGCGTTATTGAGGCTCTCGGTAACGCAAAAGCCTCAGACATTGTTCCCGATCTTATGAATATATTGAAAACCAGACCTTTTGTAACGACTGCCGCCCGGATCCTGATGGAAGAAAATATCTGTGCAGCTCTTGGAGCCATCGGTTCAACGGAAGCGATACCCGTTCTTTCAGAAATTGCCGAAACAAAATCATTTTTTACTATCAGCACTTATCCTGAAAAGGTAAAAGTCGCCGCCGCCAGGGCTCTGGAATCTATCAGAAAGAAGCAGGCAGAAAGCCCCTCCGGTAAATAATCAGTTTTTTCCTTCTATGAAACCGGGTTTTCCAAATGCCGGCCCAGGGTAAGTGTAAAATCCTTTCCCGCTTTTTACCCCGAGGAGACCTTTATCTACATACTGCTTCAGGAATGAAGCATTGGCAAGGAACTGGGGATCCTTTGTCCTGTTGGCCCAGTAATCGGTAACCTTCCAGGCTGTATCTATGCCGATGCTGTCCATTATCCCGAACGGGCCCGCAAGGGTGTGCATAACGCCCATCCAGGCACGGTCAATATCTTCTGCCGTTGCCACATCATTCGCGGCAAGAGTTTGAGCCGATTTAAGTAATTCCATCAGCATGGCGTTGAATACATATCCGGAATTTTCTTTTTTAAGCATGATGGGCACCTGCCCTATCCTTTCTGCAAAGGCTTTTATCAGTTCTGTGGTTTCTCCTGAAGTGCCGGGATGAGGCATGATGTCGACAATACTTGTTACACGGACGTCATGGAAATGAAAAGCTGCAAATTTTTCAGGCCGGCCTGTTGCTTCGGCAAACATGGAAGGTATAAGTGACGATGTATTTGTAGTAAAAACAGTGCGGGCCGGGCAAATTTCATTGAACTGCGCGAAGACACGGCTTTTAAGCTCCGGATCTTCGGGCACCGATTCGCTGACAAAGTCGGAATTTCCCCCTGCTTCCCCCGCATCATATGACATCTTGATTCTTTTCATCGAAGCATGAGCGCTCTCTTCAGTCAACCGCCCGGCAGCCATATATGTTTTGGCCAACTTGCCTATCCTGTCCTTTGCCTTTTCAAGCGCACCCTGCCCCAGATCATAAAATGTCACATCATATCCGCTTACGGCACACTGAAAGCCGATCTGCTGCCCCATGTTTCCGGCTCCGATAATCAATACCTGCCTGACGTCATCAATCTTCATCTGCTTCCTCCGAATAGTATCCATCTTCTATAATTATGATTCATTTCAAATTTTAACTGGAAAAAAGGACCAGCTTTCAGATGTCGAGGTGTTTTTCTATTATAGACAAAACATGACTGTCAAACGATATCTTTTATAAGAAAGCAGAATAGATTTGATAATGACCTAATGAGGTTTTTTAATAAAGGTGGGATTTATAAAATTGAATTCTTCCTCCACAGAATATTTCCCCTTAATACCGGCATAAAAGGCTCTTATTTCTTTCATGTCCTTTTCTATATCCCCGGAAGGAACATATACGGGGCCAAATCCTGCGCTTTTTTTCGGATAGTTAAAAAATCCAAGAACAATCGGCACATTGGCGCCTGTTGCGATATAATAGAATCCGGTTTTCCATTTCATAACCCTTTTACGGGTTCCGGACGGCGGAATTGCCACAATAAGTTTTTCATTATCGGAAAATTGCCGAATTGTCTGCCCGACAATATTGTTCGATCTGGACCTGTTGACAGGTATTCCTCCCAGCCACTTGAAAAATCCTCCGAAAGGCCGGCGGAATAATGAGTCTTTTCCCATCCAGTAAATCTTAGCTTTAAGAGCAAACGCCGTGAATACACCGATGGGAAAATCCCAGTTGGAGGTATGAGGAGCTGCGATCAGGACAAACTTGGGAATACCTGGTAACCGTCCTTCGGCGTGCCATCCGGTCATTTTGAGCATAAACAGAGAAGACCATCGCATCAGAGTTTTTATGACAGGTGTATCATATATCGTATAATGCATGATTCTCACTCATTATAAAAGGTTTGTTTCAAGACACCTTTTGTAATGAGTTTATAGAAAAAATGTATTAAAACAAGGCATTATTTCAAATTTTACAAAAGTTTTACAAAGATTTAGGAGAAGAAATTTAAAGGGCCGGCGGAATATAGGAAAAGGCGCCTGCAAGGACTTTGACATAATTTCGAGAAAAGTGTATTGGAGAAAAATTAGTTCCAGTCTCTAATGGTGTTCGGATATAAGGTTGTACCGAAAGGAAATATCGATATGAAGAAAATCATGGTCGTGGATAACGATGTCATGCTGTTGGAATTCATGTCCGATCTTCTTGAAAAGGAAGGGCATCGCGTTTTAACGGCAAATGATGGTCTTACCGCTCTGGAGAAATTGAAAGCCTATATTCCTGACATTATGTTCATCGATCTTGTCATGCCTAATATCGATGGAGAGAAGCTATGCCGGACAATTAGAAAAATCCCGGAATTAAATGGTATTTACATAGTTATTGTTTCGGCAATAGCTGCTGAACAAGAGATAGATGTCTCTGAAATTGGAGCCAATGCCTGTATTGCCAAAGCCTCTTTTGATAAAATGTCTCAGTACGTTCTTTATGTTATAGACCAGCTGGATAATAAAGTCCCGGAAGATATAACCGATGATATAACAGGAAATATATTAGGCCTTGAAGATGTCCATTCACGCGATATCACAAAAGAGTTGCTCTCCTGCAAAAAACATTCTGACGAAATTTTGAATAATATTTCGGAAGGTATTTTAGAACTTAACCCAAATAAAAAGATTATTTATGCCAACCCTTTCTCTCTTTTGCTGACCGGCATAAGTGAGGAAAAACTGCTTGGTTCATATTTTTCTGATATGTTTGACGATCCTCATCGTGCCCGGGTAAAAGAGCTGCTTGATTTGGTTGATTACGGGCCGCAGAAAGTTACCGGTGATTTGCCCTTAATGTTAAGCGGCAAATTTGTTTCCGTCAATATTTTGCCGGTTTATTATGTAGAGCACAAATCTATAATTGTTATCTTGAATGACAACACCGAGCGCAGACAGGCTGAGGAGGCTATCAGGGAATCCGAAGACAAATTCAGAAACTTTGCCGAGCATTCGATTGTCGGCATCAACCTAATCCAGGACGGCGTTTTAAAATATGTAAATCCTAAATTCGCGGAAATTTTCGGATATACCATTGAAGAATGCCTTGACAACATGTCTTTTCGTGAACTCGTATATCCTGAAGATCTTCCTATGGTCGAGGAAAATATTCTAAAAAGATTATCAGGAGAAGTAAAGTCGATCAGGTACGACTTCAGAGGAATTAAGAAAACCGGAGAAATAATTCATGTCGAGATTTTCGGGTCTTCAGTTCTTTTCAATGGAAAGCCGGCCTCCACAGCGACCCTGCTGGATATCACCGAACGCAAACAGATGGAGAATGAGATACTGGAGCTGTCTTTGCGGGACCATCTAACTGAACTATACAACCGGAGGGGATTTATTTCCCTTGCGGAACAACAAATTAAAATGGCACAAAGAGCGGGAAAAAAGATACAGCTGACTTTCTTCGATGTAGATGACCTGAAATTGATAAATGATAAGCTGGGCCATGAGCAAGGAGATAAAGCTCTCATTGAAACAGCGAACATTCTCAGGCATGCTTTCAGGCAGTCGGATATCATCGCTCGAGTAGGAGGAGATGAATTTGCCGTACTTGCTATAGATACAATGGATATGAATTCCGAAGCCTTTTCGAAACGCCTTCAGCAGAAAATTGACGAATTTAATACAAAAGAACTCAGAAAATATATGATCTCCATGAGTTGGGGTACGGCCATCTTTGATCCCAAATCGCCTATATCCATGGACGAACTAATGTCATCGGCAGATAAGTTAATGTACATTCAGAAAAGGGCAAAGCAAAAAGTCGTTTTATGACTTCCAACGAACTCGTTAATTTTTGATGAACCAGTTGGAAGTCATATGCGAACGGATTTGAGATTTTTGGGAAAACAGCTTTTTTACGAAGGGCTTAAATATGGAGGATAAAGTAACAATGTCAAAGCTTTTTGAAGAAACACAAATAAATGGAATGGTTCTCATCAACCGGTTCGTCCGTTCTGCAACATGGGAAGGGATGGCGGGCGAAGACGGGAGTGCAACACCAAAACTTATCGATTGCATGATCAGCCTCGCCAGAGGCGGCGTAGGACTGATAATATCAGGCCATACCTATGTCCACAAGGCCGGACAGGCCGGTCCATGGCAACTCGGAGTTTACAGCGACGACCTTGTTCCCGGCCTAACTGCCATGGCGGATGCTGTCCATAAAAATAACGGAAAAATTGTCATGCAGCTTGCCCACGCAGGTTTTTTTGCCAATGCCAAACTCTCCGGTCATACACCCTTCGCTGTTTCCGATGTTAAAGGAATGGCCAAATCACCCCGCAGGGAGATGACCGTACAGGAAATCGGTGAAATAGCAGGGTTCTTCGCCGAGGCAGCAAAAAGGGCAAAGCGCGCCGGCTTTGATGGAGTCCAGATTCATTCGGCCCATGGATATCTTATGAGCCAGTTTCTCTCACCCGCATTTAACAAACGCGCCGACAAATACGGCGGGAGCATAGAAAACCGTGCCAGAGCTCTCATTGAGACGCTCCATGCTGTCCGGAGCAGTGTCGGACAGGACTATCCGGTGCTGGTTAAAATAAACAGCAGTGATTTTATCGAAAACGGCCTCAGTCTTGAAGATTCAATACGGGTTGGGAAGATGCTGGAAGAAGGCGGTATAGACGCCATAGAGCTGAGCGGCGGAGTTCTCACCAGCAGCAAGTTGAGCCCAAGCCGGATGGGGATTCATTCTGAGGATAAGGAATCTTATTTCCGGCAGGAAGCGAAAGCTTTCAGGGAGAAGATTTCCGTCCCCCTGATTCTGGTCGGGGGAAACCGCTCTTATAATATGGCCGGGCGCATAATTGCCGAAGGAACAGCCGATTATATCTCCATGTCCCGCCCACTGATCAGGGAACCTGGTCTTATTAACCGATGGAAGTCCGGGGACTTTGCCAAATCGGCCTGCCTGTCGGACAACCAGTGCTTCGGCCCAGCCATGGCCGGAGAAGGTATCTACTGCGTCACGGAGAAAAAAGAAAAGGCTGCATGACGACAAATGAGCCTCAGATTACCGACCGCAACACTTGAAACTTTTACAGCAGGATATGTATATTAATCAATAAAAAGGGTTATAATAAGGTATTACGCATGGATATATATGAAGCAGTTAAAAACAGGAGGAGCATAAGAAGATTTCTTTCGAAGAGGGTTCCCGAAGAAACAATCCGGGAACTCATCAGCGATGCTTTATGGGTTCCATCATGGGGGAATACTCAGCAGTATGAATTTGTGGTTGCCACAGGTGACGCCCTTGAACGCTTTAAAAAGGAAAACAGGGAGGCCGTCATGTCCGGGGAAAAACCGGAACCGGATGTACCCATGCCGGAAAAATGGCCGGAAATGTTAAAAAAAAGGTATGTGGATATTGGTAAAAGCGTTCTTACAGCCCTTTCTATTCCCCGGGAAGATAAAATCGGAAGAATGAATTACTATGGAGACATGTTCTCCCTTTTTAATGCCACTGCTCTTCTTATTGTAGTAGTGGACAGGGATATCCTTCTTGAATATGCCATGCTTGATGTGGGAATTTTCATACAGACCTTTAAGTTATTGGCTCACGCAAAGGGACTTGGGACCATTTCTCTTGCCGCGTCTGTGACCTATCCGCAAATTATACGCAGACTTTTTAACGTTCCTGATAGCAGGAGAATCATTATTGGGACTGCTCTGGGATGGCCGGATAATGATTCGCCGGTAAACAATTTTGAAAGAAAACGCGATCCGGTAGATATGTTTGTGCGCTGGGTCAGCTAAAATGCAGCTCAACAGGAGTGACAGACGGCGCAATGAATAGGATATTAAAAGAGCAATTACACGCATTCATCTTTATATATGTAGTAGCAGCCTCAGCATTTCTTGTGCTCATGGCAATGGATGTGGCCGGTATCGGCCGCACAGTTCTTAAAGCCATTCCTGTGAGCACGTTAATAGTTTTGGTATTTCGGGATATGAGGAGTTTTGTCAGAATCTGTCTTGCCGGTGCCCTGATCGGCTCAGTATGCGGAGACATTCTACTCGATTTGCCATACGCAAATGTTTTTATTTTTGGACTCGTATCTTTTCTGACGGGTCATATTTTCTACACCGTCTTATTCTTCCGGTATGCGAAAAGCCCTGATCGATTCGACAAAGCGATTATTGCGGGACTTATCCTTTTTGCAGGCGTAATGATATGGATATTCCGTGGGATAGCAACGGCTCTGTACGGACCGGTAGTACTCTATATAGTGGTGATTGTCACAATGTGTATCGGAGCACTCCTGGTTCCCGCCGAAAACCACCGGCTTTTCTTTGGCGCTCTCCTGTTTATAGCATCGGATGTGGTTCTGGCGGTTAATAAATTCATAGTTGTCATTCCTTATGGACGTATAATCAACATAAGCCTGTATTTCATTGCCCAATCCATTATAATAATAGCTGCCCGGGCCATCTGGGCAGAAGAGATCGGAAGTGACGCCGGTAATGTACGTAATATCGGAAAGAATTTAAGTCGATAGAATGTCGAACCGGGCTGCAGGGAATTTTAACCCAAGTCCCCTTGGCAAAAAACTGACCCTGGCCATTTCATCACTTGCCATGGATGTCTCCTCTGCTGCTGCAAAAAAGGATGCTGAAACCGTGAAAACTAAGCTCGGAGTCCATTCTTCAACCAGAAATCATTAATGACATTTCCTCAATAATTATGTTATGGGTGCGATACATAATGAGTGATGTTTGGGGGATAAAGAATTCTATTAATCTATGTATAAGTAATGAATAAATATCAAAAGACTTAAAAATTATTGATGAAAGCGAGTAGTCACAAGCTGCCCCCTCCAAATCGCTTGAGAGTGACCGGGAATAACCGGTACAAAAATAGGAAAACAGAGAAGGCAAGCTCTTCCACTATCCGCTGATTATATGTTAAAAAAAGGAGTTTCAACAATGAAAAAAAATATAGTATTTATGCTTATACTAACCTTGGTAAGCTTTGGGGCTGTGAGTGTTATAGCTAAAGAAATTAAGAACAGAGAGTCAGTGAATAAATCAAAAGCCAACAGCGTTATAAAATTAGACGAGAAAGGTAGATTTACAGATCAAAAAGATGGAACCATTTTCGATAGTCATACTCGACTTGAGTGGGTGAAAGATGGAATTTCTGTTTCCCAGATTTTTGACAAGGTGTTCGGAAAAGCAAAGAAAGGGGAAACAAGAACTATAACAGGGGAAGTTTTCATGCAATACGTAAAGCAACTCAGCATCGGTAAACATTCCGACTGGCGTATCCCAACTGGAAAGGAAATGGAAACTCTCCTATCAGAAGATCGTTTTCCCCTTGGTGGTTCTATGGATTGGTTTCTCTATTTTTTTAATCAGGAAGAAGGCTTACTGGCATCAACAGCCCTCAGGAGTTCATCAAACACTAAGCCTGCAAATAAGGGATTATGGCCAGTACGGGGTCCATTGCCTTCCTCATCAAAATAAATAGGGGTGCTGGGGTGGGACACAACACCTAATTTTAACAAAAATGCTACGGATAAAGCGATGATTTTCCTGCCAGATTAATTATTTCGAATGCAAATTCTCAAAATATTATTCCACGATAGGTGTAGATAAATATTGGTGGAACAGCGATTTCGGCGGATATGCGATATTGAAAAATCAGTGATCGGCTTTTATTACGTATAGCTTCCTGAAAGCATTAGGATGGATGATTGTATTGCTGTAATAGATTTCAAATACAAAGCATGATAATCAAAATATGAAAAACGAGATTTTATATTGCCGCATCGATCTAAATTGGATATTAAAGGTCATGGTAAATAAAAAATCTGCTTTGTTTATTTCATCCCTTTTTTTTGTTGTGATTCTAATGACCGCATGTTCTGTTGGTTTTGAACATGGTTCCACATGGAGATCCTATGCGGCACAGGGGTGGATAAAAGTTGATACAACCGATGTAAATGCAGAATATTCAGGATATAAAAGATTATTGAATGAAATGGCATTTGACAAAGGTGTTGGATTTCTTGTTAATTCAAAAGGTAACCCAGATTATCTATATGTTCCTTCGCACAATGTTTTATATTTAGCTTACACTAAATTGGGAGCGATATATCACTTTCCAAATATTTCTGCATTTGGTTCTTCACCAATCGCAAATCAATATTCTTCAATGGAGGATAGTCTTCCATATAATATTCTTCAAGAATTTCAAAAATATGATTCTGTGTATTCCAAACAATTGAACATTCCCGAACCAAAAGAACATTATATCGATAAAAGTTATAAAAAATCCGAGAATCAGAAATTGACGAAGAATGAACAGAGAGTTAAGACAGTTGACAACTACGTAGCCATCTTTGACTTTGAAGTCAGAGATAAAGACAAGGACATTTCCCGTCCTCTTACAGATAAAGTTGTTCACGTATTTTCAGAGTCAAACAAATATGAAGTTATAGACCGCGGCAACATGAACAAGATATTAGGTGAGCAGAAATTCCAGATGTCGGGCTGTGTGGCTCAGGAATGTAAGGTGGAGGCTGGGCAGATACTTGGCGTTGGAAAGATAGTAAACGGCTCTGTGGGACTTGTGGGGAAGACATATTATCTTACACTCCAGTTGATAGACGTTAAGTCCGGTAAGGTGGAGCTTTCTGCAGAGGATGAATGCAAGTGCGAAATAGACGAACTGCTTGACTCAAGCAAGAGGCTTGCGAAAAAGCTTCTCGATGGGAAAATTGCTCAACAACAATAAACATCGACTATTGTAATCAATTTTCTAAATAAGGTGCGGTTTTTTTGACGGAATATTTTTCTGACCTAAACAGCTTCTTTTAACTTTTTTCCTGCCTTGAATTTTACAACATTACATGCCTTAATTTTAATTGCTGCACCGGTCTGGGGATTTCTGCCCTTGCGAGCTGCTCGTTTTGCTTTTAAGAATGTTCCGAAACCAACAAGAGTAACTTTGCCGTCTTTTGATTTTAAAGCCTTGGTAACATTTTTAGTAAATGAATCGAGGGCAGCACCAGCAGCAGCTTTTTAAATTTTTGCATCGGCGGCTATTGCATCAACTAATTCTGCTTTCGTCATGTGCTATTCTCCTTAACTTGGGGCTACGCCAAAAAAACCGCATTCGAGAAATAGTTTAATATGGTTATAGTGTCAAACTTTAAGTTCCTGTAACAGCCTTACCAAAAAAATATTGACAGATGATTTTATATGAATTATTCGATTCATATAGTATGTTATGAAGAATAATATACTTCACCAATCAAAGGTATATAATAATATGCATAAACAGAATATTCTCCAGCTCATCAAGAGTTATAAGGGAAAATATTCCCAACAACATTCTAAAATTGCTGTATATCTTATAAATAATTATGAAAAAGCCGCATTTTTTACAGCTACTCAACTTGCAAGGGAAACAGGTGTAAGTCAGCCGACAGTTATCCGTTTTTCCCAATTCCTTGGCTTTTCCAATTATGGTACCTTTCTTGAGGCTATCCAAGCTGTACTTAAAGCTGAACTTACTTCAACACAAAGGCTTAACCTTAGCCTTGGGGGAAAAAGCTCCGCAGACGGCTCCGAATTCGATATTATATCTAAAGAGATTAAGACATTAGAAAAATTGGCAAGCACTTTTCCTCATAAGCAATATAACCATCTGGTGGAAGAGATATGTAATAGTAACAAAGTTTTTGTTGTTGGAACTCGAGGATCTGCATCTCTTGCCCATCATTTGGCCTATTTCCTTGGCAAAGTAAAAAAGAATGTTATGCCGATATGCTATGGATCTACAAGTGTGTATGATCAATTGTTGCATCTTAGAAAAGATGATCTGATTATTGCAATGGCATTTCCACGATACCCTCGTGAGACGATTGATATTGTTAGTTATTGTAAGGAGAAAACCGTAAGGATAGCCGGAATTACAGATAAAATAGATTCACCTCTATCAAAAATTTCTGATACTGCAGTTATAATTCCGATCACATTTACTACCATTTTCGATTCCTACAGTTCTGTGATGTGCCTTTTAAACATGGTCGTTACCGGAGTTGGAAAAACAAATTTTAAGGAATCAAAGATGCTATCTCAGGAGTTTGAAAGCCTGGCTAAGAAAGTTAAGATTTTTGTTTAATACCCTGAAGGATCAAGGACTATGATTTCTGACGATATATTAAAACAATGTTTCGACAATAACCGAATGGCTTCTCTGATTGATCGATTTGCACAGATCGGACGGGATCAAAGCGGAGGAGTGACAAGACTGGCATTTAGCAACGAGGACCGTATTGGGCGGGATGAATTTATTAAAATATTAAATAATGAATTTAAATTGAAGGTACGTATCGATTCCTTGGGAAATATTTTTGCGAGAAGAGAGGGCATGCTTAATAACTGGCCTGTTATCATGACCGGTTCACATCTTGATTCAGTTCGTAACGGTGGGAAATATGATGGACCCGCAGGTGTATTCAGTTCACTTGAAGTATTTCGTGCACTTGATCTTCTTAATATTGAAACCTATCATCCTTTAGAACTGTGTGTGCTTAGTTCCGAGGAACCGAATACTTTTGGAATTTCAACTTTTGGCAGCAGGGGAATGACAGGAACTCTAAAAAAAGAACATGTCGAACATCTCAGAGATGATCATGGTCAGGAGTTCACAACTGCATTAAAAAATATCGGTGGTGACATTAACAGGATTCATGAAGCTGTTCGGAAGCAATCCGAAATCAAATATTTCATTGAACTGCATATCGAGCAGATGCCATTCCTAAGTGCAGAGAATAAGGATATAGGGATTGTTGAAGGAGTGACCGGGATATACAGGGAAAGCATTACCGTCACGGGGATTGCTAGCCACTGTGGTACGACACCAATGGATAGAAGGCAGGATGCCCTCTGTGCGGCTTCTGAAATTATTTTGGAAGTCGAAAATGCGGCACTGGAGGAATCCGGAGAAGCCGTAGCCACTGTAGGGCATATGAAGATTTTTCCAAACAGCATCAATATTACACCCGGAAAAATAATTCTTGATATGGAAGTACGCAGCTATTATGCGAAACGCATCCAGACCATCATCCAAAAGGTTGAAAACCGGATTGAACAAATTAAAAAGCTGCGACATATCGATATCAAAAGGCAGGAGACCTACAATACTAAACCCATACAATTTTCATCTACCGTAACAGAAGCTATTGGTGAAGCAGCCGAAAGCCTAGGGTTTAAAACACGAAAAGTTGTCAGTATGGCAGGGCATGATGCAGCCCATTTGAGCCGAATAACAAAGGCTGGAATGATTTTTATACCATGCAAAGATGGGATAAGCCACTGCCCTGAAGAATTCACCGAGACAGAAAGTATAGTCAAAGGAGCACAATGCCTTTTAAAAACAATATTATTGCTGGACAGGAAAAAAGGGGGAGCAAGTAGCTAATGGAAACAATAAAAAAAAGAATTAAAGACGATAAAATTAAATTCATTAATTTCCAATTTACGATAATTGACGGCTCCATTAAACAACTGATTAATCCAGCACGAAACATTGATAGCCTACTTAATGATGGGCTTGGATTCGACGGTTCGTCATGCAAATACGTGCCCGTGAACAATAGCGACCTCACTCTCAAGCCTGATCTATCGACCTATCAGATTCTTCCTTGGGGTAAAGACGAAAACCGAACTGCTAGATTTATCTGTGATGTTTACAGTGGTGATGGATCAGAACCGTTTCCGGCAGATCCTCGTTACCTGCTGAAAAAAACTCTTTTAAAAATGAAAGACGAATTTGGAGATGGTTGGGATTTCAAAGTAGCACCTGAAATCGAATTTTTTCTTCTAGAAAGAAATGAAAAAGGAGAATATATCCCGAACGACAGGGCTTCATACTTTGAAATTCCTCCTTATGATAAAGGAACCGAGTTTAGAAAAGATGTTAGCAGGGCATTGGATTCTGTAGGTGTTATAACGGAAAAAAACCATCACGAAGTTCCTAATGGAAAGCACGAAATAACCTTTTCATATGGAGACGCACTAAATATAGCGGATAATACCATGACCTATCGCCAAATTGTTAAATACATGGCTGCTGAAAGAGGATTAATAGCGAGCTTCATGCCTAAACCTTTTATATGGACATATGGTTGTGGTATGCATGTTCATTTAAATATTAAGGACAGCACAAAGGGCACGAATCTGTTTTATGATAAGACCAAGGATCATTTCCTTTCAGATATCGCTCGATATTTTATAGCCGGCCTATTAAAACACGCACGCGGCCTTACGGGTATTACTAATCCTTCTGTAAATTCTTATAAGCGTCTGGTTCCAGGATGGGAAGCTCCGGTTTATGTTTCATGGGGTTTTGGAAATCGTTCAAGTTTATTGCGAATTCCAGATTCCAATCCCAAAGCCATACGTATTGAAACACGTAACCCGGATTCAAGCTGCAATCCTTATTTAGCTTATGCTGCAATTCTTGAAGCTGGCCTTGATGGAGTACGAAATAAAATTGAACCGCCAGCTTATATCAATGATAACATATATGCTCTAACTCCCAATGAAAAAGCCAGCAAAGGAATTGGAGATCTTCCAGGCGATCTTAAAAATGCTCTTGACGCTTTGGAATCGGATGAAGTGCTATGCAATGCTTTTGGCGAAACCTTTATGAAAAAGTTTCTTGATATCAAACGCAAAGACGTAAAAGATTTTTCCACAACCATACATCCGTGGGAGCTTGAAAAATATGTTAATGTATAACTGCTGATCTAAGAAGAACATGATTAGTCGTGACAAGAGATTTTTAGATCTTATTTCATAAATTTCAATTATTCTGCTCGAAAGGTAATATGTACCGGTATCAAAAAGAATTGTTGATAATAATTGTTGTTTTTGTAGCTTTTCTGTCCACAGTTCCACTGATGCCGGTTTCCACACCCTTCTTTTTTTACATGATGTTTTGGATTACGATTGCCACTGCATTTAACATTATTTATGGCTTTGTTGGCTATCTCCCTTTTGGATATGTGATGTTTTATGGTGTTGGTACTTATGTAACTTCTATTTTATGGAGTCGTTTTGCTGTACCTATCCCTATAGCTATTTTAGTATCCGGTGTCTTTGGAGCTTTCCTGGCAGTTTTTTTTGCTCCAACTCTTAAGCTTAAAGGGATTTATTTCGCAATCGTCAACTTTTCTTGTGCCATGGTGCTACGAATAGTTGTAGCTAATCTACCTGTCAAATGGTCAGGAGGAAGTTATGGGATCAGCCTTTCTGGTGCCTACAAACCGCTGGCGAGCTATTATTTAATGCTTGGACTTATGGTAGTTAGTGTATTTTTGGCCCTTTGGTTATCACGATCTCGGCTTGGCATAGCCATAAGGTGTATTCGTGATGACGAGGCTGCCGCAAGTGTTATGGGTATAAATGTTGCGCAATGCCGTCTTAAGGCTTGGATTCTGGCAGCTGTTATTCCTTCAATAGCGGGAGGTATAGAAGCGTGGTTTACCGGGATCATTGATCCGGATACATCTTTTAACATGCTTTTTACGGCTAAAGCAATTGTTTATTCAATGTTCGGTGGTATTGGAACTATTTCCGGTCCGATCATTGGCACAATTCTAATGTACAGTTTAGACGACTATATCTGGGGGTGGTTCCCACTTCTTAATTTGCTGGTGCTCGGTCTGATGATTATTTTCCTAATTTTGTTTTTGCCAAAGGGAATTATAGGCACTTTGAAATACAAATGGCCTAAATTAGGGCAATTCATCGAATAGACCGTTTCGGAGGAAAATCATGTTCGATCTCATTCTAATGGCGATAGTATCCGGTTTAGCGGTTGGTATCGTATACGGACTTATTGGCATAGGCATGAATATTCTTTATGGTGTAATACGTGTTGTGAATTTTGCTCACGGAGAATTCATGATGCTTGGCGCTTATCTGGCTTTCACTTTGAATCGGATATGGGGAATGAATTCTCTTGAGAGTATTGGAATTGTGGTTCCGATATTTTTCGTTTTGGGGTTAATTCTTCACCGGTTATTATATGATCGAATCCAAAAATCAGATGATCCGGAAATTGCTTCATTTCTAATCTTCTTTGGGGTATCGTTAGTGATAACTGCACTGATACTCCTGATATGGAAAGCTGATCCGAGAAGCATTCCTTTCCCTTTTACCAAAGTATCTATTATAATTGGACCAATCTTTTTATCTATGGGAAGACTTATAAGTGCTGCCTGCTGTTTTGTAGCAATCATTGCACTCACTTTTTTTCTTTACCGCACATATACAGGCAAAGCAATCCGTGCGATTATTGAAAACCGCGAGGCT
The DNA here is from genome assembly GCA_046485065.1 of Desulfobacterales bacterium. GTDB lineage: Bacteria > Desulfobacterota > Desulfobacteria > Desulfobacterales > RPRI01 > RPRI01. Next base: position 6,993 of record JAWOHP010000019.1, on the reverse strand, counting down.
GTTTCCATTCTTGGTATCGACGTAAAGTCCGTATCGGGAATAGTATTTGGTATGGGATTAGCAATCGTAGGAATCACGGGATGTCTGATAACGCTCAGTTTTCCTGCTATCACACCTGTTATGGGACAAAGCTATACCAATATAGCTTTTCTGGTTATAGTATTGGGCGGATTAGGAACACCCCTTGGTGCTTTATTAGGCGGACTTGTGTTTGGACTTGCTGAAAGTCTAAGTGCAGTATTTATGCCCTTAGCCCTTTCACCCGTGGTTGCCTTTGCTCTTTTAATTTTAATGGTTATGATTCGTCCTCAGGGTCTTTTAGGTAAAGTATCTACTAGGATATAGCATCTTCGGAGGCCATTTATGGAAAGCTTACTGGAAGTACAGAATATCGAAAAATCCTTCGGAGGTGTTAAAGCTCTGGATAATATAAGTCTTTCTATAAAAGATAACTCCATTACTGCAATTATTGGTCCGAACGGATCAGGGAAAACCACCTTTGTGAATTGCATTTCTGGAATCTATGTTCCAGAAAAAGGAAGAATTATTTTCAGAAACCATTCTTTGGTGGGCAATAAGCCACACGAAATTGCCAGACTGGGCATTGGTAGAACATTCCAGGTGCCAAGGATTTTTAAAAAAATTTCCGTCATAGATAATATTCTCTCGCCGGTACTCAGATCTGAAAAAAGCTTGACCGAACTCAAAGAGAAAGCTCTTGAACTACTCGATACTGTAGGAATGAAGAATTTTGCACATAATTTGGGAGGTGATCTTTCTGGAGGACAACAGAAGCTTATCGAATTGTTAAGAGCATGGATGGCAGATAGCGATTTAATTTTACTTGATGAACCATTCGCGGGTGTTCATCCGGAATTGAAAGTTTTGTTCTATTCCGAAATACGAAAACTTCAGGGTAACGGGAAGACATTTGTATTAATAAGTCATGATATGAAATCGGTTTACGCTCTTTCAGATAAAATCTTCGTTTTTGATTTAGGAAAAATAATTGCGAGCGGCCAGGAGGAGAGTATTAAGACTAATGAACGAGTTATTGAAGCATATTTAGGATAGATATCATGGCCATTTTGGAAGCAAATAATATATCAGTTTCCTACTATGGAGATATTAATATACTAAAGGGAGTTTCGCTGAAAGCGGAAGAAGCGCTGATTACAACGATAATTGGCCCGAATGGAGCAGGCAAGTCGACATTGCTAAAATCACTTTATGGTCTGTTAAAACCAAAGAAGGGATCAATCCTTTTAGAAGGTAAGGATATTTCTAGACTTAAAGTTCATGAATTCATTCGAGCAGGTATATCATATGTACCACAATTAAGAAGCATATTTCCAGAACTGACTGTCAGGGAGAACTTGGAACTAGGAACATGGATATTCAAAAGGGACAAAGAGAAAATTCGAAATGCTATTGATCAAACTTATGAACGTTTTCCGGTTCTCTACGAAAAACGTGGCATTTATGCAGGCTTATTGAGTGGAGGGCAGCAAAAAATTCTGGAGATTGGTCGATCCCTGCTAACAAAACCAAGAATTTGCCTCTTAGATGAACCAACAGCCACTTTGTCTCCGCTTATTGCCGAATTGATTTATTCCACATTATTTACTCTCAAGTCTGAAGGTATAACTATCGTTATGGTAGATCAGAGAATAAGGCAAGCTTTTGAAATTTCAGATTATGTATATGTTTTAGAACTCGGTCAAAATAAAATAGATGGTAACCGCAAAGATTTTGAAGGAAATCTCAAAGATATGATCAAAGGGTGGCTGGATTAATACCAGTCTATTGAATTTAAACTTAATGAAGATAAGGAGGGAGTCATGATGAAAAGGATGGTAGTATTGCTTGCCGTTTTAGCATTGTTTATTGTCGGCCCCATTACAGGAACTGTATTTGCGAAGGATTCCATCAAAATCGGACTAACTATTTCCACAACTGGTAGCTTTACTTTTGCCTCATCACAAGGATTCAAAGGTGTCAAAATTTGGGCTGATCAGATCAACCAAAATGGCGGCTTGATGTTAGGTGGAAAAAAGATTCCGATACAACTAATTTATTATGATGACAGAAGCGATAAAGAGACAGTTGTGAAACTTTACGAAAAGCTGATTAACGAAGATAAAGTCGATGTTTGCTTCGCGCCTTTCGGATCAACGCTAACTGGTGCTGCAGCAGCAATTACTGAAAAGTATGGGAAGATGCTTGTTATTTGGTCTGCGGCTTCCGATGCAATTTATGAACAAGGTTATAAGTATATCGTATCAGCGACAGAAACTCCTGTGTCATTGATGCCAAAGCCGGAAATCGATCATATGACAAAACTTGGCGCAAAGAAGCTCGCTATTGTCTATGTCGACGAACCATTTACGGCTGGTTTGGCCGAACATGCCAAGCGCTTAGCTTCAGCTAACGGTATAGAAGTTGTACAGTTTGAAAAATTTTCTAAAGGGACTAAAGATTTTGCTATATTGCTACAAAAAGCTAAAATTAGCAAAGCAGATGCTTTTTATGCGTCAGCATATATGGACGATCAAAAAATTATGATTCGCCAAATGAAAGAGGCCAATTTTATACCTCCTTATGTTTACATGGTCTATTCCGGAATGCCGCAATGGGGTGACCTTGGAGATGATGGGCTTTATATATTTGGCCATACCCTCTACCACGAAAATCTAAACTGGAAAGTCAATGCAGGCATGACACGTGCAGAATTTGAAAAAGTTTTTACAAAAACTTTCCCGAATTCTGAAAATCCGCCAGATTTTCAAACTTCTTTAGCATACGGTGCAGGTGTTTTGATGGGTTTATATATTGAAAAGGCAAATTCCTTAGAAGCAGCTGCTTTGAAAAAAGCTGCTTTGAACTTATCTGATAAGATCACAGTTATGACTGGTCCTTATAAAATTGATGAGGGTGGCAAACAATTACTAATGCCGTTTGTTGTAACTCAAGTTCAGAAAAAGGCTGGAAAACAACAACTTGTGATACTTTTCCCTCAAGACGTTGCATCTGGAGAAATTGTGTACCCGATTCCCGGATGGGATAAACGATAAATCCTTTTAAAAAAACTACTACTGTCGGTATTATTACTGGCAGTAGTAGTTATTGAAGAGAAAGACACATTTTTTGCATAGGTAAATATTAATGGATAAAGAATCTCGAACAGCCTATTTCCTATCAGACTTGACGTTGAAGATGAACTATCACAATTTCCCTGATGAAGTTGTTAAAAAAGCAAAATTACTTATTCTTGATTCAATTGCCTGCATGATAGGCGGGTCCTTTCCGATACAGGGGAAAAAGATAATTGATATTTTCGGAGCCATGAAAGGGGTGCCGGAAGTTGGAGTTTATGGAACAAAAGAGAGGATACCTCTTCTGAATGCTTCATATGTTAATTCTTATTTAGCTACAACACTAGATTTGGATGATACCTATGATGGTCATCCGGGATCAACAATTGTACCAGTAGCTCTGAGTCTGGGAGAGTTGAATAACATAAGTGGAAAAAAGCTGATTGAATCAGTAGTCACTGGGTATGAAATAGGCATCCGGATCTCAAATGGTATTAAACCAACACCGGAACGAACTAAAATTGTTCGGGGAATTAATACATGGCAAATATTTTGCTCTACAGCTGTAGCTGGTAAGATACTGGATTTGGATAAGGAGCAAACAGCCCATGCTTTCGGCCATGCTGCCATTCACGCATCAGTTCCATCTCTACGAAAATGGGGATTCATTGACGGAAAAATACAATGGCTTAAAAACAACTTTGGTTATACTTCTTACGGAGGACTGCTTTCTGCTATACTTGCAAAAAATGGCTTCATCGCCGATACAACTATATTTGATGGAGAAGATGGATTCTGGATAATGGCCTCTTCAGACCAGTGTGACTATGATGCTATTCGAACTCCCTCTGATATCTATTATATTCTTAAAGTTCATACCAAACCATATCCGGCTTGTCGGCATATTCATCCCACTCTAGACGCGGTATCAGAAATTGTGCGTGAAAACCATATTGTTCCGGACAAAATAGATAAAGTTGAAATTGAAACCTTTTACGAAGTTGTCGAAGATTATACATCAATGCCGGCATCCTCCTTTGACGTGGTTTTCAGTGCACCATACCTAACAGCGTTGGTTCTCCACAATATTCCTCCAGGGCCAGAATGGCTCAGTGAAATACGATTGAGGGATGAAAAACTAATTGAAACAGCCAAAAAAATTACTTTCTCGGAATGGGATGAAGCCAGCCGGCTTTATCCCCTGGTCAATAGGGAGTTGATGTCAAGAGTGAAACTAATTGAGAAGTCCGGAAACATTCACCAAAGAACTATACGTATTCCCAAGGGAGATCCTAGAAATCCTATGACTCAAAGCGAGTTGTTCGAAAAATTCAAAACTCTCGCTATGCCGGTTATCGGTATCGAAAATAGTGATAAGGTTTGTCAACTCGTAATGGATAGACTCGAACAGCTCGACTCTGTGCGAAATCTTACCGATCTGTTGCTGCCTCAGTAGGAATGTAATAAAAATTATCTCACATATATCAATAGTCATTATGATTGCTTTAATCAAATAAGATACGACTTAAATGTGATATTAAGTGAGATGCACGCAGAAAAGACATATATTGCTTGAAATATATAAAATCCAACAAATTGTGATACTATGCGGGAACCATACGAACGCCTGGTTTCTCCGTTGATCTGCCGAACCTTTGACATCAACTCGAAATCCTTATCTATTTTTGTATTATGGTCTGTTTTCAAATATTGATAGTATCCGCTCCGGCCAACTTCCATAACCTTGCACAAAATGGTTACGGGCTGCCTCTGAAGCCCTGTAACCTTGCTCGATTACCAGTTTAACGGCATCAATTTTAAATTGTTTCGAATAACTCTTTTTCTTTGTTGTCATTTTTCACCTCCAAAAGTTTCATTCCTATAATACACTTTTCGAGGTGTCCGCTATACCTGTACCATTTCAGGGGAAATATCATTATGCTTTCCCGAAATCATTATATCTCAAAACATGTGTCACAGATCCATAAGTTTATTTTTGAACCTGGTGTAAATTTATTGATTTCCATACGAACAATTAATATCGTAATAACATAGAAAATTAGACGGTGTTTTTTTCAGCTTATTAAAACTGTTCGGTTGATTAACGGAAAGCAATAATGGCTATAAATCTCCTGCTTCTTTTAATTGGTCTTGCCTTACTCCTTGGTGGTGGCGATCTCCTTGTTCGAGGAGCCTCCGCTTTGGCAAAGAGTCTTGGTGTTCCTCCGCTTGTTATAGGTCTTACGATTGTGGCTTTCGGAACCAGCGCACCTGAATTATCTGTTAATCTTCTGGCTGCTTTTAAAGGTAATACCGATATTTCTTTCGGTAATATAATCGGTTCAAACATTGCCAATATCGGATTAATAATCGGAATTTCAGCAGTTATAAGACCATTGGCTATACAAGGGGTTATTATAGCACGCGAAATTCCCATGATGGTGCTTGCGTCCCTTTTAACATTGGTTGCCGGAATGGATAACTTTCTGCGAGATTCTCCAAATGTTTTCGACCGCTCAGACGGGTTTATTTTCCTGCTTATTTTTTGTGTTTTCCTGTTCTATACTATTGGTGATGTTATAAACAAAAGGAGGACAGACCCGCTTATTCAGCAGATTGAAGCATTACCGGAGAAAAAAATTTTTCAATCAACCATCTATAACCTGTTTCTTTTCATTGCCGGGCTTATTCTTCTTGTTTTCGGAGGCAAGCTGGCAGTTGATGCTGCGGTGGTAATTGCCGAATTACTAAATATTCCCCGGGTAATCATTGGCTTGACAATTATTTCTGTCGGCACAAGCTTGCCTGAACTTGTCACGTCAGGAATAGCCACCTGGAAAGGGCAAACAGATATCGCCATCGGCAATGTAGTCGGATCAAATATATTTAATCTTCTGTTAATCAATGGCCTGTGTGCTTCATTGCGCCCAATCCCTATTCCAGCGACGGGTGGTACCTACGATCTTTTAATGATGCTTTTCCTCTCTTTATTTTTATTGCCTCTCTGTATTACCAATCAGAATAAAATAGTACGCTGGGAAGGGATCTTGTTGTTATCTTTATACCTGGGTTTTAACTTGTGGAGGATTTCTACCGGATAATTGGATTATAGCCGTTATCAGAATAATGTTCCGATTGGAACAGTTCAATTTGTTTTGGCATGTGCATACATGCCAAAACGGAATATATTTATGACATTCACTATAGAATACCGAACTATTACTTCAGTGTGGAAAATTTGATCGGATACTACCATAACAGGAGAAACAACCATGAGAAAGAGTATCCCACGTAAATCGGGACCAGCAGACTACAGCCGTGAAATGGCCGAAAAGAGACTGGCTTTTGTTGAAAACTTCACCGGGGTCAAAACCCATCATTTGCGACAGTATTCCTTTGATCCAGGCATGTTACCCGGAAATATCGAACATTTTTCAGGAGTGGCTCAGATCCCTATCGGTTTTGCCGGGCCCCTTCTCATGAACGGTGAACACGCCAGGGGCGAGTTTTTCATTCCCCTTGCCACGACGGAAGGTACGCTGGTGGCCAGTTATAACCGTGGAATGAAGGTGATTCATGAGAGTGGCGGTGTGAAAACAGCCATCCAGGACGACGTGATGCAGCGCGCGCCGGTGTTTCATTTTGAAGATGCGCGAAAAAGCCGGGATTTTGGAATATGGATTAAGAAACATTTTCCGGAAATCAAAGCCAGGGCAGAAACCACCACCCGGTCCGGCAAATTAAGGGATATCGAACAGTATCCTGTGGGCAAGCTCATGTTTCTCAGGTTCAATTATACCACAGGTGACGCAGCAGTCCATCAACAAGACCATGTGCTTGCCACTTTTGATTTGGAGAACGGGAATTCGTTGGCGCCAGGTCTGCAGCCATTCCGCGC
>JAWOHP010000050.1:0-16837 GCA_046485065.1 Desulfobacterales bacterium | reverse complement strand
TGGACGTGGCACGCCGCCGGCCGCTGCAGGACGCCGCGACTGTTCGACGGGGACGCCGCAAAGGCGAAGCCGTGGCCGAACTGAGGGACGAAACACGCCGCCGGCTGGAATGGCTCGGCAGGGAACGGGCGTTGATCTACAAGACGCTGGTGCTTACCGGGCTTCGGAAAGGGGAATTGGCTTCGATCACGGTGGCACAACTCGACCTCAACAGCGACCCCGCCTTCCTGACGTTGAACGCTGCCGACGAAAAGAACCGCGAAGGGAACTCAATCGCCATTCGCTCTGACCTTGCCGCCGAGTTGCGAGACGGGCTCACGGACAAGGCCGCCGCCATGCAAGCCGCCGCCAGCGAGGCGCAAACCATCAAGTTTGACCCGCTCAATAAAACAGAGGGAATAACGGTTATCCTGAGTGAGCAGTTTGCACGTCCGGTTCTGCCCGTTATCAACAGGGGATACGTGGTGGAAAACGGAATGCTCACTCTCACCGGAACCGGGAAAGAGCTCATGAACAATCCTGAAATCAAAGCCGCCTACTTCGGGGTCTAACTTATGCCAAACACGCCATTTCATAATATTTTTCAAACCTTCGATGCCGTTGCCGAACATCGGGGCGAACATACGGCCGTCATTTATCTTGGGACCCGATACAGCTATAACACTGTACGGGCAATGGCCAGGCAATTTGCCGCAGCGCTCCTTGACCTGGGCGTCACACCGGGTGAACACGTGATGATCTACCTGCCCAACTCCATCCAGTGGATTGTGTCCTGGCTGGGTATTCAGCGGACAGGTGCTGTCTGCGTTCCCATCACACCTATTTACACACCCAGCGATCTCAGCTACATCGCCCGTGACAGCAACAGCGCCACCATTATCTGCGCGGATACCAATTTCGGATATGTGCAGCGGGTACAGGCCGAGACCGGAATCAAACGAATCATAGTAGTCCGAATGGCCGATCTGCTGCCGTTGTGGAAGCGCTGGTTCGGACAGCTTTTCGATATCATTCCCAAAGGGAAAACAGCGTCCGGCAAGAACGTTTTTCACTTAAAACGGCTTTTAGATAAACATCATGGCGGCATCCTTCCCGATATTGTTGCTGACGGACAGGCCCTGGCTGAAATCCTCTACACGGGCGGAACCACCCGGCATCCCAAGGGGGTTCCGTTGAACCATGATCTTTTTTTATGCTCTGCGATGGAACAGATCCGGACAAGCGAAAAGCTTATACCCGTGGAAGAAAACGTGATTCTGGGGAATGCCCCCCTGTTTCACATTCTTGGTCAGACGTGCAGCCTGGCCACCCTGCTGGTTGGCGGGGCTCTTCTGATTCAACCGAAAATAAACCTGGATGCGACTTTTGAAGCCATTTACCGGTTTCAGGTGCGTTCAATGATAGGTGTACCAACCCTCTACCGAATGATGCTGGAGCACGACCGGCTTGAACAATACGATCTAAGCTCGGTTAAATACTGGTACAGCGCCGGCGATGTGCTGCCGGTGGAAGTGAGCAGGAGGTGGAAAGAACGTTTTGGACAGCCCATTTTTCAGGGTTACGGGGCTACCGAGACCTGCGGTGGGGTTGCCATGTGTCCCACCGACATTGACAATCCGCCCAAGAGCGTGGGACGCGTGGTGCCCTCCAAAACGGTTCGCATAGTCGATCCGGTCCAACTGGAACCGGTATCCCCAGGGGAACCCGGAGAACTTATCGTCTCTTCACCCCACATGGTCAGCGCCTATGTGAACAAACCGGAAGAAACAGCTGCTGCGTTTTTAAGACTGGATGGCCGCCTCTGGTACCGCACGGCCGATATCATGAGCATGGATTCGGACGGCAATCTCTATTTCGTGGATCGCACCATGGATACCATCAAGCACAAAGGATACCGCGTGTCGGCTTCGGAGATCGAGGCAGTCCTCCAGGAACATCCGGCTGTTGTCAGCACATGCGTCGTAGGCATTCCGGATGAAAAAGTGGGCGAACGCATCAAGGCCTATGTGGTGCTCAGAGAAGATATCAAGGGGATAACCGGATATGATCTGATCACGTGGTGCCGCAAATCAATGGTCAGCTATAAAGTTCCCCAGTATATAGAGTTTCGGGATATGCTGCCCAAATCCAAAGTCGGAAAATTGCTGCGGCGTGAAATCCGGGATGAAGAAAAGCGACGGACCGATGCGTGAGGGAAAATAATTATGGCGCAGCTGATTGCAGATCGGAAAGATGTGGATTTTGTTCTCCATGAACAGTTTCAGACAGCCGAACTCAGCAAGCACGGCCGGTTCGCGGAGTTCAATAAACAAGTTATAGACATGATCATCACTGAGGCACGGACTCTGGCGGTCAAAGAAATATTGCCGACCAGGAAAATCGGTGACCGGATCGGATGCCGGTTTGAAAACGGAGAGGTGAAAACCCCGGCCGAGTTCAAGCGGGTATGGAAGCATCTTATTGACGGCGGCTGGTTCGCTCCCTCCGTGGATACCCAATGGGGCGGTCAGGGAATGCCTAAGATTCTGGCCATTGCCGCACAGGATTACCTCGTTGGTGCAAATCTGGCGCTGTTGATGGTTGCAGTGCTCAATCACGGTGCTGGCAGATTGATCGAAACGTTTGGAACCGACGACCAGAAGCGCCTGTATCTGAAAAAAGTCTATTCCGGTGAATGGGGCGGCACTATGCTTCTGACGGAGTCTGAATCCGGATCGGATCTGGGAACACTTACGACGTCTGCGGTCAAAAACCCTGATGGCACATATTCACTCACCGGCAGCAAGATTTTTATCAGCGCCGGAGAACAGGATCTGACGGAAAATATCATTCATCCGGTTCTGGCAAGAATACAGGGTGCGCCGGAAGGCAGCCGGGGAATTTCTTTGTTCCTGGTCCCCAAAATCCATGTCAATCACGATGGCTCGCTCGGGAAGCGAAACGATATTGTCTGCACCGGAATCGAAGAAAAGATGGGGCTCCATGGCAGCCCGACATGCTCCATCTCTCTGGGAAACAAGGGAAACTGCATCGGGACACTCTTGGGAGAAGAAAACAAAGGGCTGTCCGCCATGTTCCTGATGATGAACAGCGCCCGCCTTATGGTGGCGTCTCAGGGCCTTGCATGCGCGTCAGCATCATATCTCTATTCTCTGTCATTTGCCAGAACCAGGATTCAGGGAACTCTGTTGGGGGCCCGGGACAAAAGACCGGTTCCCATCATACAACATCCCGACGTAAGGCGCATGCTTATGACCATGAAGACATACACAGAGGGAATGCGCAGCCTTTTGTACTATATAGCCTATTGCGAGGACCTGAAATCACTCTCCAAAAACAGTGAAGAAAAGGAGAGATATCAGAACAGAATCGATTTTCTGATTCCGGTTGCCAAAAGCTATGTCACGGACCGGTCCGTTGATTTGTGCAGCATAGGCATCCAGGTGCATGGAGGATACGGTTATACATCGGAATATCCGGTGGAGCAGTTGCTTCGGGATGTGAGGATCACCTCTATCTATGAAGGAACCAACGGGATTCAGGCAATGGATCTGCTGGGCCGGAAACTGATGATGAAAAACGGCAAACTTTTTACCGATCTGGTGGAAGAAATCAGGCGAACCGTAACTGAAGCCAAAAAGCTGACATCTAACCAGACACTTGCGGATCGTGTGGAAATTGCTTTGGATCGGCTGATTCAGGTAGCGCATCACATCTGCCAGTCAGCCACAGGCCCTGAAGCACCGAATGCCTTTGCCTTTGCCAGTCCGTTTCTGGATATCACGGGCGATGTGATAATGTCATGGATGCTTCTGTGGAGGGCCATGCTGGCAGTTACCAAACTGTCAGCATCCACACGCAAAGGCGATGCCGCTTTTTATCAGGGCCAGGTCAAATCCGCGGAATTTTTTATCCGGACCGTCCTGCCCGTTACATTGGGCCGCATAGATGCCATTCTGGATTCCTGCGGCGCAGCCATGGAAATTTCGAATGAATCCTTTGGAGGACTCTAATTCCATTGGATGTCATCGTGATCGGGGTATTGAAATATTACACCAGAATCTTGAGAATAATCCCGATGGCAATGGAAGTGGCGATGCCGATAGAATCTTTATATCATAACATCTGAAATCGGAGCGTTCCCACATGAACATTTCTGTTATCCTGGAAAATTCGGCCTTTTATTTTCCGGACCGGCCTGCAGTCAGTGAAAACGGTTCTGAAATCAGCTATTCCCAATTGAATGTTCTGACCAGTCGGATTGCCTCCGGCCTGGTGAAGCTGGGGATCGGCCCCGGAGATTCCATTGCCGTTTGCGCGCCCAACTCTATTGAATGGATTGCGGTTTATTTCGGCGCAATCAAGGCCGGGGCTGTTGTGGTGACTCTGCCCGGCCTTCTGCAGGGCCCGGAACTGAAAAAGTTGATCGATGAGGTCAGGCCCCGGATAATCTACGCGGCTCAGGAAAAACTGCAAGAGCTTAATTGCCTGCGGCGACCCGGCATTCTGGAGACCATCATCTGCCATGGCGGAGATATAAATTTCCGCCGATTGTCCGGGATGGGGTCCGGGGAATTCAAATCAATTGACCTGGACCGTGACGACACCTGCGCCATTCTCTTCACCGGCGGAACCACGGGCATTCCCAAAGGCGCAATGCTCACCCATGAGAACATCTATACCGCTATACGGAATGTGGTGTTCAATGAAAAATCAAACGAGACGGATCGTGCTTTGTGCTTTTTACCCCTTAACCATGTCTTTGGACAGATACACATCATGAATGCCACATTGCTAAGTGGAGGCTGTATAGAACTGATGCCGTCTTTTGATATGGATCGCATGTTAGATGTTATGGCTAAGGGCCGGATTACCAAACTCTTTGCCGTGCCCACGGTCTATGTCCGTCTTCTGGCTTTAAAGTCTCTAAAGGAAAAACTGGGCACGGTCCGCTACTGTTTCTCCGCTGCCACCAGCATGGCTGCGGAAGTCGTTCGTAAGTGGCATGAGCGGACCGGTCTTGCGATTTACGAAGCTTACGGCATGACGGAAAGCGCCTCCATGGTCACTTATAATCATTACCTTCGGCATGTTGTCGGCTCCGTCGGCACTCCTGTCGGCACGGTCGAGGTTCAGATCAGAGATATGGATGGTAATGTTCTGGAACCGGATCAAACAGGAGAAATCTGTATCCGGGGCCGTAATGTAATGAAGGGATATCTGAACCGGCCGCGGGAAACCAAGTCCGTCTTCTGGGGGGACTGGTTCCGAAGCGGGGATATGGGCCGGATCGATGGCAACGGATATCTGTACATTGTGGATCGTCTCAAAGACATGATCATCACGGGGGGTGAAAATGTGTATCCGAGGGAAGTTGAAGAACTGCTGTATAACTGCCCTGAGATTCAGGAGTGTGCGGTTATCGGCCTGCCGGATCAGGAATGGGGAGAACGGACCACCGCGTTCATCGTTCCGGTGCCGGGTCACACTGTCGATACCGCCGTACTCAAAACTTATCTAAAGTCAAATCTGTCGTCGTTTAAGGTCCCCAAGGAATTCCTAATAGTTGAAACACTGCCCAAAAGCCCCGCTGGTAAAATTCTGAAACGGGAGCTTCGAAAACAAAAATCTCCTGCACCGTTAAATAAGTGAGAGCTTTGCATAACCTACTATTAAAAGGTCTGTCAGGGTAATGGGTTTTGGTATATCGCAAGAAATTTTTATGGTGACATAGCCACGCCCCCAGATATCCGACAGGTATCATACAGGCGGATACTATATAAGGCTTCGTGACTATTCATTCTTTGGGGCTGTCAACATCCTAATGGATGCGGATATGCCGCCGTTGGCAAAGGCTGGATTGTATTCTTGCGAATGCCAAAACCCATTACCCGCAGACCTATATTCGAGAAATTCAAAGCTCTCTAAGTGACTCATAAAAACGGCTGTAGTGACCGGATTACAGTGCAATCCTGGCGTCAACCGCGATGATACGGTCCGGAAAGGCCATGACCGGGTTCAGATCCATTTCCTGTATTACGGGAAAATCTGTGACCAGTTGAGAGAGACGCAGGATCATTTCGATCATGCCCGGTTGATCGATACCCGCTTCGCCCCTGACTCCTTTCAGAAGCGCGGCGGTTTTAAGTGATGCGATCATCTCGACGGCTTCAAACTCGGTAACTGGCGTAATTTTAAATGAAACGTCTTTTAGAATTTCAACATAAATTCCTCCCAGTCCGAACATAATCAGGTGGCCGAGTCCTTTTTCGGCTTTGGCTCCGATGATCACTTCCCTGCCGCCCGTCTGATACTGCTGAACAAGAAACTTCATATCGGGTGCGCCGATTTTGGCAGACATGCCGGAAGCCGCCTCCCGAACCTCTTCCCTGGTCTTCAGATTGATGGCAACGCCTCCGACATCGCTTTTGTGAATTACAGATGCGGCATCGGCCTTGATAACTACCGGATACCCGATGGCATCCGCCGCAGCTTCGGCCTCGGCAACCGTATCAGCAATTTTCCACGCCGCGCTTGGAATCCTGTATGAATCAAGGACATTATAAACCTCACCGGCAGACAACATATTGCGGCCCGAAGCGGTTGCATTTTTCAGAATCCCCGCAACATGGGATGTGTCCACGTCGGAGAACCGTTTCGCTTCTCCGATATTTCTCGATCGCAAGGCTCCGTATCGGCTTAAAGCTGCAAGGGCACGTGCTGCAGTACTTGGAAAACTGTAGCAGGGAACGCCGCCTGATTTGAGAATTTCAACGGTTCCCACCCACTGCCGTGGATCTGTCATGAGATTGCAGACAATGGGTTTTTTCCGCTGTTGATTGACTTCGGCTATCTGATGGGCAACTTTTTCCGTGTCCACAAAAAAGGGGGTGACGAAATTGATATAGAGGCTGTCTATCTGGTCCTCAGCCATCATCACATCCATAGCGGCCCGGAAATGACCTGCATCGGCGGTCGCCAAAACATCAACCGGATTACTGAACGCGGCTTCCGCAAACAGTTTATCTTTCAGCACAGACATGGCTTTTTCTGACAAAGTGGGGATTTGCATTCCTGCATCCACCAGAACATCGGTTGCAATCACCGCAGGCCCGCCTGTATTGGTAATGATTCCCACCCGGTTCCCCGAGGGAATGGGCTGTGCTGCGAACGCAGCGGCCGCCTGGCAAAGCTCTCCTTCATCCCGGAATGTCAGGATGCCCAGTTTTTCGAAAATCAGCTCGATTGCGATATCTGTTTTGGCAAGCCCGCCCGTATGAGACGAAGATGCTTTGGCGCCTTCGGCGGTTCTTCCGGCCTTCATGGCCAGAATGGTTTTTTTGGCAGCCACTTTTTTGGCCACATCCATGAAGTGCTTGGGATCGGACAGGCTTTCCACGTACAGCGCAATTACCCGGGTTCCCTCGTCGCTGCCGAAATACTCAAGAATTTCCGTAATGGATACATCGCTGGCATTACCATTGGAGGCATAAATCCGTGTTCCGATGCCCATTTGCGAAAATCCCTGATGGATCAGTTCGCCAACACCACCACTCTGGGCCACAATTGAAATGAATCCCGGCTCCGGTCTGGTAAAGGTGAAATTGCAATAGGCCCTCAGCGCCGGGTCTGTATTTATAATGCCCTGGCAATTTGGCCCGAGAATACGAATGCCGTATTTTTTGGCACGCTCGAGAAAATCTTTCTGAAGGGCCGCGCCTTCCGGTCCGATTTCGGTAAATCCGGCGGAATTGATAATTATAGCCTTAACCCCCTTTTTTCCGCAGTCCTCCACCGCACTGGGTACAAATTTCCCTGCGATTACCATATGGGCAAGATCGACTTCACCGGGGACATCAAATATGGAAGGATATGCCTTGACGCCCCTGATTGCATCGGCCTTGGGATTGATGGGATAGATGGCGCCTGTGTATCCGAAATCGATCAGGTTTTTGATGATCCGGTTTCCAATCGACAGTTCCTTGGCGGATGCCCCGATCACGGCAACAGATTTGGGTCTGAATAATGCTTCAAGCATATTATCTTTTCTCCTCTAATTGTTCAATAAAAGCTTCGACATTGGTCTTGGTCTGTTCATCGGAAATCAGCCGAAGATCGTTCAAGTCTCCGTTGATTGTAAGGCTGGGAACGCCGGTCAGGGCCTCGAGTCGCTGGGGCATGCCATACCGGCAGTTGGAGTTGTTGGGGCAGGTTTTCGCATCGTGGTAGATGATGCCGTCCACCTTGAAAAATTCGATCATGCGCTTGATATACTCTTCCTTGGCGTCATCGGCCCGCACGATGAAAAGTTCGGTATAGGCCCTGGCCATGCTGTTAAAGGGATCTTCGGGGTCAAAAGCTGAAAAAATCCAGCTGTTGCAGTAGGTTGAAGCCAGAACATTCACGCCGGTCCTGGCAAACATATCGGAATGATCCCGAAGCCTTCCCCACACCGGCATGCCTTCCCAGTACAGCCGGAATCGTTCGCCTTCAACTGCCGCCACCTTGTTCTGTATGCGGGTTTCCAGCTCCGCCAGCAGAAGATTGTAATAGTCCAAAGCCGTCTGGGTGCCCCGAAGCACTACAGCCGGACCCATGTGAATGGTGCCGTCGAAAAAAGTGATGGGTGAGGGTTTGGCCGAAGCCGTATCAAGGACTTTTTTCCACAGGCTGGAGCATTCCCTGGAAAGCGCAAGAACATTACGGAGTTTCTCCATGTCGAATTTATTTCCGGAAATGGCTTCGAGCTGGGGAATCAGGGCCTTCATCTGGCTGGCAATCGAGGCGACATGAGCTTCTCCGACATCCTTGACGCCACGGTGTGTGTGAATTCCGAGCAGCGGCACCTTGAATTCTGCAGCGTACCAGGCAAACCAGTCCTGGACATCCCGGCATTGATTGGTATTATAGACCAGCACATCGGGCCTGGGTACCCTGTCAATTCCCGGATATGCCTTTGAAAGGGGGGTAACGCCTTTCATATAGGCGCCTACATCGGCCGTCAGATAGGAGCAGATTTCCGGTGAATATCCTCTGGCATTGGCGATCGGAATCATATCTGTTGACATTCGGGTAGCACCCAGCATGGCGCCGTGATTTTCAGGGAAATGCACCAGAAACCCCATGGCTCTCAGTATCTCGGCTGGTCCCACGCTGGTGCACCAGGCGATCTTCCGGCTGCGGGTCTTATCCGCCTCATTCAGCTCGTAAAAATAATCCGACATATAGCGATTCATCTGAACTGTCGCTTCAATTTTCTTTCGAACAACTTTTTTTTCTTCAGCCATGTCTGTCACCTTTCGAAGTTAACATATTCTCTCAAAATGTTGATCTCATCCCCTATTGATGATCTCGTAAAAAGTCATATGCGAACGGATTTGAGATTTTTGGGAAATAGATTTTCAAATTACTGAGCGTTAAAAATCACAAGCTGTTTGAGGGCGTCAGCCCGAGTTCTTGTGATTTAGCGAAGTGATTTTAAAATCACCAAAAAGCTCATTAAGAGAGCATATTTGGACTTTTTATGAGTCCATCATTATTGTTTTCCATTGCATACAGGGCAGCTCCCAGCGCTCCGGTAAGCTGAGGATATTCCGGAACCAGGATACGCCTGCCTATCATTTCTTCTGTCATCGAAACAAGAAATGTATTGTGCGCCACCACTCCTCCGGTCATTACCACATGCTCGGACAATGAATCCATTTCCATGATCCGTTTGATGACCGAATAAAACAGGCCTTTGACAATGTCCGGAACCTTTTTCCCCTGACGGATTTTCTCAAGTACCTCGGTGGCTGAAAAAACCGTGCAAAAACTTCCCAGCTCAACCATGTTCAGGGACTGGCGGGCGAGGCTGTCCATTTCTTCCAGAGGGATGTCGAGTCGCACGGACATCTCTTCAAGGAATGCCCCGGTTCCAGCGGCGCATTTCCGATTCATCTTGAAGCTTATCCGTTTTCCGGCTTCATCCAGTTTAATTATTTTATTGTCCTGGCCTCCGATATCTATGATCGTTATGGGCAGTGGAAAATAATAATAACATCCTTTGGCATGGCAACTGATCTCGGTTTTGGACTCTTGGGAGATGGCCACGTTTTTTCTGCCGTAACCTGTTGTCATCGCTTTTAAAATATGACCGGCTGTCAGGCCGGCCATATCCAGAGCCATGGTCAGGCATTGGTGGGAAGCTGCCTCAAAATCAGTACCGGATTTGACCACCGATCTTCCGATGATTTGCTGCCCGCAATCGAGAATAACAACCTTGGTTCGCGACGCGCCAACATCGATTCCGGCAAATACAGGTTGAGAATCCTTCATATAGTTCAATCCATGAGACCTTTGCATAACCATATGATCTGTTGTCATGTCGGGTACGGGTATGCATTCAATCCGCATGAATCTGACCATACCCTTCGTCAACGGCGGTATATCCGCATCCATTAAATCCGAGTAGCCCCAAAAGGGTAGTCGGTCACGAAGCCGTTTACAGTATCCGCCTGTACAATCTTTTGTAGTCTGTAAGGGGGCGTCCTCGAAGACTCACAATAAATTTCATGCGGTATGAATGCGTACCCGTACCCAGCATGACATTAACCGGTTGTGCTCTATCAGTTTATAAATAGTGGTCGGAAGCTCATTACTTTTTGGATTCAATGGCCTTGACCAGAGAACGGATCATTATGTTATAGGGCGTTTCGATATCTGCCCGGGCGCCATATTCGATGAATTTACCGTTCATATAATCAATCTCGGTACGGCGCTTATTTTCAATGTCCATCAGCATCGAGGGCTTATGATCGCCGGCCTTCCGCATGTATTCGATCGCTCCCGGATAAAAATCCCATCCCAGGTTGACTTCATTGGCCCTTGCCACCTTGACGCATTCCTTGACCAGCGCATCCACAATCTGGAACACGATGGGGTCTCCCATGGCCTGGGCCATGGTCAGCCCGGTCACGGCGCAAACCGGATTCATGCATGAGTTCAAAATCGCTTTTCTCCATACCATGGAGCTGATCTTATCCGTATGGCTGGTCGGGAGTCCGCATTTAGTGAGTATTTCAGCGATTGCGACAGCCGCGTGGGCCGATCCGGGGTCGAGTTCCTGAAGAAAATGCGGGGGATGATGAAAAGGCATTTTAACATGTCCAGGTTTCACAAGCCCGCATCCGTAGTTTACCACAGCCCTCATAACAGGTTTTTTCCCAAGAGTCTGGGCTATCACAGCCTCGGTGTCGATGCCGTTCTGCCAGCTTATTACGTACATTCCCTCTTTGTAGAAACCTTCAATAGCCGATGAGATAAGTGGAAGCGCGTTGGCTTTGACGGTCAGGATAATAACTTCCGGAGCAATACCCGCGAGGTCATCGATGCTGGTGCATATGCGGGTCACGGGCTGCTGAAGATTTTCAGCCCCTTCGATTATGATGCCGGGATTTATAACAGGTTTCAGCAATTCGGGGAATACATCACAGAGGGTAACATCATATCCGCCTTTTGCTAGAAATGCCGAAACTATACACCCTACCGGACCTGCCCCGACAATCGCAAACGATTTCGGCCGGAAATTCGATTTTGCACTCATTTTATTAACCCCCCTTTTGCCGCGGGATCCCGGCCGGGGATTATCAACCCCGGCCTGATGGTGGAATTATTCGCGAATCCGTCAATTTTTGGGTCTTTCGTCGATAACTCTTTTTGCCTTCCCTTCACTGCGGGTCAGAAGCTTGGGTTCGAGAAGATTTACTTCCACTCCAACCCCCATGGTCGACTTGATATGACCCTTAATTTTATTTTCAATTTCAGTCCGTTTCTTCGGACCAGCGTCATATACTTCCTTCTTCGATTCGACTTTAACAATAAGATGATCAAGATAGCCCTTCTTGCGGACGATGAGCATATACTGAGGCTCAACTTCTTCAATATCAAGGAGTAATGATTCGATCTGTGACGGGAAGACGTTGACACCGCTTATAATCAGCATATCATCTGAACGGCCGGATATCTTATTCATCTTTATCAATGTTCTTCCGCATGCACATTTTTCACGGCGGAGTCTTGTAATATCCTTTGTCCGGTAACGCAGCATGGGCATTGCCCTGCGCTGCAATGAAGTCAGAACAAGCTCTCCCTGTTCACCTATAGGGAGAGGTTCCAGGGTGGCAGGGTCGACTATTTCGGCAAGGAAGTGATCTTCATTTATATGAAGTCCGTCCTGGGCTTCGCAGTCGAAGGCAACACCGGGGCCGCCATGTTCGGTTAATCCAAAGGCCTCCATGGCTTTTATGCCCAATCTTTCTTCGATCTCCTTCCGCATGGCGACAGTCCATGGTTCAGCTCCGAAAACTCCGACTCTTAACGGGAGTTTTCTGGCATCTATTTTCATTGCTTCGGCCTGCTCGGCGATTGTCAGGGCATAGGATGGCGTGCAGCCCATTGCCGTAGTCCCAAAATCTTTCATAAGCATGACCTGGCGCTCGGTCAATCCTGAGCTTGTCGGAACAACAGCACATCCTATCGTATTTGCTCCCTGGTGAAAACCAAGGCCTCCGGTGAAAAGACCGTAACCGTAAGCGTTCTGAAATATATCTTCCTTTCTGACGCCTGCAGCCCAGAGGTTTCTTGCCATGCATTCGGACCATTGATTCAAATCTTCAATTGTGTAGGGTCCTGTAATAGGTTTTCCGGTAGTCCCGGAAGATGCATGTATCCTGCAAATCTCTTCCATCGGCACAGCGCAAAGTCCGAAAGGGTAGTTGTCTCTAAGGTCGTTTTTAACTGTAAAAGGAAGTTTTGCGATATCTTCGGTATGCTTGATATCAGCTGCTGTTATCCCGATCTTTTCAAACCGCTGCCTGTAAAAAGGAACTCTTTCGTAAACCCAGGCTACAGTCTCCTTCAGGTATTTAAGCTGAAGTTTGTTAATCTTTTCAACAGGCATACACTCAAACTTGTCATTCCAGGGCATTTTTCTCCTCCTGTATATTTATTGGATGAAACTTGTTAACTGAGCTTTGCAGAAGAAAAACCAAGCTCAAAAGCCTTAATATTAGACTCGGCAAATTTGCCGGTTCTGACTGTTATGGCCTCTTTCACATTATCGACTGAAAGAGGTAAAGTTCCAGTCTGCAACAAGGCTCCAAGCAATACCATGTTAACAGACATAACATTCCCGGCCTCTTTTGCCAGAGCGGTTGCATTAAAAGCGATAAGTCTCTTTGTTTTTGCACGGATGAGTTCCTGCAGCCTGTCAAGATCGGGATAGATTCCTTTCCCGATAGCAACAGTGAACGGGGGAAGCGGAGAAAGGTTTGTGATAACTGTTGTGTCTGAATTGCACTTATTCAGGGCTCTTAAGGTTTCTGACGGCTCAAAACCTACAAGGACATCTGCTTCACCATCCGATATGATGGTGCTTTCAGCGTCACCGAAAACCAGGGCAGATTCAACAACTCCTCCCCGTTGTGCCATTCCGTGTATTTCACTCATGCGGATGGGAATTCCTGAAAGAAGCGAGGCTTCGCCTAATATTCGTGATGCGAGGAGGTTTCCCTGTCCGCCAACGGCCACAATAATCAATCTAGTTGTTTTCATTTTATTTTATCCTGTTTAACAGTTCAAGTTAAAAATCAACTGTTTATTATTGAAAGTCTTCCTAATCAATGATTTATTTCTTATCCTTTAACGGCAGAATTGCATTTTCAGGACAAATCTGGGCGCAGACCGAACATCCTGCACACATGACCGGATCTATATGCACTCTGTTATCCCTTATAAAGAAGGCAGGACATGCAAGATCATTTACGCAATTTCTGTGGTTTTTACACTTTTCGCTGATATAAAAAGGTTTCCCGGCCGGCTTCTTAAGACTTTTTGAATAGAGGGTGCACATCTCCTTTGAGATGATAACCGAAACCCCTTTAAAATTGATGGCCTCTTTTATTGCCTCGATACTCTTTTTTATTCTGTAAGGCCTTATAACCGTAATATTTTGCACGCCTAATGCTTTTACAACATCTTCGATTACGATCCTACCATACCCGCTTAAATTAAAATTGCTCATATCGACCCCGGGATTCGGCTGGTGGCCGGTCATGGCAGTTATTCCGTTATCAAGTATAACCAGTGTAAAGTTGTGGTTGTTGAAGACCGCATTGACCAGCCCCGGAATTCCTGAATGAAAAAAGGTTGAATCTCCTATAAAAGATATAACCTTGTTGTCCGTAACTTTCGAAAATCCGCATGATGTTCCGACCGATGATCCCATGCATATGAGAAAATCTCCCATTCCCAGCGGCGGAAGAAAACCGAGTGTGTAACATCCGATATCCGTTGGGTAAATTGTTTCCAAACCCTCCGCCGCTTTTTTGACGGCGTAAAAAGTTGCGCGGTGCGAGCATCCGGCACACAGATTTGGCGGTCTTTGAGGAAGCTCCGGAACGTTGGAAAGATCAATTGTTTTTTGTGGAGGAGTGCCTATATCAAAGAATTTTGCTATACAATTTCTTACCATGGCAGGATCGAATTCATAAAGGCGTGAAAACAATTCTTCTCCCTTGCCCATTATGGGCAAGGTTAATCCAGCCTCCTGCGCGAAAGCCTTAACAGCTTCTTCCATGTAAGGCTCACCCTCCTCAACAACAAGGGCTTTTTTGCAGTCCTTTAGAAAGGTTTTAATCAGCTTTCCAGGCATCGGATTGGAAAAGCCGATCCGGAGTATCCTCACCTTGTTTTCGATATTAAGATCTTTTACGGCATCGGATACATAAATGTAACTTACACCGTTACATACAATGCCGAACTCACCTTTTCCTTCGATAAAATTGTATTTGGAATTGTCTGAAATATCGGAGGCTCTTTCTATGTTCTTAAGAAGCTTAACATGAAGCTTTCTGGAAACAGCCGGAACCGTAACGCAGTTGAAAGGATCTTTTTTATATGAACCTTTAGGGACGCGTTTCCTGATTTTACCAAGCTCAACAATTGCAGTCGAATGATTTATCCTTGTTGTTGTTCTGAAAAGAACAGGTTCCTGCAGTTCTTCAGAAAGATCGAATGCATAGGGCATCATTTCCTTTGCTTCCTTAACGGAAGAGGGCTCAATTACAGGGAGTCCCGAAAGCTTCCCGTAATATCTGTTGTCCTGTTCATTCTGGCTTGAGAACATAAACGGATCATCAGCCGTTATAATTACCAGGCCTCCCTTGACCCCGACATAAGCCAGAGTCATCAAAACGTCGGCCGCAACATTAAGACCCACGTGTTTCATGATACACATGCTGCGGACTCCCGAGTTTGCAGCGGCAGCGGCAACTTCAAGGGCGACCTTTTCATTAACGCTGTATTCAAAGTAAAGATCACTTTCCTGGGAGATCTTGAAAAAATTGAGGGATATTTCTGAAGAAGGTGTTCCTGGATATGTAGCCGCAAAAGCAAGACCTGCCTCAATAGCTCCTCTTGATATCGCTTCGTTTCCGAGGAGCAGCATCTTTTTGCCTGGATTATCAGTTAATAGCTTGTGCATTGTAGTTCCCTTTTTTTCTTGTAAATATGGTCCTGTACCTTTCAGGCGAGGCCTTCATGCATTCGGTGCATCCTGTTTCATTCTCCGGGTTAAACGGCTCAATATGCACCTCAAGATCGAGCTCCTCATACATTTCAATAAGCTCTGAAAGGCGGGGCTCATCCATCGTTGAACGCATTTCCCAGCCTTCTTCCGTGAGCCGGGCTTTGCTTGTCATCTATTATTATTTTCCTTTGTATTCAGGTCTTTTACGTCCAAGAGATGAAAGCCCCTCAAGCGCGTCGCCTGTTGAAAATATCTCTTTAAGGCGGCCAAGTTCTATTTCAATTGCTTCTTTCATAGATTTTTCGGCCTGCCTGTCAATTATCTCGTTTGAAATCCTTAAAGCAACGGGAGCTTTATATCCGATTGTCTTTAAGGTCTTTGCGGCAAGTTCATTTCCGACTCCCTCAGGTAGTTTACCGGAAAGAAGTTTTGAAACATTATCCCTGCTGCATAAAGCTGCTATTTCTTTGAATCGGGTAGGAATTTCACGTTTTTTATATTTTTCCGGCCTGCCTTTTGCGACAAGATCTTCAATTGCACGGTCAACATCGGCCGGTTCGGCAATTACTGTAACAATTCCCAGATCGAAAGCCTCTTTTACACTTATGGTTGCGCCTGTAAATGTGTAATATTTTGCAAGCTCAGGGCCTGCATTAAGGGCAAAGCGAATCATTCCTCCCAATCCAGGATATATGCCTATACCTGTTTCAGGGAAAGCCATTGAACCGGCAGGCGTTGCTACTATTGCCTGGCATGCAAGGGCAAGCTCGCTGCCTCCGCCAAGTGAAAGTCCGTCCAGCAGGGCTATCGTGAGCTTTCCAGAGTTTTCGATCCTTAAGAAAAGCTCGTGTCCCTTTCTTGTAAAATCAACTATATCCTGGATCTTCCCGGCTTTTATTTTTTCAACGAAGAAGCGTATGTCCGCTCCGGCTACGAAGGCCTTCCCGGCGCCGGTGAAAACAATGGCCTTTACTTCGGGGTTCTTTTCGGCCATTGAAAATCTATTATCAAGCTGGGCAAATACGGCTTCATTCAGAGAATTCATCGCTTCAGGTCTGTTTATGGTGATATAAGCTGTTTTGCCTTTAACTTCCAGATCGACGCAGCTGAAAGAAAATGGTTTCCCCTCTTTTTTCTGTTTTTCAAGAATTCCGGGCATTTTAAAATCAGGATATTTCTGGGTTATGGCAAAGACAAGGGAGTATGTTTTATCTATACCTATCTTGTTCATTATCTCAAAAGGTCCCATTGTCCATCGCAGGCCGATCT
>JAWOHP010000048.1:0-3740 GCA_046485065.1 Desulfobacterales bacterium | reverse complement strand
CTCAAGGAAATCAAGTGATTGCGCGGAGACATACACGTTGTATGTCGCACAAGAAATCCCGCAGATTAACACAGAGATCGCACAAAAGGGCCATTTCCGGATGGAAACTAAATAAGTATATAAGATCAAAATGATACATTTTTTTATAATCGGGACAGTGCTTGGTTTATCAGCAGGTTTTGCGCCCGGTCCACTTTTGACGCTTGTAATTTCAGAAACTCTTCAACATGATATCAAATCAGGTGTTAAAGTCGCTCTTGCTCCGATTATCACCGATTTGCCGATAATAATTTTGACTTTGTTCATTTTATCAAAGTTAACAAATTTTCATGACATTTTAGGAATAATATCACTGGCAGGCGGTTTCTTTATCTTATTTATGGGTTACAAAAGCCTGCGTACAAAAGGAATCAAGATTAACCTTGATGAGATAAAGTCAAAATCGTTTGCAAAAGGGGTGTTGGCAAATGCTCTAAGCCCGCATCCCTATCTCTTCTGGTTCAGTGTCGGCGCCCCAACCATGACCAAGGCAATGTCACAAAATATCAGTGCGCCTTTGGCTTTTATCACAAGTTTTTATGTTTTTCTTGTGGGGTCAAAAATCCTGCTGGCCGTATTAGTAGGCAAATCGAAATTTTTATTAAGCGGCAATGCGTACATATTCATCATGCGATTTCTTGGTTTGGTGCTCTGTATTTTAGCAATAGTTCTTTTTCGTGACGGGCTTAACCTGTTGAAAATAATATAAGCTGTTTACAGTATCAATCCATTTCAACCGGACAAATCCCTCCATGAGTCTCCTGGCGTTGATGTTTTCGCCATTGTCCGTTAACTCCCGCCTGTATATGTTTTGCCGGTTCACTATAATTGAGAATTGTGATATACAACAGATGTATTTTCAACCCACCGTGTTACAGGTGTTACACAACAAAAGCGTGATCTTATACGCAACCGGGAGGATAACATGGAAATATCCATACTCATCGCAAAAATAACGGCCGTGATATATCTGTCAGCTTCTCTAAGCGGTTTTTCCGACAGGGATTATTATCGCAGGCTTGCGAACGATATGTATAAGAATGCTGCACTGACCTACATTACAGGCTTTATAACTGTTATCATCGGATTCCTGATTGTGCACTTTCACAATTTCTGGGGATGGGACTGGACTGTTCTGATAACTATTATAGGCTGGCTATCTGCCATAAAGGGTTTTCTCATAATAGCCTTTCCAAAATTTATTCAGCGTTTGTCCGAACCATTTCTTACAGAAAAGGCACTCAAGATTTTTCCGTATATTACGCTCTCACTCGGATTCTTGTTCGGTTATTTCGGATTTGTGCGTTGAAGTGTATGGCAGGGAACTCCGGTAGCGGCATGTCAGGTGCGGAACTTATTTATGACATTCACCATAATGGATATGAATCAGAGAACAGAAGAAATTGCAGGATGTGGGGTATAGCAAGATGCGAATGAAACTATATTTGCGGGTTTTTCTCAATTTCGTACTCGTAATCGCCCTTTTCGGACTGCTTGGCGCCGCGCTGGGAGCATGGCTTATAAACCGCAACATTCTGAATGAAGCCCAGCGCCGTGTGAGTCTTGATCTTGAATCGGCCTGGAGCGTTATAGATGGCGAGCTCGGCAGATTACACATGTTCGTGAGTGTTCTCGGTACCGGAAAGAGGGTGGAAAGCGCATACAACAATCTCCTTGCTCCCGATTCCCGTATCCGGCTGGAGGAGGCC
Organism: Desulfobacterales bacterium; assembly: GCA_046485065.1. Classification (GTDB taxonomy): domain Bacteria; phylum Desulfobacterota; class Desulfobacteria; order Desulfobacterales; family RPRI01; genus RPRI01. Next base: position 1,992 of record JAWOHP010000048.1, on the reverse strand, counting down.
CGGAAGATGTTCGGTTTCGATTTCCTCTCACTGACAGACAGCAAGGGAAAGGTTATTCTTCGAACTCTTGAACCATACACCACGGGTGACTACCTGGCAAATGACCCTTTTGTCGGGGAAGCTCTTAAGGGTAAGGCCATGAAGGGCTTTTCAATACTTTCTCCAGCGCGCCTGAAGGCTGAAGGCGGCAACCTCCCGGAGCAGGCCTTCATGGTTTTCGAACCCACACCCATGGCCAAACCGCGGGCCAAATCCTTCGAGGATTCGGGAATGGCTCTTGTCGCAGCCGCCCCGGTGACAAACGAAAAAGGAACTATTGTGGGGGCCATTTATGCGGGGGTACTCCTAAATCGCAATCATACCCTGGTGGATAAAATCAGATCCATAGTGTTTGAAGACAAGATGTATGAAGGCCGACACCTGGGAACGATGACAATCTTCCAGTGGGACACAAGGATTGCAACGAATGTAACCCTTCCCAACGGAAACAAGGCGATAGGTACAAGGGTCAGCACCGATGTCTATGACAAGGTGCTCGAAAATAACCGCAACTGGTATGACAGGGCCTTCGTGGTGCGGGACTGGTATCTGAGCGCCTATGATCCGATTCATGATATCGAGGGAAAGGTGGTCGGGATTCTTTATGTGGGGGTTCTGGCAGAGAAATATGATGACCTAAAATGGGAGCTCTGGCGGTTATACGGTTTGCTTTCCGTTGTTGCCGGAATAATCGTGCTGGCAGTAGGGTTTATTTTTTCACAACGACTTAGCGGTTCCATGAGCCGTCTGGCTGACGCTGCCGGTAAGATTGCGGCCGGCAACCTGTCCTTGAAGGTGGAAGAGCCTTCAAGTAATGACGAAATCAGGGATCTGACCAGGGCTTTCAATGTAATGACGGGCAGTCTGCGGGATCGCGATGAGCGGCTCAGGACTGCAAATGCAGAACTGGAAAACATGAATGCCTCTCTCCAGAAACTCAACAGGAATTACATGGATATGCTCGGGTTCGTATCACATGAACTCAAGAACACGCTCGGTGTCATATATACTTCCGCGCGTGCACTGAATCTCGGCCTTGTGGGAACCCTGACCGAAGAGCAGGCTGCCCTTGTGGGGGGTATCACAAGCAGTATAGACACTGCTGTGAAGATGACCCGTAATTACCTTGATCTTGCAAGAATCGAAAAGGGTGAGCTTATGATTCAGGCGCAGCCACTCGATCTTCCCGGGCAGGTGGTGGATCCTGTGCTCAAAGATCTTCAACCGTTCATCGCCAGCAGGAACATGCACATTGAGAACCACCTGCCCGGACAACTGAAAGTGTCGGGAGACAGGGAACTTCTCCGGATCGTGTACAAAAATTTCATAGACAATGCCGTTAAGTACGGTCGCGAGGGTAGCACAATCCGGCTCGATTGTGTGAAAAGCGGTGAAGACTATGCTTTCGAGGTTTGGAATAATGGGGAGGGGCTTGCCCCGGACAAACTTTCACAGCTTTTCGGCAAGTTCGTGCGGCTGCACAGGGACAAAGATACAACGCGGAGCACAGGCCTGGGGCTGTTCATCACGAAAGATATAATCGAGAAACACGGAGGAAGCGTACGCGCCGAGTCGAGGGAGGGGGAATGGATTTCTTTCACATTCACACTGCCTGTCAATTTTCAGGAGGTAACATAATCGGTCGGCTCCGTAGCAACGCTCTTTTTTTGACCTCAATGAAGTTTTCCTGCAAGCAGGAGAGTTGCAACATGGAAGATGCAGTTAAACGAGCCGCAGATTTACTGGAGTACTCCGGCAGGGTGGTTGCTTTCACGGGAGCAGGAGTCAGTACGGAATCGGGAATTCCCGATTTTCGCAGTCCGGGAGGGATCTGGGAAAAATATGAGCCTGTTTACTACCAGGATTTTCTGGAAAGCGGGGAGGCCCGCCGGAAATACTGGTTAAGGAGTAAGGTAACCTATCCGGTTATCCGGGATGCAGCACCCAACCAAA
>JAWOHP010000090.1:0-3339 GCA_046485065.1 Desulfobacterales bacterium | reverse complement strand
GGCTATGCCGTGCTTTTTGAAGTCTCTTTTGAACCTTTTCCTGTCTCTTCAATCTTGCTTACAACTCCTAAAACGAGTCGATCACTGAAACCGGAAACAAATGATAACAAGAAATACATGGTGATTGTGGGGTCAAAATTTAAGAGCTTAGCGTTCAGAGAAATAAAAAGGAGAAGTGCTGCTGCGAAACCGATTACCGGGCGTACTACACTCAGCATTACACTATCAAGATGGTTTGGTATTTGACTGCCGGATTTCAGGCTCATCAGAGTGCTGAGACATGCACCAATGGCACCCAAAAGGCACCCTGCCAAAATAATTTTCCAGGCGCTTGGTTCGACATCTTGTAACCGTTTGGCATCCAGCATGCGTGTCCGGGCATCTACCTTTTCCTGTTTTGAAACTCCCTGATTGTCTGTTTGGGTAGCAGTATACTGGGCCAGGATTTCTGCACCCGGCTTAAACATCAGGTAGCCCGACCTTTTTGCTTTCGGGTCGCCTTCGCTTGTATCTATTATTGAACGGAATAAACCTTCGCTTCCTGAAACTTTTCTTAGCGTGATTTGTTCATCTTCTGGGGGACAAAGTGATTTTGTTTCTTCAGTGCAGCGCAACGTTGCCATGATGCTGTTTTTTTGATCAGCGGCAATATCTTTTACCTCAACTACAAGGGGTTGACCAACGACTGTTTCTCCTGAGAACCGGATAGCGAGGTTTTTATCGTCAATAAAATCTTTATCTCCATAAAAAAACCGGCTGTTTTCGCTAATAATTTGCTTCAGTGTGATATTGTTGACCAGTGCATCTGCCACGACATTGGTTTTGTAAAATATAAAATAAAAAAAGGGGGCCAGAATAATGGCAAGAATTGCGGTTATTAACACCATGCGGTCGCGTATCATGTTGTGTCTTGTGTAGTAGGCGTCTTGTTGTTCCTGGAGCATACCAATGGCCTCTGCGACATAACCACGCCATCTATTTGAACCCGGCGTTTTTTTTCGCTCTTTTTTTGCTTCTTCCATGAGCAGTCTCATTTTTGTCTGCCGCTCATCGCTGAGGAAATGCTTTCCTTCGGCAGTTATCTGGTGTTCCCGCCCCATGACCTCGGTTTCCTGAAGGAGATAAATTTCCTCGCGCTTGGCTTCATGCAGGGCTTTCCAGGCAATCGTCAGATCCCACTTGTTATCCTTAAGGGCTTTGGCTGCCCGATCCAGACAATCCTCAAAAAAGTCAATCGTCTTGGATTCTGATATGTAAAGCGCTTTTTTGCGGTAATAGCGTAATCGTAATTCAAGGCAGTTAAGTTCAGCCAAAAGCGGCGTGAGGCTAGGCATGATAAAAGCGCGTCCGCAATATTTTTTATACCAATCAAAATCTCTTAGCAACTCCGGAGGATTCATTACCGTGAGGTGCCCTTGATGAAACTCATTTTTTCCATCCAGGTAGTAGATGTCTATCTCATCGCCTGCCTTTACCCTTATGCCTTGTTCGATTGCCCGGTCAGCGGTATAGAAAATGCCCCTGAAATGTCCTGATGCACCGGAGACTCTTTCTAATCGTTTTTCTATAGCTTTTGAAGATCGGTTTTGTATAATAAACACATTAACAGCCAGGTCGTCGACACGATTCAGATCAGTCAATAAAATTTCTAATGGTTTGCCTGACGATACCCCTCCAGTTACCTGAAGATTTACCCGGCGTTGAGAATTTACATCAATTCTCCACGTCACTTCTTTCCCCTCCGACTTTTTGTACACGAGTTCCACAATATCTCCATCATGTACTTGAAGGGTACTTTCTGCGATATCGGTTTCGCTTGAGGTCGTTGTATGAAGCATTCCGGTAAATTTCGGAAAATCCGCACGGTCACGGATAAGTGTTATCGATATTATTTTTTGGTTGTTACGGCTGGTTTTTGCCTCGATAGTCACCTGCTGTTTATTGGCGGGCTTTAAGTCAGGATCGAGGACTTCTACCGTCAGGGGTTCGTCAATCAGAATGTCAGACGTATTGATACCCTGGGCCATCTCTTCAGCCTCGACTCCACTATTCAGTTTTACCTTAACAGTGTCATTAGCACGAACCCTGAGTGTTGTGTCGATGTCATCCGGCTGCAAGCCTGTTCCGCTTATTGTTGCCACTTTTCCACTGAAGTGTGCAGCCTTGTAGGTATCTTTGGTCAAGGTGACCCTGATTTGGTGCCTTGTAATGGTTTGATATTGGGCGAATACCTCGACCGATACTATATCCCTGTCTGCTTGATTTGAATCGATAAGAGTAATTTCAAATTTTTCACCTACCAGGATTGGGCCAAGCTTTAAACCGTTAACGAGCATTTCTGATTGCAGCTTACCATGCTTCAGGGTCAGTTTATCTCCTGGTTTTGCATCAATTTTTGTATCGGATGCACTTTTGCAGGAACTTCCAGTGCAAAATTTGTAATTGTAACTTTTTCCTGCCTGACTTGTCGGCGTCAATTCGGCCAAAAGTTGATTAGGCCATCCAATAATTTCGAGTTTTTTGGTGCTTGCTTCGTCCTCGTCATCAATTGCGGTAACGTTAACCATCACATCTTTACCAACGATAACCTGTTCGATTCTTATTTTGGTATCCATAATTGATATCCTCGCTCATGGTTTATTCCCATTTAGATAACAGCCTTTCGGGCATAGAGATTCCAACATTGAGGGTTGTTTTTTTGTAACGCCAAGCCCCGAGCATATGCCCACATGCTTCCCGGCACATGATGAATGTCTTTTACGAAACTCAACTTTCGGCGGAGTAAAGACGCAGTAAGCATTAATTTAACATACTGAAATAATATTGATTTATAACTTAATGAATCCTTACGGATTGTGTAAAGTTTTTTTACAAGAAAAAACAACAACTATAGAAAGGACTCAAAATAAAATTTACCAATCATGCACAAGAAACGCAACAGGATTCAGCAAAGATAAATTGATGACGGTCAGATTCTCTACAGCAAAAAATGTATCGGTATGTCAAATGATTAGGATAAATTTCTGTAGATATCTTTTCTGTGGCCGATTTTGACGACAAAAATTCAGGACTCTTGATCTCTGGTAATTTAGAATCGACACCCGGTGTGTGCAAACAGGTATATTATTTGACTAGCTCATAGACAATTTGCATGTCCGTTCCCGGATACCGGGTATTTGTCTCCCACGATCTGTCCCTCCTGCACGCGCACGCGGCCGTTGACCACCGCCAGGTCCACGTTGATCGGCGTGCAGAAGACCAGTGCGGCCAGCGGGTCGTGCAGGCTGCCGGTGAATTCCAGCCGCTCCAGCCGGCGGCCGACTTCATCGGCTACCGGCT
>JAWOHP010000051.1:0-51887 GCA_046485065.1 Desulfobacterales bacterium | reverse complement strand
TGCTTGCCGGATCTTTTTTTGAATCTTTATATAAACTGTTTAATATTAAAAATGAACCGCCTATTACGAAATTTGTTGCAAAAGAGCTTGCAACTTCCCACTGGTTCGATATAACCGCTGCGAAAAGGGATTTGGGCTATGAGCCTGCGGTTTCAACTGAAGACGGGCTCAAACAACTTGAAAAATGGCTTAAAAATGACTTTATCAAAGGAAAACAATCATGACTCTCACAGATATACTTCCTCTTGAAAAATGGATTGAACTCGAAAAGAAAATATACAAAAGATCGGGACTAAACTCCAATGTTTTTGATGTTAACGGAATCAGGATAAGCGATTTTCAGAAATGGCCTAACGACCTCTGCCCGACCATCAAGGCTAATGACAAGGGCCAAAGTTTCATATGCGCTGTTGCACATATGAACCTGGCTGCCCAGGCCAGACATACGGGAGAAGCAGTTATAGAAGAGTGTGATGCGGGATTGTTCAAGGTCGTTTATCCTGTATTCGCCAAAGGTGAATTTCTCGGCGTTGTCGCCGGTTGCGGGCTGCTGCTTGACGGTTCGGAAACCGACACATTTCTAATCAACAAGATAACAGATATTGATGAAAAAAAGATTGAAAAGCTTTCAATCGGGATTGAAAGACGAAACAGAACAGAAATTGAAGAACTGGCATGTTACATGAAAGAAGAAGTTGACAAAATAACAGGTACTTTATAAGCATTTTCTTCATTTTGACTTTTGCTTTTTAATATATAAATCCGATACTGGGAGATAAACATCCAAAATGGAATCTTCAAATGTTCTTGTCATCGGCGGCGGGATCGCAGGGCTTACGGCAGCCCATGAACTTTCAAAGCTTGGCGTAAAAGTCGAGCTTGTTGAAAAAGAGCCTTTTCTCGGAGGTCATGCTATCCAGTTTACCTGCAAGGCCATCGAAAGCTGTGCAAAATGCGGCGCATGCATGGCGGAAGAGAAGCTCAATAATGTAATTCATAATCAAAATATCAGGATACACGCAGGCGCGAACTTAAACAAAATATCGAAAAACGACCGTTTTCATTATAATATTCAATTAAATCCTGATCATATAAATCAGTCAAAATGTACAGACTATTCCTCCTCTGCTGATGCTGTTATCATGGCAACCGGATTCGAGCCGTTTGATCCTGTGAAAAAACCTTACGGATACAGGGTTTTTAAAAATGTGATAACGAATCTTGATCTTGAAAAAATGTTAAAAACAAAAGGCATTGCCTTAAATCCTTCGGACGGCATGCCGCCTTCTAAAATCGCTTTCATACAGTGCGTTGGAAGCAGAGATTCAAAACTTAATCACCTCTGGTGTTCCAAAATATGCTGTGCATCGGCTCTTCGCATGGCACATGTCATAAAATCAAGAAAGCCTGAAACATCCGTTACTTTTTATTATATTGATATACAGGGTTCAGGATATGATTTTGATCAGCTTTACAGAAAGGCAAAAGAGGATTTTCAGATGATAAGGACAATTCCCGGGGATATTTATAAAACAGAAGGCGACAGGCTTAAAATAAACTACTTTGATAACCTGTCAAAGGTTAGCATCGAGGAAGTTTACGACATGATTGTCCTCTCTGTAGCAATGATTCCGGGAAACAAAACAAAAGAGCTTGCAAAAATGCTCGGCATAATTCCATGTGATACAGGTTTTATCGGATCATGTAAAAACAATGACAATGCAGGATCAGAAGGAGTTTTTGTTGCCGGTACGGCGGGAGGACCTTTATCAATAGCTGAAAGTATCACACATGCGGTTAAAACAGCATGGGATGTCGCGAAATATTTAAAAACCAGGGGGCGCTGATTTAGAGATGAAAACCCTTATAATCGGAAGCAGTTTATGCGCTGTTAATTGTGCCAAGGAGCTTTTTGAAAGCGGAAATGAAATCATTATAGCATTAAACAGAAATGAAGATCCGTCTGCAATCGGAAAATTCAGGACTGCAGGCATTGATCCAGCGCTTATATTGACAGATACAAAAATAATTTCCTGCCGGGGTTGTGCCGGTGATTTTACGATTCTGATGGAAAAAGGCGGGAAAAATATTTCCGAAAATATTTCCGGTATCGTTATAGCCGAAGAATATGTGAAAAAGCCCAACTTTGCCGCTTATGGTTTAAAATCCGCCCCCGGTATTATGTCAATCTCCTCTATTTCAGGAAACGTAAAACCTATCGCCTTTGAAAAACTTCCGCATGAAGGTCAAGCGGTATTCCTTACCGGCCTTGGATATGAAAGCAATCCGGTTACAGCAGAAGAAGTCATGCTCGCTTCCCTGAAATTCCAGAATGATTTTAATCTGGAGACTTATATTTTGACCGGCAATCTGAAGGTTGCGGGAAACGGACTTGAAAAATTATACCGTGAAACAAAAAAAGTGGGTGCCGTATATTTTAAATTCACAGATACCTTTCCCCGGATTTTTCAGGATAATGAAGGAAAAGTCGCGATTGAACTTAAAGACGAGATAACCCGGCTTAATTTCAGAATTACACCCTCAGTTACCGTTGTCGACGAAACCATATCTCCGTCCGTATATATGAAAGAGCTTGCAGCAGTTTTTGGTCTTCATACGGGAGCAGACGGATTTCTTCAATCAGGGAACCTGTATCGAACAGGCATATATACAAACAGAAAAGGTGTTTTTGTTGCGGGACCGTCAAGAAGCGTTCTTAATGTCGCAGGCAATATAACCGATTCCGCTAATGCGGCAATTCTTACTTCCCGCATACCGGATGATAATGAAAAACAGGGAGCAAAAGCCGAAATAAAAATCGGCTCATGCATCAGATGCCTTACCTGTTACCGGTGCTGCCCCTACCGGGCTATCAATCTTGATATAAAACCCTCCGTCATGCCTGATGCTTGCGAAGGATGCGGAATATGTTTTGCGGAATGCCCCAGAGGTGCAATTTCAATGAACTTTCCGGACAACAGGAATATTCCGGATGAAATCAGACTGGCTGAAGACAACTTTAAAACATCTCCTCATATAGTTGCTTTCTGCTGCAGCCGTTCAGCAGCTCGTGCGAAAGAACTCGCCCTTTGCATGAGATACAGACTGCCTGAAAATCTGAAAATTGTCGAGGTACCATGTTCAGGTTTTGTCTCCATGGAATATATACTTTCAGCTTTCAAAAATAATGCCGACGGAGTGCTAGTGCTCACATGTCACGAAGGCAACTGCCATTCGGAAGACGGAAATGTTTTTGCCCGGCGGAGGGTCGAACAGTTAAAGGATACTTTTCCACATATGAACTTCAATAAAGAGCGTCTTGAAATCAAAACTCTCGCCTCAAACATGGGATACGAATTTGCACAGATTACCGGTAAATTTGAAAATACTTTAAAGACTCTTAGTTCAGGCAAATAAAAAGAAGGTGTAAAATGAATCAAACTGAAAAGATAATCGGTATCGGGGAATTAAATCACGGCAGATTCAGGGCATTCCCTTTTTCTCATGATTTCTGCATAACGTGCGGCCTCTGCTCCAGCTCCTGCCCTGCTTCGGGCATAGACGGATTTGACCCGAGAATGCTTGTCAGGATGGTGGGGCTTGGCCTTGAAGATGATGTTGTGAATGCAAGATGGCCGTGGATATGCACCATGTGCGGCAAATGTGAATATGTCTGTCCCATGGAAATCCGGATTCCAGACCTCGTAAGAAGCATAAGAGGATTGCGCGAAAGGGCGAAAGTGCCTGGAATACTTCAGAAGGGTCTTGAAGCAGCCCTTAAAACCGGAAACAATCTTGCGCTTCCCAAAGAGGATTTCATCTATATAGTGGAAGATGTGGCCGGCGAGATAGCCGAAGAACCAGGCTTTGAAGATTTTAAAGTTTCGATAGATAAAAAAGGCGCCAATCTTCTATCAACAATTCATAACAAACTGGTAAACACCCATACGGAGGATTTGAAATACTGGTGGAAGATATTTCATGCCGCTAAAGAAGACTGGACAATAACCTCGGAGAACTGGGAGGGAACAAGCTGGGGGCTTTTTACCGGAGACGATGAAGCCGTTAAAGTAATGGCCGGAAGAATAGTGGAGCAGATGAATAGGTTTGAAATAAAAAGTCTCCTCTGGCCCGAGTGAGGGCATGCATATCTTGCGACCAGGTCTGGTCTAGAAAAATGGTACCCGAAAGAGCTTGAAATGATAGGAACTTATACGGTGTTTGATCTTCTCATAAAATATATAAAAGAAGGAAGAATCCGGCTTGACAGGTCCAAATTTAAAATTTTGGCAACATATCACGATCCATGCAATTACGGCAGAAAAGCCAAAAAGATATTCGGTCACGGTTTTTTTGAAGAACCGAGATGGATCCTTGACCAGTGTATTGAAAACTGGGTCGATCTTTATCCGGCAAAAGAAAACCAGCTTTGCTGCGGAGGTGGAGGCGGCACTCTGACGACCGGTTACAATGCTGAACGGATACTTTACGGCAAAAGAAAAATGGAACAGATAAAGGCGACGGGCGCCGAAATGGTGGTTGTCCCATGCCACAGTTGCCACGGGCAACTTAACAGCATCAAAAAAGAATATGACATGGAGAATCTAACTGTTAAATATCTCTGGGAGCTTGTTGCCGACTGCCTGGTATTATAAATTAAGGTGGTTTTATTGTCTCCGGTCGGACTATCACGAGCTTATGCATCCTCGCTCTTTCAGGACGACATCATCCAATCTTTGAGAGTGGTGAGATCCTTTCCCTTTCTGGCGAAATCCTGCATTTCCTTATCACGTCTCAACCACCGCCAAACGTCGTGACCGTATACACCCAGAATGTCTCTCAGGCGCACGACGTAGTAGAAATAGATTTGTATGGAGTCAGCCGGGGCTGGATACAGCCGGGCCATAGCTTCCCGGGGGATGAAAAAGCCTTTAAGAAAAAGAAACACCTTGTCGCGTATTCGGGCGGATCCCCAGAATCTGGCAACGGCCGGCCACATGGACAAGGGAGGACCGTTTCGTGGCCCTCGCGAAAAAATTTGATCCCTGGCCAAAGCGGCAAAGCGTTCGTCAAAGTCACCGGGTTTGAGAGCCTTCATCAATCCCTCCGGCAAAGCCACCCCCAATAACTCCCTTGTTAGTTTCAATGTAAGGTAAACACATTTTCCTGCACCCCATTCACTGATGCGGCGCTGCACAAGCCCCCAATCCATGTCTCCCCGACTATGCTGAAGAATCTCGCTAATGTCACAAAAGAGTTTTAGCCCGGGTTCAAAACCATGTGTGCAACCCGCATGCAGGCAGAGATGCAGCAACAGATCTTCCGGACATAAAACCTTTGCATCCACTCCGGCAATAACCGCGTGTCTCGACCTTTCCCATTGCCCATCTGTGTCTATGGTAAAAGGAAACGTGGGAGACAGAATACTCCAATGTATCTCCAAACTCACATCCCTCTTCGGCATGAAATAGACAAATTCATTATTATCCTTCCCTACGATCCTGTTACAGACGGTCGGAGTGCAACCCATTTCAAGTAGAAGTGCATCAACCCTCTTCAGATATTCCTTCTTTATCAGAAGATCCAGATCGCCCATGAACCGAAGGGCATGGTGGCCATAGACAAGCTCTGCCAGATGAGCCCCCTTTAGCACAATCACAGGTATGCTATCGCGGTGTAAGATCTTCAAGACCGTGGAAAGGTTGTGGTATAGTCTCAGATTCCTGGCAGCATTGTCGAGATAGGCCTGACGAAAACTTTGTATTACGTTGGGCGGAATGGGTATATCCGGATGTAATATCCTGAGGCGATGATATAATAAAGGGGTAATCTTATGCCTTTCCGACTGCTGAAGGAGATGCTCCCAATCCGCTTCCGAAATCGGCTCGACCCTTCTGTCGCCGGTTTTGTCCGGACGCGCACGCAGGCAGTAAAGGAGCAACTGATCGATTTGAGCTTGATCCATTCAATCCTCTGAGTTTCCCCTATAAGCAGAATGCGACATTCCATAGGTATGCTCGAGAAGCTCGATAAACCTTGGAAGATTCGTATCCACCATGGATAGAGGGCTTTTTCCCCCAGTTACCTCACCGTTGAGGAAAAACTGCTCGACTTTCTTCTTATGTAATTCAAGCAGATCGCAAATAGCACAAATATCGGACAAGATATCTTCAATGGACACCCTCTGTATTTGCAGATATTCCTGCTTTGTCCAATCATCGCCATCGTCATTCTCTGAGGTCAGTGGTGAATCCGAAAAGCGGATCTTTCTTTTGACCACACTAATAAGATAGCGCGGATCATTTTCTTCATACATGCATTCTTGCACATCGAAAACGCCACTCAATTCGCGCGCGAGTGAATCGACAGTATGGCTCCGGACATACAGTCCAAAAGCGAGTTTCTCTTCACACGCATCTATCTGTGAAAAGCAGTGGTCCAATCGGTATTGGATTGCCAGCCAATGAAACATAGATTCTGGATACCCGTGATTCGACATCCTGTACCAGAAAGAGGCATATTTTTTGCGGGTTGCAACGATAAACCCTTTTCCATTGTCATTCACTGAGTTTGCGAGGCCTCTTTGAACAGCCAGTGCCTGAACCAGAGAAGGCTGAAATCCGTAAAATTCCAATAAAAAGCCGTCAAAAGATCCTGGCGGAAAAACGATTTTGTCAACATCCATGCAAATTGCCCGAAAGGGAAGCTTAAGATATTCCGCCCATTCATTTGCAATCCCAACCAGTTGTTCGTCAGTATCAATTCCGACAACCTCATAGCCTCTCTGCGCCCAACCGAGGCATTCGGTTCCAGCGCCACATCCTGCGTAAAGCAAGCTGCTGCCAGGCTCAACCCGTGAGAAGATAAATTTGTCGCGCGGCGTATATTGAAATTGGGGAGCCTTTCCATTTTTTCGCAATTCTTCCAATTGCCCTTTACTTCTTTGGTATAATTTTTCAAGATTAATTTTCCATCGTTCGATGCACGCTTCAGCAATCTCAGCAGGTGTTGCAATGCTAAGGGCCATGCCTAAAAGAACCTTCTGCAGAGCATCGTCGAAGTCCCAGAAGAAATGTTTGTAGTTGTTTGATTTTTCCTTATATAGTGTATCTGTTTGCTTCGAAAAGCGGATAAATGGCTTCATTGGAGGCGCATAGTCAGAAATTCGCCACGATAGGTGCAGAATGAGCTTCAAAGTTTTTTTGCCGTAGTCGTTATGCTGCTTATTCATGGTTACGCTGCGATCCTTATTATAATTCCAGCATCCAAAAGAGCACCAGTGATGGATCCATGCGGATCCTTCTCTGCGCATTCTGGATCATCAGGCCTTCATTGGTAATGCCGGGCCTGCATTTCGAACAATCGGGCATAGGTCCCTCCCGCGCGAAGGAGCTCTTCGTGGGTACCGCCTTCGATGACGCTTCCATTCTGCAGCACATAAATGCGGTCAGCCATCCGGACGGTGGAAAAGCGATGACTGATCAGAACGGCTGTGCGACCGGACACCAGCTGGCGAAAACGCTGGAAGACCTCATATTCCGCCTTAGCGTCCAAAGAACTAGTTGGTTCGTCAAGCACGATAATCTGTGCATCGCGCATGAAGGCGCGGGCCAGGGCCACTTTCTGCCACTCACCCATGCTCAGTTCTTCCCCGTCCTCGAACCACTTTCCCAGAATCGTTTCATAACCATGAGGCAACCCACGGATGACGTCGTCAGCACCCGAGTGGCGCGCAGCGGCGATGATCCGTTCATGGTCGGGCGGAAGGGCCGTATACCCCAGCCAGATATTCTCCCGGGCCGTCAGATGGTAATGTGCATAGTCCTGGAAAATGATGGCGATTTCGTTTCTCAGCGCTTTTGTTTCAAACTGGCGTAGATCTACTCCGTCGATGGTGATGGTCCCGCCTGTCGGATCGTACAATCGACACAACAACTTAATCAAAGTCGTCTTACCAGAGCCATTCTCACCCACCAAAGCCACCACCTCTCCTGGCTTGATAGTGAGGGAAATACCCTCAAGAGCCTTCCTGGTGCCTGCGGGATATTGGAAACTCACATGGTTCAGTACGATGCCGCTTTGCATAGGCTGAGGGACAGGGCTGGCATGAACCGGTTCGATGACGGTACGTTTCAGATCGAGGAACTCGTAGAGATTTGAAAGGAACAGGTTGTCTTCATACAGTCCTGCCAGACTGCCCAATATCCCCTGGAGGTATCCCTGTACTCGCTGAAACGCCTGATAATACATCACCAGATCGCCCATCGTGATCTTCCCCCGCATTGCCTCATAAGCAACATAAGCACACGAACCGTAGATTGCCATGGCTGCAAAGATCTGGGCTGCAAAGTCCGCGACGGAACGCCTACGCGTGATGGCCATTCTTCCCTTGCGGAGTTTCTGGCGGACATCGCGAAACCTGCGCGTGAAAAGAGGTCCAAGGTCGAACAGGCGTATTTCCTTGGCGATGCTGCTGTCGGTGAGCATCCAATTGAGGTATCCGGCTTGCCGTTCCGTGGATGTTTGTTCACGTTGCCAGCGATACAGCTTGCCGGTATATTTTAATCGCACCGCGGTGCCGGAAATTACGGCAATGAAGAGAATTGCCGCGATGAGCCAGTGAAATGAAACGAGCAGTGCGGCAATCGCCAGCAGAGAGATTCCACTCTGACCAATCTGCGTTAAACCATTCACAATACCGAGAGGTCGAGAGGGGGCTTCGCGTTGAGCGCGATGAAGTGTGTCGTAATATCGCGCACTTTCGTAATACTCCAGATCGACCTCGACAGACTTGGCGTGGATCACGTCACTCATGTGATCCGTGACGATGTAAGCCTGCCACTCGCTGATCAATCCCGCTATCGACCGGATCAGGGAGGATAACAGGGTCACTGCAGCCATCAAGCCGACAAGCAACAGCACGTGTCTGAATGCGATCCCTTTGTCAGGTGCCACCACTCCTGCGGTCACGGCATCCACAGTAAGTTTCATGAGATACAGCGGAAGTAACGGCAACACCCCCTGGACCAAAACGAGCACCCCGTTCGCTATAGTCCAGCCTTTCGCGCTTTGCCAGACAAAACGCACAGCGCGACCAAGCTGCAGGGTGCGTCGTATTTTCAGTGTTATCGACTCAGCATGCTCTTGCATCATTGCACGGAATCATCTAGTGCTCTGGAAACTTGATTCTGATTCATTCTTGTTGATCGTTTCCTCACGAAGGTATCCCTCAAGCGCCTGCTCAATCTTTTGCCAGAAGGCGCCGGTCAGACTGATATGAAGCATGTATACGGGTATAGCCCGGGACAGGGCGCAAAGGTTATTAAACTGTTCAAGATGAAGCGTGTGGAGTTCTTCTTTCAACAGGCCTGGTGCCATGAACGTTGAGACCTGTCCCACGAACTCCCCGAGCAGGCTGACCGCCTGTCCCGGGCCAACCCGTTCCACATGATCTTCGACCGCCCGGGACAAAACAAAGATGCCTTTTAGAGGCACAGCATTCTGGACATCCCATGTGCCACCCAACCCCCCATCCAGAAAACGGCTCCATGTGGGCCAGGGGTGCGCCCAGTAGTTGCCTTGCAGGTCATGCACTACCAGTGTGGTATCGTCGCACAGCGAACGCCACGGGGCTGGAAACCGATTGCTCGCCGTAGTCTTTCCTGTCCCGCCAGGTGCCGTCAGGATCACACCCATGCCGTCCCGTTCAGCGAGTGCACCGTGTATAAGGACTCCTCCGCGGGCCTGCGCTTCGCGTGCAAAGATAAGCGACAACCTCACAAGATTGACGTATGGTCCGTCCCAGTGCTCGCACGGACTTAGAACGCAGATGACGTCGTCTTTTTCTGATGCCAACGGAACATAGCAATCCGCCACGGACGTGTTCGGGTCAACCTGGACATGAAGCCGTCGCAGATTGCCTTGATGAAAAGGTTCTATTATACCCGTATTCATACGCAGATGCATCGAGCATCCCAGTTGTGAAACGATGGATGCGGCTCTCTCGTCGCAGGCGTCAATTTCCCAACAGGTCCCATCAGCCAGGACGAGGCTGTGCAACACTTCCCTCGTCAGTGGAGGGCTCACGGTTCGTTGCCGTTCTGTATAAACTTTCCGGTTCGATGTTTCACTGTCATGCTGACCTGGAAGCGTCTTTCCATCCACAAGCAGGTGAAATGGCCGTTGGATCTGCCATCGCTGCCTGTAATCATCGTATCGCCCAATGATGCGTTTTCCCAGCAAAAGCAGAAACCGATCCCGGCTTCGGACACGGAAGGCGATGACTCGCGGCCGGAATGGAGCAGGCAACAGCCAAGCGATCACCCCCCGTTGAGAAAGGGACTGATAAAGGGGATGAACCAGGGGAGAAACGCCTCGGTCAACGATGCGTCGCCAACGAAGCCAGCGGCTTGTCAATCGGCCCCGTAATCCGCCCGCGATCTTCCGTCGCTTCTTACCACGCCACGCAGCCACCACTTGGCCTTGAATGTTCTTTGGCTGCAGGAGATAAGCATCCTCTAGGGTGTTGTTGTCGCCGAGTGTGGATATACCGGCGGGGGTCACACGGACAATACGGTGTACGACGGGCTGATCAGTCTCCTGTGGCAGAAAAAAAATGACATCGCCAATACGCAAGGGCCTCCTCTCATAAGGCATGATTTCCATGATCTCCGGCTCGCGCAGAGTCGGATTCATACTGGGACCGACATAAGCAGCGAAGAACATTGTCCCGGGGACATTTCCATTACTGTTCTGCAATGGCATTACCGATCGAGACATGTGGAGGCTGTGGGGGGCTTGCTCCCAGACGAGAAGCTGGAAAGAAACCCGCTTCTTCCGCCTGCTCACAGAACCAGTACGGCGCCCACAGGCTGCCTTTGCTGTAGTAGTTCTGGGCGACACATGAGCCCAGGCAGCGCCACTTCATCAGGCAGCGGCTGCAGACCCCTTCCAGTCGTTCGGGCAGTCCCTCACGCAGAGCCTTCAAGATAGCATTTTCATGCCACACCGTTGCCAGCAGATCCTTCCCGACCGCGCCAAAGATCAGCTCTGGCACCTGCTCACCGATGCCACACAGGGCATAGTGTCCGCTGGCGATGACGCCTATGATGCCTAAAATACCGCAGACGCTGCACGAATCACCACTGGCGATGCGATGCAGGGCTTTAAAAGCAGGTGGGTAATGAAAAAAGATATTCAACTTGGTCTCAAGCGCCAATTCATGTTCCACATGGCGCCCCAACGTGATGAGGTCGGCGATGTTCAGGGTCTCCTGGTTTGCATGTAATTTCTCGCCTCGTGCGGTGGGCTGAACCACGTTGAACTTGAGTGAAGCCGCACCGAGTTCTTCGGCCATTCGCACCATGCCGTCCACCTGGCCGGCATTGATACGCATTACCGTGAAAATGACCTGCGGCCTGATGCCGGCGACCACAAGGTTGCGCACCGCCTTTCGCGCCGCTTCAAAGGATCCTGGTACGCCGCGCACCCATTCGTGGGTTGCGGCATCCGTTCCGTCGATACTGACGGATACGAATCGGTCGGGAGATTTGGCGATCTCGGCGGCGATCTCCGGCGTGCACAAAAGGCCGTTGGTCTCGATCGTCAGCCTCAGCTCTTCACGCCTGACAATCTCCAGCAAATGAGTGAAGTGGGGATGCAACAACGGCTCGCCGCCGGTCAGTTTGACGCCGCTCAGTCCCAGCGGTCTGGCTTCGCGGATAGCCGTCTCGAACAACTCAACCGGCAGGGTGGGATAATGGTTACCTGTGGCGTCGAACCGGGGGCCTATCCAGCAATGGCGGCATGCGAGATTGCACCCTTCGGTCAAATAGAAATAAAATGTATTGATCGTACGCTCTCCGGCCAGTCCCTTCTTCTGCTGTTTCATACCGTTCGGACTGTTCATGCGATTGTGCCGCCTTCCTCGAGAAAGCGTCGCAAACAGGCATCCGGACTGGGATGGTCAACTTGGCCTGTCAACGTGTAGGCCAATCCCGGACAGTTGCCTGTGCAATAGGGGATGTAGGAACAACCGGCGCAGAACTCAAACTCGGTCAGCGGGATCGTGTGTCGGTTGCGGAGTTGGTTGAGAGCCGGGCTGTGTTGCCATATTTCTGCCAGAGAATCCTGGTTGATGCGCCCCAATTCGACATGGTTCAACATATTACAGGGAACGATTGCGCCATCGGCACGCACGGAGATTTTGTTGCTCGGGCAGCCGCAGCCGGTGAGACGACCCCCGTTGTGAAAGGCCGGCGCGTTTTGTGCCCGCGCTTCCTCCATCCGGCGCCACATGCGCCCATCCGTCAATGGGCCGGCTTGTGACGAGATGCGTCCATCGTATTTCGCTGTGAGGCGCAGCAAGGTCGTCATGGCCTCCTTCCGCTCCTCTATGTTCAGCAGTATATCATCGGCGTTTAAGCAGCACGTACCTATGTATCCGGCAGAGTTGATGCCGAAATCCGGCAGGCCCAGCTCGTCTAGAAGAAAGTGAGAGATGTTCTCCAGATCGTTCACGTTGTTCCGATGAATGGTGACACGCACAGCCACACCTATCTCATGGCGCTGCAGGATGTGAATGCCGCGTATGGCACCGTCAAAAGAGCCTCGCCCGCGACAGGAGTCATGCACTTCTGCGCATGAGCCATCCACCGACACCTGGACATACTCGCAGCGACCTGTTCGGGCTATGAAAGCGGCGATCTCATCGTCAATCAGTCCGCCATTGGACAGGAAAGAGAAACGCATCCGGTTGCGGACGATACCCTCAAGAAGTTCGGGTAGGTCCTCCCGGATAAACGGCTCTCCACCCGCTAGGGTGACTTTCATCACGCCGAGTGACCCCAGTTCATCGAAGAAGGTGAGCCATTCGTCCGTAGAGAGATCCCGGTAAACCATCGCCGGATTGTTGAAGAAGTAGCAGTATCGGCAGCGCAGATTGCAGCGTGCGGTGATTTCGATGCTCAGGCTGCGCGGAGTACGCATGATCCTGGACGCCGTTTGTTTGTTTCTAAGTTCCTCGGGCATCCGTTATCTGCTCTCCAATTCCAGCCCCACAAAACCCCTTTCAGCAAGCGCGTCAATGAAGGCGGCGATCTCTTGGACGGCGTCGTCCGGAACGTCTTCAAAGCTCCTTTTAATCTCCGATACGATATCCTCGATGCTTCTCTTGCCAGCCATCATTTTCCATACCGCTACACCGACAGGATTGGTTCCCACGGCATCGGCCGTATCAGGATTGAAGAGTACAGCCCAGTCATCGAACTCCTCCCGGAGAACAACGATAGGACTGGCAATCGGTCTGTCCGTTTGATTCATGGATCATCTCCTCGATTTAGTACATGAGTGGCAGCAACGGAGCCGACATCTCCCCATCACTTAATGTCGACGATAGACGAAATAAGCGTCGCACGACAACAGCATCAGAGCATTAGGCAAGCCATACTGCTCGGTCTCTTGAACACCGTTCCTGCCTGTCGGTCAATCTGTTAGATAGCACCGCCAGCCGTGCAACCCACCAATGCGCAAGTACCTGCCGTGCAGGCCCTCGTTGCTGAAGTACCGGCTGTGCAATCCTGTGTTGCATAGAGACCCGCCGAGCAATCAATGGGCCCGACCGGAGCAACACCGCAAGTACAGGCAACAGATGCCGCATCAGCACCACCAGCCGTGCAAGCCACAATAATTGCAACTGAACTTCCTGCTGCACAGACTCCAGACCCTTTGGCCATCTCCCCTAGATGGACAAGGATAGGTGGTTCGTACTTTGATTTCCCCTTGCAATTTTCATCCGACATAAGAACTCTCCTTTTCTCTAAATACACAGATCCATATATCCTGTCTTATAAATCCCGACTGCCACTGTCACCATCCGTTTTTGTGAAAACATATTCAAAGCTATTTAGTATTTTCTTCTTGTTAACCTCTGACGGAGCCCTTAATAATCTTACTGTCTGGCTGATAACTTTGGTGCTGAATTTGGATAAGTGCGACAGCTCCGTTATAGCAATCCCTGCGATAATGCGCAGAACCTTCAATCTATTTCCATTCATTTTATTGTAGTTGGGAAACATACCGCATATTGTTATCTTATCATATTTTCATACAATATATAGTGAAAAGTCGATTAATTTTCATACAATATATAGTGAAAAGTCAAGAAAATAATTAATAAATGTTAGAAGCAATTAAACTGTCCGGGTTTATAGCACACGATCTGTCCGGTTTGATGTTGTCAGGTGAATTTAACTTCAAAGAGCACCGCTTAATATGTCTAATCCGGCAACATATCGTAAAAATAGAGCATGGAATCTGACCGGGTAATAATACCTATAATACGGCCATCTTCAACGACCGGAAGACGTCCTATGTCGTGCTTTACCATTATACGCGCTGCCTGAATCGGGCTCTTACCCGGTTCGATTGTCATAACATTTGTGTTCATGAACGCCTTAACAGGTGACTTCAACTGTGATTCCCTCTTTATTTTTTTAAAATCCCTCCTGGAAATTATGCCTACAAGCTTTTCTCCTTCAACAACGGGAAGACCTGTACAGCCTTTTTCCTTGAGAATTGAAGCGACTTTTTCCATTTTCGTATCCGATTCAACGGTAAAAACCGGAAATGACATTATGTCGCTTATCTGAACGGATGCCTGCTGATTTCCCTCTATAAGTTCTCTTATCCATTCCTCAACCGCGTCAGGATTAACTGATTTGAGCATTGCCGAGGAAGCGCCCGGATGTCCTCCTCCCCCCATGCTGCGCATGATTGCCCCCACGTCAATGCCGTCCGCATTGCTGCGAGCGATAACCATGCTCTTTTCTTTATCTCTGCTTGTAAAAATTCCGAATGCCGCGTCAACATTCAGTATCTCCCTGTACATCCCTACAACAACCGCAAGACTGTTGACATGACCGTCTATTTCCATCTTGTTTATGCTCACGCTATAGCCGTTAATTTTTTCTCTGTTTGCGTTCTGAAGCATCTGAAAAAGTATGTTTTTCTGTTTTTCACCATAGGCCTGGCGCAGAAAATTACCGATAACATTAATATCTGCTTTGTTTTCAAGAAGAAAGCCTGCCGCGTAAGCATCCTCTGCAGTCGATGACGGAAAGGTTAGATTTCCTGTATCTTCATAAAGTCCGGTCAGAAAAAGGGTCGCCTGTATCGGAGTGATATCTTTTTTTTCTTTTTTAAGATTTCGTACCATAAGGGTTATATTTGCCCCTGTTTCTTCCTGACAGCTCCATGTTGCTTTTATATCACCTGAACCCTTATGGTGATCCCAGACAATAATTTCAATATCATCTCTTTTTGCAAGAGCGCCCATCCTGTCAAGGCGGCCCCAGCTGTTTGTATCCACAACAACAAGACTTGTTACTTTTGCCAAATCGATTTCTTCGGGAGAACGCAGGTCAAGGACATCCTTATGAATTGAAATAAAAGCCCTCACATTCGGATTTACCGTTTTAGGAAGAACGCAAACTGCCCCTGGATATAAAACCGCCGCTGCAACCATAGATGCGAGTGCATCAAAGTCTGTGTTTTTATGAGTTGTGATAATACGCATGTTAAATGGCACCCTTTGAGTTTATTGATTTTGCAGTGATACTATGACATTGAATCAATCAAATCAACAAAATATGACGGCTTCGTAAAAGGATGTTTCCTCTCCCGCAAGGAGAGAGGGAATTATTTTGATTTCGTTGCCTATAGGATGCCGTTTACGGCATAAAACTAGCTTTTAACGGGAACATTATGTTTTTTAAAAAAACTTCAACAATATGGGCTTGCAAATAACACTTTTTCAAGTAATATTGAAATCATTGTTTAAACGGAGAAAAATAATATGAATAAATCTGTAATTTCAGTTCTGGGCCAGGACAGGCCGGGAATCATTGCGGCTGTCACAGCCATACTTTTTAAACTCGATTGCAATATTGAAAATATCAACCAGACAATCCTCCAGTCAGAATTCTCGGGAATATTTATTGCTTCAATCCCTTTGGATTTAACCAACGATGAGTTATGCTCACAACTAACAGGAGCCCTTGCTCATCTTGATCTTCGTGTATATGTAAAACCTCTCGAACATAAGGAAGAAGGTTTTGACGCGGTCGGGTGCGAGCCTTTTATAATAACCACTATAGGACCTGACAGAAAAGGACTTGTTGCGGGAATAACAGAAATAATCGCAAAACATGGCGTAAATGTTAGCAATCTCAAGGCCATATTCAAAGGCGGCGACAATCCCACCGACAACATAATGATTTATGAAGTTGATATTCCAAATGAGATTGACCAGCAGATACTTCGAACTGAGTTAATGAAGAGAGCATCCGAACTAGGTCTTGACATAAGCATCCAGCACAGGAATATATTTATGTCTATAAACAGAATATGATATAGCTTCTTAAAAAGTCCGATTTCTGCGTTGCGCTTAATTCCGTTGCGATTGCGGCGTACGTTATGTACGCCTCATCACACGGAATTCGCGACGCCTTGAACTTGAACTTTTTACTTTGCCATCAATTTTTGACTTTTTACGGGATCATTAGAATATGATCTTAATAAGGTATTATTATGCTCAGCGAAAAAGAAATCATATCAACACTTGAGATGCTCAAGAATGAACATCTTGATGTCAGAACAGTAACACTCGGAATAAACCTTTTTGACTGCGTCAGTCATGATCTGAACACGCTGAAAAACAATATACATAAAAAAATAATTAGAGTGGCGGGGAATCTCGTTAATGTATGTGACAGGATTGGTGAAAAATACGGCATCCCGGTTGTTAACAAGAGAATATCTGTAAGTCCTGCAGCCGTTTTTGGAGCGCCATTTTCAACTGCCCAGTTTGTTAAAATAGCCAAAACTCTTAATCTTGCAGCAACAGAAGCAAACATCGACTTCATCGGAGGGTTTACGGCGCTTGTTGAAAAAGGAATATCAAAAGGCGACAGGGCGCTTATAGAAGCAATTCCGGAAGCTCTTACAGAAACAGACCGCGTATGCTCTTCCATTAATGTCGCTTCATCACGTGCCGGGATTAACATGGACGCGGTGCTTATTATGGGAAAAATCATTAAAGAAGCTGCACAGCTCACGTCTGATAAAGACGGCCTTGCATGTGCCAAATTATGCGTTTTTGCAAACATACCCCAGGACGTCCCCTTTATGGCAGGAGCATACCTCGGGATTGGTGAGGCTGAAGCAGTAATCAATGTGGGTGTAAGCGGTCCGGGTGTTGTCAAAAAAGCAATTGACAGGGCTGTAGCATCCGATCCTGACATAGATCTGGGTCGTATTGCCGAACTGATTAAACGGACATCATATAAAGTAACACGTGTCGGAGAATTAATAGGCAGGGAAGTTGCCGATCATCTTAAGATCCGTTTTGGAGTGGTTGATCTTTCACTTGCTCCGACTCCAAATGTCGGGGACAGTGTTGGAGAAATATTCCAGAGTCTCGGTCTTTTGAGCATAGGAGTACCAGGCTCAACAGCCGCGTTGGCACTTCTCAACAATGCCGTAAAAACAGGGGGAGCCTTTGCAAGCTCTCATGTCGGAGGTTTGAGCGGAGCATTTATACCTGTCAGTGAAGATTTAAATATATCTGAATCTGTAAGGGCCGGTTATCTTTCTCTTGATAAGCTTGAAGCTTTGACAAGTGTATGTTCTGTTGGATTAGACATGGTGGCTATTCCGGGAAACACCTCTGAAGATACTATTGCCGCCATAATAGCAGATGAAATGGCAATAGGAGTCATAAACAAGAAGACGACAGCGGCAAGACTCATCCCTGTGCCGGGCAAAAAAGCAGGTGAAAGCGCGTATTTCGGAGGGCTTTTGGGGAAAGCTACTATTATGCCTGTTAATAATGCCGATGGTTCGAACAGATTCATCAGATTCGGAGGACTTATCCCGGCACCGATCCAGAATCTTACAAACTGATTATTTAACCGTCACAACAGGGCAATGCGCTTCCAGAATAACATACTGTGCAGTCGATCCAAAAATAAGTTTCCCGACTTTTGATCTTCTTTTTACACCTATTATGATTTCATCTATCTTGTTTTCCTTTGCAAACGAGACCAGATCTTCTCCCGGTGTTACTCCGCGAATCAGAAGATGAGTTTTGCAGGTTATATTCTCTTTCTCAAAATATTGTTTAATCTTTTCAAGGCCCTTTTCCGCCTTTGCAATATCCTTAATATCGTTTTCTGTTCCCTCTTCAAGTGATGTTAATAGTTCAACTTCTGCATCAAAAGCTTTTGCATGTTTTAAAGCAAGAGCAATGGCGCTGCTTACAGCACCCAATTCATCATATCCTACCAATATCTTCATGCCGGTTTTCCTTTCATGTAATAAGTTCAAATAACTTAATCTTGATACCTTCGTAAAAAGTCAGAAAATGACTTTTTACTTAGCGGGAAAGGGATTCCCCTATCCCGCCGCTTGAAGTAAATTCAAGCGGTTCCACCCACACCCCAGGCCGGGGCTTACTCGCCCTCGGCCTGATGATGGATTTTTTATGAGTCCATCAATCTTTTTCGACCTTCAACTAAGGCGTCAGGATTTTATTACAAAATATATTAATAAAATTCAAGATATAAGGTTATTATTATGTAAAATAGATTTTAATCGGAATCATAATTATCATTTTTTGAATCGAAACAGACAGAGAATAAAATTTCCCTGTTTACTAAACGGTTTCTTTACGATATTAATATAAGAGTGAAAGAACGAAATATTATCTTTTCATCATATATAAATATTCATTGAGAGGTGATTTATGAAAGGAAAAGAAGAACATTATTTCACGGCACTTTATGAAGTTGCAAGGGTTGTAAATGCTTCTCTCTCCCCTTCTCAGGTCCTTGAGAAAATCGTCTCCTGTGTGGCGGAGGCCATGAATGTCAAGGCTTGTTCATTAAGACTGCTTGAAAGCCGCCGCAAAAAACTGCTGATGGGCGCACAGTTCGGACTCTCGGACGGATATATACGCAAAGGCCCGGTGCTTGTTGAGGAAAGCGGTCTTGACAAGAGAGCGCTTAAAGGCAAAACCATCTGGCTGAAAAATGCCCAGAGGGACAAGGATTTCCAGTATAAGGATAAGGCAAAGGCCGAGGGGATCAAGTCGGTACTTGTAGTCCCTCTTATGGTTGAAAAAAAGGCTGTTGGAGTTCTTAGGGTTTACACAAAAGATGAAAGAAAATTTGATGCGGATGAAATAAGGTTCCTTGAAGCCGTCGGAAACTTAAGCGCAATCGCACTTGAAAAGGCAAGGCTTCACCAGGCTCTCCGCAAGGACTACGATCTGCTTGTAGCCCACAAATACCGGATTGACGACAATTAACCAATAAATGAGGTGATATATGATTCGTATAGGCATAAACGGATTTGGAAGAATAGGCCGCCAGGTACTGAAAGCTGTTCTTGAAAGACATCCCAAGAAGCTTGCAGTCGTGGCAATTAACGATCTTTTTGACGTTGAAACCAATGCTCATCTTTTTAAATACGATACGAATTATGGCCGTTTTGCAGGCAAAGTAAAAGTCGCAAAAGAGAGCATAATCATCAATGGAAAGACAATAAAGAGTTTTTCCTTCCGCGATCCGGCTGAGATACCCTGGGATGAAGAAGGTGTTGACATAGTTATCGAAAGCACCGGCCTTTTCAAAACAGGCCCCAAAGCCTCGGCCCACATTGAGGCAGGAGCCAAAAAAGTCATTATTTCGGCTCCAGCAAAAGAAGAAGATCTCACTGTAGTAATGGGCGTCAATCATAAGGAATACCGCCCGAAAGACCATCACATTGTTTCAAACGCCTCATGTACCACGAACTGCCTTGCGCCTCCTGCTCTCGTAATACACAGAGCATTTGGTATTGAAAAAGCTTTAATGACAACCGTCCACTCATATACCGCTGACCAGCGCCTGATGGATCTGGCTCACAAGGATCTGAGGCGGGCACGTGCGGCTGCCATGAATATCATTCCAACCACAACCGGAGCTGCAAAGGCAATCGCGCTTGTTATACCTGAACTTGTAGGACGCTTTGATGGTTACTCCCTGAGAGTGCCGACACCGACTGTCTCCGTTGTTGACTTTGTGGCTATCCTGCAGAAAAAAGCCGACACAGACATGTTAAGGGCTGAGCTGAGAAAAGCAGCAGAAGCAGATCTCAAGGGTATCATGGCATGCGAGGATGAACCTCTGGTATCGGTAGATTTCAAAGGGGATTCCAACTCGTCAATAGTGGACATGGAATTTACTCAGATACTTGGTGGAAATATGGCAAAAGTTGTAACCTGGTATGATAATGAATGGGGTTATTCATGCAGGGTTGCGGATCTTGCAGCTTATATGGCCGAAAAAGGGGTTTAACAAATAAACTCCTGTATTTCATTAACGCGGGTTGTTTGGATTTTGGCATAATAAATTGAACGACAAAGCCAGCTTTACTGTCGGAATAATTTCAGATACTCATGGCCGGCTTCCGGATTCTGCTACAATTGCTCTTGCCGGCTCAAAACTGATCATCCATGCCGGGGATATCGGAGAACCGGCTGTCCTTGAAAAACTGAAAGCAATTGCACCTGTTTTTCCTGTAAAGGGAAACATGGACAAAGGGGTTTGGGCTCGTGAAATACCCGATTCAGAAATAGTCAATCAAGGAGCTGTTTCAATTTATATACTTCATGATATTTCAAAAATTGATCTTGATCCGGCTGCTTCCGGATTCAGCGCCGTAATTTTCGGGCATACGCACAGACCCTTTATCGAAAGACAAAACGGAGTTTTATTTATCAACCCGGGAAGTGCCACGCAACCAAGGAGCAATTATCTCCCGTCAGTTGTTCTTCTTAAAGTGACGGATAAGTTCCTTGAGGCTCAACTCGTGACTTTATAATAATTGGAGAAATGGGTCGAGGATTCAAGGATTCAAGAGTCTGTTATATAATAAATTTTAATTTGTTGATATTTCTATGATTCTTAAATTAATAGCGATTGCAGTAATAATAATCTGATTGGAGTTTGTTCAGATTATCTGGATATACTAAGTAGTTATCGCTGATACTTCACTTCATATCACTTGAACCCTGGAATCCCTGACTCCTTGAATCCTTTTTTTTATTGTTCGGTTTTGAGCTTTGCCGACCGCATGGCGTGTCTTTTATGAGCAGACAGAACCGTTTTTCTTATACGGATCGATACAGGTGTGACCTCAACCATTTCATCTTCGCGAATGAAATTTATGGCGCGTTCAAGCGTAATGGGCCTTACGGGTGAAAGGATTACATTATCATCCTTTCCGGCCGCCCTCATGTTCGATAATTTCTTCTCCTTGCACGGATTTACGTTTATATCCCCTTCCCTGTTATGCTCTCCCACAACCATACCTTCATATACAGGATCACCCGGGGCTATTAAAAGATGCCCTCGGGGCTCTAAATTAAAAAGGGCGTAAGGGACCGCATTCCCCTGCCTGTCGGATACTATGGAGCCTGTAAATCTTACAGGGAAATCACCCCTGTACGGCTCATATCCTGAAAAATATGAATTCATGATACCTGTCCCCTTTGTATCTGTAAGAAACTCGTCCCTGTAACCTATGAGGGATCTTGACGGAATGGAGAATTCCATTCTTATCCTGCCTCTTCCGTTGTTAACAAGATTGGTCATCCTTCCTTTCTTAGAGGAAAGTTTTTCTGATACAACTCCCAGAAAGTTCTCATCGCAATCAATAAAAAGATGTTCAACAGGCTCGAGTTTTTCACCGCTTTTGTATTTTACAATTACCTCGGGTCGCCCCACACAAAGCTCAAAACCCTCTCTGCGCATGGTTTCAATCACTATCGCGAGCTGGAACTCTCCCCTTCCCTTGACAATCAACGAGTCCCTGTCTTCGGTTTCCTCAATCTGGACGGCAACATTTCTTAATGTCTCCTTGTTGAGACGTTCACGTATCTTGCTCGATTGAACATATTTGCCCTCTCTTCCCGAGAAAGGAGATGTATTTATAGTAAATTTCATCGAAACAGTTGGCTCGTCAACGGAAATTCTTTTAAGGGGTTTTGGAAATTCTTTCGTACATATTGTATCGCCGATTTTAACATTTTCAATTCCCGAAAGAACTATGATATCCCCCGGCTCGGTATTTTCAATTTCAGCAAATTTTAAACCCACGTAAGTTTGCAATTTTGATACCTTAAGCGGATTTTGCTTCCCTTCATCGTCAATGCAGACAAGACTGATATTTTGACCTGTTTTCCCGTTAAATACTTTACCGATGGCAAGTCTTCCGAGATAATCGGAATAATCAAGATCAGAAACAAGCATCTGGAAAGGCTCGTTTTTGTCATAAGCAGGGGGCGGAATTTCACTTATTATGGTATCAAGAAGCAAATGGAGATCCTTCCCTTTTTCTTCAATGGTTTTTTGTGCAATCCCTTCCCTGCCGATTGCGTAAAGGAGAGGAAACTCGAGTTGCTCCTCGGTTGCATCAAGATCTATCATAAGATCATATATTTCATCGAGAACCTCATCAGAACGCGCATCTTTCCTGTCTATTTTATTTATAACCACAATTATTTTGAGTCCCGCGGCAAGTGCTTTTTTTAGAACAAAACGAGTCTGCGGAAGCGGGCCTTCAGAAGCATCAACCAGCAGGAGAGCACCATCGGCCATTGAAATTGCCCTTTCAACTTCTCCTCCAAAGTCAGCGTGGCCGGGAGTATCAATAATGTTTATCTTGACTCCTTTCCAGACTACCGAGCAGTTTTTTGCAGCAATGGTAATACCCCTTTCACGTTCAAGATCCATTGAATCCATTATTCTTTCATCAACTTCCTGGCCGACCCTGAATAGACCGCTCTGCTTGAACATAGCATCAACAAGGGTTGTTTTTCCGTGGTCAACGTGGGCGATAATTGCAATATTTCTTATTCTTTTATTGTTACTCAATTTTGGCATCAGTTTTTCCTGTCATTAAAATTAATTTTGTTCACTTAATATCAAATGGGCTTTTTATGAGTCCATCGATTATGACGGCAAAGTAAAAAGCTCATTATGCAAGGCGCACGAACCGAAACAGCGAGCCCATCTTAAACGATTATTCCTTACGGTCGAAGCTTCATAGCTGCTTGCAGCGAAGAGCTTCAATCTTGAGGAATGAAGCGTACTTTTTGGTACGCTGCAATGACGAAAGATGAAGTGCAACACAGCAGAATGACTTTTTACAAAGCCGTCAATTTAATGATCTCTTTTTATGACGATCATAGTTCTTTCCGAATCAATATAAGGAAGTGAGTATTTTATAACTTCTGTATGATATGACAGACCTGAAGTAATAATATGGCTTCTTTTCTCATTTTCTGAAAATCCTCCGGGCTCAATCTCGTTATTGCTAAACTTCCCCTTTAAGGCAATCATTATTCCGTTTTCTGCAAGAACCGGGAACGCAGACTCAATAAATCTATCGAGAGATGAAAAGGCTCGGCAAATCACAACATCAAAGCGTTCTCTGCTTTCCGGTAAATCTTCAACCCTAGCCTGACATGCGTCGATACCTTCAAGACCAAGGGTCCTTAGTACATGTTTCAAAAAAGATATTTTTTTCCGGGAAGAATCTACCAGGGTTACAGAAAGAGACGGAAGAATAACCTTGAGCGGAATCCCCGGGAATCCTCCTCCGGAACCTATGTCAAGCATTGATGAGCCTGCAGGTATCATGCGGGCAGGAGCCAGCGAATCAAGAAAATGTTTGACTGCGACTTCAAGGGGGTCTGTTATCGCGCTTAAATTTATTTTCGAATTCCACTTTATAAGTTCCCCTGCATGAGTTGAAAATTGTCCGGCTTCATCTGAACCGACCTGAACATCAAATAATTTTGCGCCATTGATTATTATCTCTTCCCATTCTGCTGAACCTGTTTTCATATTTATTCTTATTCTTTAATCTTACCATGCTTAGCAGGCTCAAAATCCATAATAATCTCAACATCACTTCCGCTGCTTGCAGATATTTTCGCATTCGGATACTTTTTCTTGAAAATGTGAATCATGGTCGGATTTTCCCGTAAAACCGTTGCCGAAAAACCTTTATAATTATTCTCCCTTGCAATTTTTTCAAGAATATCAAGAAGAAAGGAGGCAATACCCCTGCCCTGATAATCCTCGCGAACCACAAAAGCAACTTCTGCCCTGTCCGGTTCATCCATTGCGTATGAGGCGATTGCAATAATCTCCTGATGCCCGCCCTTTTGAACAAGGCCGATAACGGACATATTTTTTCTGTAATCAATGCTTGCCCATTGTTTCTGTATAACTTCATGGGAAAATATTTTCATTTTGTAAAAAAATCTGAGGTAGATCGTCTTTTCCTGAAGAGAGTAGAAAAAATTCCTGTATGCAAACTCATCGGATGGGAGAAGCGGTCTGAAATCGACTGTCTTACCGTTTTTTAATTTTAAACTGTATTTATAGCTCTCGAGAAACAGCAGATCATCCTGTATTGGAGCCAGCTGGTCTGCAAATATGTAATGGCGTTTCTTTGCCGTCTCTATAAGTTCCTCACGAAATTTCGGATGAGCAATCTGGGCCAGCTCTATTACCCTCTGATAAATGCTCTTGCCCTGAAGTTCCGCAATTCCGTACTCGGTAATGACGAAGTTGACATCTCCCCTTGTTGTTGCCACACCCGCGCCTTCGCTCAGGTGCGGAACAATTCTGGATGATTTCCCGTTCCGCGCGGTCGAGGGAAGTGCGATAATTGAAAAACCGCCTTTTGACATTGCGCTTCCTCGCAAAAAATCGACCTGGTCACCTATCCCGCTGTAGAAAAGGTAACCCATTGAATCGGAACAGACCTGCCCTGTCAAATCGACTTCAAGAGCAGAACTTATCGAAACAAGGTTATCGTTACGCGCTATCACTGTAGGATCATTAACAAATTCTGAAGACCGGAAATAAAACATGGGGTTATTATCAACAAATTTATAAATTTTTTCAGATCCCATGCATAAAGAGGCGACAATCTTTCCCGGGAGAAGTGTCTTTTTTTTGTTTGTAATAACTTTTTTTTCAAAAAGCGGTAAAAATCCGTCGGTAATAAGCTGAGTATGCACTCCAAGATCTTTTTTATTTTCAAGATATTTCAGTATGGCATAAGGAAGGTGGCCGAAACCTATCTGGAGTGTCGAACCGTCATCTACAAGCTGTGAAACAAAATGCCCTATTCTCCTCGCTATCACATCATCTTTTACGCCGGGAAGGGCTTCAACAAGAGGCTCTTCTTTTATTACGAGATAATCAATCTCGTCAATATGAACAATGCTGTCCCCCCAGGTTTTAGGCATCCTTGGATTTACCTGGGCGATAATAAGTTTTGCGTTTTCCATCCCTGATTTTGTTATATCAACCGACACGCCAAGGCTGCAATAACCAAACTTGTCCGGAGGGCTGACCTGAATCATCGCCACGTCAAGTCCTATGCGCTGGCTGGAAAAAAGTCGTGGAATCTGTGAAAGATATGTTGGTATATAATCTATTTTACCTTCAAAAGCGGCTTTTCGCATTGTGCTGCTTATAAAAAAGAGTTTAAGTGAAAAACGCCTCAGAAACGACGGGTCATCGACATACTGGGCAAAAGTCGATGAAAGCATCTGATAAACCATTATGTCCTGAAGCCTCGTATCCCTGACCATTGCCGTGATCAGATGCTGCGGCTCGCCGCAGCCTGTCCCTATGAAAACACGGCTTCCTCTTTTTATTTTTGAAACAGCTTCCTCGGCAGAAACAACCTTTTCCGGACAAAAAGCATTTAAATCCAACTTGGGTCTCCTGTTTTTTATGGCATTAAAAATTTGCGTAGTTCTATCCTATTTGGAAATCATGTCAAGAAGCCAGAAAAGCCCCATTCCCGTCACCACTGTACTGCCGAGCGATTTCGTCTTAACTGCGACAAGGAAGGTCGGTAGGGCAACAATCATTTCCAAACTGTAAAGCGAAAAAGTTCTCGGAGTTCCTGTCGTCACAAGGGCCGGAAGAAGCAGCGCACTCAGCACGGCAGCAGGAATAAGATCAAGCCATTCGATAAACCAGCGCGGAAGAGTTCGTCCGGCAAGGAAATAAACCGGAAGCAGACGCGGAATAAAAGTAACAAGACCCATCCCGAGAACGATATAACAATACTCTCTTTCAATCATAATAACAACCTTATCTACCCATTTTTTTGATAAATACCCCTGTTACGGCCGCAAAAACGGAAGCTATAATAATATATAAATTCCCCGGAAGGAAAAGTGAGAACAGGACAGCTGATATTCCTGCAAGCATAGCGGTAAAAACATATATCCTCCCTTTCAGCTGAAACACGAGAAGGCATATGAACATGGCAATAAGCGCATAATCCATGCCGAATGAATGCGGTTTTATAAATTGCCCGCCGTATCCGCCAGCGACAGTACTCAGAATCCACATTATATTTGCTGAAAAATTGACAACAAGCGCCCGGTTGATATCCCATTCTCCGTTTTTGAATTTTGAAATATTGACGGCAAAACTTTCATCAGTTATTCCGTAGGCAAACGCAAAAAGCTTTTTTCTTCCTGAATGACCCAGGAAGACGGATAAAGAGGAGCTCATAAGCAGGTGCCTCAGGTTGACGACAAATGTGGTTGCGATAATCGAAACAGCTCCTGCGCCGGCGGAAAGCATCGAAACCGCGATAAACTGTGAGCTTCCGGCAAAAACCATCAGGGACATAAATCCTGTTTCTAAAGGACTTAAACCTGCCTTCTGGGCAAGCACCCCGAAGGCAATGCCGATCGGGATATATCCCAGACATACGGGCCCTGAAGCGAGAATCCCGGCAGATATAAAACCATCTTTATGAATTTTATTCTTCATTTTTAATTCCGGTCATGTAATTTTCACTGTTTTTCCCTCTTTTAAGCTCCTCGCCGGATAGCGGACGGGGAATGCGCTCGTTGTTTCGGTTCAAAACATTATTTTGGTATCTTATAATCATATATGTGAAAAATTCAAAGCATAATATTGAAGACGCCGGACCATTATTATAATTGGTGTTCGTTTTTTTTTGACCTTGCTGTTATTTTCAATATAATAATAAACGGCTTTTGCCGGTAAAAATCGAGAAAAGAAAAATCAATAAAGGTGATTGTCATGAGAACAATCAACTGGGTTAAATTTGTCCTGATTGCCGGAATCATCATAACTGTTACCGCTGTGGGTATTGCCGAGGAGTGGGGAACGGTCATGTATGCCCGTCCGAATACCCTTATCAGGGAAAAGAGATCAGTGAATTCAATGATCAGGGGGCATCTCATG
The DNA here is from genome assembly GCA_046485065.1 of Desulfobacterales bacterium. Lineage (GTDB taxonomy): Bacteria > Desulfobacterota > Desulfobacteria > Desulfobacterales > RPRI01 > RPRI01. Next base: position 24,525 of record JAWOHP010000051.1, on the reverse strand, counting down.
GAAAAGCAGGCCGTCAGGGCAGATTTTCTGAAAAACGACTGGTATGCAGTGTTTTCATTGTTTGAAAAAGATAGAGATGAATCAAAAGCTCTTGGATATGTTTACAAGACGCGTTTGTATGCTGATACACCCAAATTATTCACAAAGACATCCGACAGTAAAAATAAACGGGGAAACGGTTCTACCGCATCAAAGCAGCAACTTAATATCGATGTCAGGAATATCAGTTTTACAATAAATAATAATGAAAGCGAGTCGGTCTTCATAGAATTTAACCGTTTTTACACCCCTGAAATTTTCTCCATCGAGGGAAAAGAGCCAAGGATTGTTCTGGATATTGAAAATGTTTATTCTTTCAAGAAGGAGTGGGCGGTTATCAAAGTTGAAGGCAACCTTATCAAACGAATCCGTTCCAGTTTTGATCACAAAACACGCAAGGCACGAATTGTCCTTGATTTGGAACCCTCCAGGGATTATTTTATTCAACCCCGATTTGGTAAAAGAGAAAATATTTATTCTCTTCAGATATCGGCGGATAATAAAAAACAGGATCAACAATAAGCCTTGAGAGCTTTCTATATATTGAAGCTCCACGCCAACGTCCGCCGGTACTCAAACAATTGTCCGGCTATTCGTGAAACGGCGGGAAAGATGCTCCCGGCCTGGGAAACGGGCCTTAAAATAACAAAATAAATACACAACTGCGATACCCGTAAAGTCCGCCAATAAGTCTCCCGCTTCGGCGGTTCTGTTTCGTGTAAAGACCAACTGGGCAATCTCCATGAGAACTCCGAAGGCGGCCGCAACAACTGAGGCGGTAAACCAGCTTAACATTTTCCCCCGGATAACTCCGGCAAAAGCTCTCCCGCCAAACAGTGTGAGCATCCCGTAAGCACCTAAATGCTGGAATTTATCCCATCCCAAAAGTGGGGTTTTTATGACCGGCGGTGTGGAAGTCAGCGAAAGCCATGCAATAGTGCCACCCCAAGTAAAAAAGAGGACCCACCAGGGAAGGCAACGTGTATATCTGCTGTTATTTGATATCTTTATGTTCAATCCGTATACTCAACATTCATCCGTGTTGCCTTTCCCAGTAAGATTTCCTCCCGCTCCTGTCAGGCGGCGGGGCAGGCTTTGCATTTCAGACTTATTCAGACTTACAACGGTTGAGGCAAAGCCTTCTCTTTGAATTGGCGGTTGGCGGTATAATCTTTTTTAAATTTGATTTATTCACGGAGCGCAGGGTATCAATGCCGATCTGGTTTGGAACACTGATTTCGGAGTCCACCGTAATTTTGAGGGCAAGAGATGTATGAGGAATGAATATAAAAGAAGTAATTTCATCGGAGGCAATATGCCAGAAAATATTTTTGACATAAATTCCTTGTAACAGTTCGTCGTATTGACATGCTTCATCTGCATTAACAATATCAACGCTCAGTTTTGACATGACAGCATGCGGATATTCATTAATTATCTGGACATCAGGTGATCGCTGACCTTTCAACGGCTTATACAGTTCTTCACATGGAAAGCTTTTACCGTCAACCGGAATGAACAGATGTGATGGAATTGCGACCATGTAAACAAATTCTTCAAATGGCAGAAACAAGGTGAAATGAAATTTTGTATAGTAGAAATATACATTGTTAAAAAAGGGGTGGAGCATAGCATCGGTAAGTGACAGGACTTCGTGAGGCGCAAAGCTGAGAATGATATCAATTTTACTTTCCAAGTTTATATGGTTCATGAATATTTGTATACTTGTAACACTTATTATTAGTTGTGTCCAAAAATTATAAGGGTTTTATGCCGTATTTTTTCAATTCCTTTTTATATAACGCCCCAATTTTCTCGTCCAATTCTTTAAATGAAAGCCCTTCAGACTGAGGATTGATTTTCTCCGTCTCTATTAATGCATTCCAGATGTCACCATAAATCTCCCGGATAATCACTAATCCAAAAAAAGACGGCAGTTGGTATGCCTTTACAAATTCCATGATTTTATTTGCCGGAATTTTGCATATGCCATTTTCAACCATGCTGAGAAAATTCATATTCTTGTAATCGAGCAGTTTGGCTACTACCTTTTGTGACAATTTTTTCTTTTCTCTTGCTCTTTTTAAATATAATCCAATCGTATTAACAGACATAATTTGAAACCTCTGCGCATCTCCCTTAAATTATTTTTCCGTTTTTTTATATTTATAGTGAATGTAATAACGTTGTTCCAATTTGGGCGCACATATCCAAACTTTATCGACTTACTCCAATAATAACATTATTCTGACAACTGTTATAACTCTTGTGTTAATTAATAACACTTATCAATTTTAAATATCAATATATATTTTATTTGTTTTAACCTGGGGAAATTGGACGTTTTTCAAAGGTCACGCATTATGCTGAAGCCTTTTTTTTGATTTGGACCTCCGGGGACGTGGTGTCTTTCATGACAAGTGGCGGATATCTTCTGGACGTACTAGATTTGCTGGCTTCAATCAGCGCATTGATGCCTTTGGGATTAGGCCTTGAGAGTTCATTGTCCACTTCAATCCGGATAGCGTACTCAGATTTTGGAATAAATATAAAAATATGTATTCTTCCGTGATCAATATGGAAAAAAATATTTTTGAAGTAAATCGCAGGTATCAGGTTTTTATAATCGGCAGCTTCTTCGGCTGAAATAATTTCAATGCCGAATTTTGAAATGATATACGGCGGCAAACTGCCGGTTACAGCCGTTAATTTGATTGAGGTTTCCTGTTCATATATGCAGCCAAGAGGCAAATCCTTTTTTTCATCAACAGGCACAAAATACTGAGAAGGGATTGACCCAATGACAACAAAATCCTTAAAAGGCAAAAAAATGGTGAAAAATGATGCTGTATAGCTATAAAAAATATTTTGAAACAAGGGATGAGGCATGGCGTCGGTAAGCGACAAGGTTTCATGCGGGGCATAACTTAAAAAAATGTCAACTTTTTTCATTCCGACCATATGAGACCTTTGCGCAACTCACTGAAAATTGTTTTTACTGAAATTATCTTTTCTTCTATCATTTTAAAGGAGTTTGTCTGTCAGGAAAACCTGATATTTTCTGTAGGGGAATCCCCACAGTTTGGTTTATCGAATATCGAAAAGGGAGTAACGAGTGAATAGTGAACAGGAAAAGATTATTTGACGGAATTTCGAACTTTGAAGCTCCCCGTCGCAGAGCGGACTGGGTTAGCGCTCGCTGTTTCGGTTCAACGAGTTCGTAATGTTCAAACGAGGCGGTGCTCCAAAGCATAGCGTATCATATCTGAATTATTGCTCATTTTCATTTTTTCCATGATACGACTGCGGTAGGTGCTGACTGTTTTTTCGCTGACACGAAGTTCTAATGCGATACTCTTGAGTGACTTTCCCAGGGCAATCATGCATAATATCTGGAATTCCCGGTTTGAAAGGCTCTCGTGAGACAGCTTTTCAGAAAAATCGGATTGTAAAATCATCTTCTCGGCGAGAGACGCACTGGCATACTTGCCCCCTGAACTAACTTTTCTGACGGCTTTCACGAGCTCGGTCAGGGCGCTCTCTTTCATGAGATATCCCGAGGCACCGGCCTTGATAAGCCTCAAAGCATACTGGTCCTCAGGAAGAACGCTCAGAACGAGGATCAGAAGATTCGGTTTCTCATATCTCAATTGATTCAGTACATCGATACCGCTTCTGTCCGGGAGATTTATATCCAGGACAACCAGATCACAGTCTGTCTTTCGAACAAGCGAAAAACATTCCCTGGCGTTTCCCGCTTCCCCTACGACTTCCATATCCTGTTCATCTTCGATAATCTGCTTCAGGCCGCGCAGAACAACAGGATGATCATCAACTATGATAACTTTTATCATGATTACCTCTCTTCTCGCTTGGTATTCTTATCAGCACGGTCGTTCCTGCGCCCGGCTCGCCGGAAATTGAAAATTCTCCCGAAAAAGTCAGGGCGCGTTCTTTCATGCCGAGCAAACCGAGGGATTTTGAATCGATAATCTCTTCCTCAGTAATCCCGCGGCCGTTATCCATTATCTCAAGAACAAGATTTTCATTCCCGGAAGGATTGCTCCCGTCCCCGCGTAAAACAACGACAATCTCTGTTGCCCCGGAGTGTCGCATAATGTTAGTCAGCGTTTCCTGAAATATGCGAAACAGGGCTATGGCCTTGCCATTGTCCATAGGGATATATTCAAAAGCCGTGGTGAACCTGTGAGGAATATCCGACTGTCTTGTGAATTCCGACAACTGCCACTCGATGGCGGCTATCACACCCAAATCATCCAGAACAGGCGGCCGCAAATCGGTAGATATACGGCGGGTAACCTTTATCATGTTCTCAACGGTCTTGCTCGATAAAAAAATCCTGCTTATCACGGCGGCCTTCTCTTTATCCGGACCAGCATTTTCAATCTTGTGCATCAGCCAGAAAAGATCCATCTGCAATCCGGTCAGTCCTCCTCCCATGACATCATGAATTTCCCGTGAAATTATAATCCTCTCCTCTTCACGCACCTTTTCAAACCGTCCGACAAGAGAACGCAGCAGTTCCCGGGATTCTTTTAATTGCTTCTCGGCCTTTAAGCGCTCGGATATGTCGCGTATAAACTCCAGCACAACTTTTTTACCGCTTTGCTGTACTATGGTGGTGCTTATCTCAACCATGATGTGCCGGCCGTCTTTTCTTATGACCTCAAGCACATCCGGGCCGGTTGATTTGCCCCTTATATTTGCTTCCAGCAGCTCACCTGCCCGTTTCAAGCTGCTCTGAGCGAGAATGTTTAAATCGAGGGCATTCCTGCCAAGGAGTTCTTTACCACTGTAACCGATTATCTTCTCAGCCTTGTAGTTGCTGTAGAGAAATTTTCCTTCCAGATCGATTATGTAAACGCCATCAGGCGCCCTGTTCATGGAGTCTTTGAAAAGTTCCTCGCTTTCCAGCACTTTCTGGAAATACGTGACATTGGTTATACACAGGGCGATCTGCGAAGCTATGCCCATCATGAGGTTCAAGTCAGATTCAAGGAGGACTTTTTTTGAGTCGTTATTGTCTACAATCAGTATACCGAGGGATTTTTCTTCAAATACAATGGGAACACACATATATAAATTTGGGACTGTCAGATTGGGGGATTTTGTGATTTTCTCCGAAAAATTACCTTCAAATATATTTATATAATCAACGAGACAGGGTTTCTGCTCACGGAAAGTTTTTATGACCGCGTTTTTGGATTCCGGTTTATCTATACGCAATATGGTTTTCCCCGGTTTTTTCATCATATCCGGATGATAGCCAAAACCGGCTTTGCTTATCAGCCGGGTTTTCCCGCTGTCTAAGAGCATTATCATTCCGTGATCGAAATCGAGGTGCTTTTCAATCAACTTCATAATGAGCGGAAGGAGGTTATCAATATCAAAGATATTGGAGGCTGTCTGCCCGATCTTCTGGATAAGTATGGAATTGTTATTTTTCGCGCTAATCTCATCAAGAAGCCTGCTCGCCGTGTCGCAATGATTTTTAAAAGTCGTCGCAAGTTCATTCTTTTCTAGATGAAACTGATACAGGGTTATACCCATGGGAGCAAGGATCATGGACAGGATGACTGTAACGCTGTAATTGGGCGGAAGGGCAAAAAAAAGAAAAAGAGAGATAATGAAAACCATCAGGTAACTGTAATTGGCTATCCTTTTCCAGATAAATGACGGAGTTGTCTTCCATGTGATATCGTAAATACAACGGTCACCTGAAATGTGCATGCAGGTGGTGTGCTCAATCCTTGCCAGTTCATTTGTGAATAGTTTTGCGATACCCTCAAATGTTCCCAACCTGTTTTCACACTGATAAGGCTTTTCAGTTACACCGGGATTCTGAACGGCAACCACTTCGACCCTGTTGGGCCCAAGGATTCTTGTTTCAATTGATGAACCACGGCTAGCATGGGGATAGAGTTTTCCTAAAAAGGTATAGGCGCCGGAAGGGGTCATAAACCCGAGGGTGTATTGTGATAAAACGCCTCCTGCCTTAGAAATAGTAGCGCTTTGACCAACCTTTCTGGCAAGATCAGGATCTCCCACGGTTTTTACAAGGAATTCATAAAACCGGTCAACCTGCGTTTGGGTGAGCCAGTGTCCTACATCCTCGAGCTTATATGTTGTAATTCCGGCGTAATCAAGAATCGGCGTCATATCAACCTGCGGATGATATTTGCTTATATATTCAACAAAGCTCTTTATTATTCTTGTGTTATACAGAGGGTTCTCTTCCATTCTCCCTCGTTCCAAATTCTCATAAATAATTCCTAACTTTTTGAAGCTATAGTGAATGTCATAAATATATTCCGTTGGGTATGGGTGCGTATGCGAACCACAGTAATAATGCCGAACCCTTCGTCAATCAGCCACAGGTCTTTGTCGGACATCCATGGAAACAGTGCAGTCCAAAATAAAGCCGTTCGCACATCGTACTTCGAAATTAGATATGCGATATTCTAATGAATCGCTCCAATCGGAACATTATTCTGACAACTGCTATAAACATATTATTAAACAGCTTGATTTGATTAATATCAGGAAAATCGTTAAAATGCAATTATGCAAAAAGAGTACGCTCTCTTTACATTACAAATCATTTTGCTTGACAATTACGGTTATTATTAATAAAAGGGCGAACTTCTTTAAAGCATTGCTTAAATCCCCCACCTGGCAGCAGGTTACCATGTGAGGGATTTTTTGTTTTTTGACGGCTTTATAAAATATTGTTTTAAAATACATAATTTTGGGGTATCGTCAAGATAAGATAAAAGGATAGGGGAAAATGAACGACATAACATCAAAAGTCCGGAATATCGGTATAAGTGCTCACATAGATTCCGGCAAAACAACACTTACCGAAAGAATTCTTTTTTATACCAAGCGGATACATGCTATTCATGATGTAAAAGGGAAAGACGGTGTCGGCGCAACCATGGATTCCATGGAACTGGAAAAGGAAAGAGGCATTACAATAGCTTCCGCCGCCACATTTTGTGAATGGCTCGACCATGAAATCAATATTATCGATACTCCAGGGCATGTCGATTTTACAATTGAAGTTGAACGTTCATTGAGGGTTCTGGATGGAGCTGTACTGGTCCTTTGTTCGGTTGGAGGAGTTCAATCGCAATCTATAACGGTCGATCAGCAGATGAAAAGATACAAGGTTCCCTGCCTCGCCTTCATCAATAAATGTGACAGGAGTGGCGCGAATCCGGATAGAGTCATAAAACAGTTAAAAGAAAAACTGGGACACAACGCGGTTTCTTTGCAAATTCCAATAGGTCTTGAAACCGATTTCAGCGGAGTTATTGACCTGTTATCCATGAAAGCAGTATATTTTGATGGTAAAAACGGGGAAATAATCCGCACAGAAGATATTCCTGAGAGCCTTAAGGATGAAGCCGCCCGGAAAAGAGAAGATCTGATTGATACGGCCTCCATGTTTTCGGATGAACTGACTGAAGCAATACTTGAAGAAAAGGAAATAAGCGAATCTTTGATCATCGCAGCTCTCCGCAAAGGTACCTTGTCCCGAAAGATAACCCCGGTATTGTTAGGCTCTGCCTATAAAAATAAAGGCGTCCAGCTGCTTCTTGACGCAGTGACCAGATTGCTCCCCTGCCCTTCAGATATTGAAAACGAAGCCCTTGATATGGATAACGAAGAAGCGCCTGTCATTTTGACGGCTGACCCGAAACAGCCGCTGGTTGCGCTTGCCTTTAAACTCGAGGAGGGTCAGTACGGTCAATTAACTTACATCCGCGTGTACCAGGGAACACTGGCAAAAGGGGACACTATAATAAATGTGCGCACCGGCCGTAAAGTTAAAGTCGGCCGTGTAGTGCGCATGCATGCAAACCAGATGGAAGAGATAGAGTCGATTCCCGGAGGATATATAGGCGCACTGTTCGGTATTGACTGCGCCTCAGGCGATACATTCGTTTCGCAGGGTATCAGCTATACAATGACATCAATGTATGTCCCCAAGCCCGTCATCTCGCTTGCAATTGCTCCGAAAGACAGCAAGTCCGAAACCAACATATCAAAAGCTCTTAACAGATTTACCAAGGAAGATCCGACTTTTAAGACATATGTAAGCGAAGAGACCGGAGACACCATAATTTCCGGGATGGGAGAACTCCATCTTGAAGTTTATATTGAAAGGATGCGCCGCGAATATAATGCGGAAGTATCGGCAGGAAAGCCCAAAGTAGCCTACAGGGAAACAATTACCAGAAAGGCTGAGTTTAACTATACTCATAAAAAGCAGACAGGCGGGGCAGGCCAGTACGGCCGTGTCGCTGGTTATGTGGAACCTGCCGAAGAGGATTTCATATTTGATAATCAGATAAGAGGCGGGTCTATCCCGACACAGTATATTCCCGCATGTGAGAAAGGTTTCAGAAATTGCCTTGCAAAAGGCCCCAAGATGGAATTCCCGGTAACAGGAATAAAGGTTGTCATTAATGACGGCGCATCACATGCTGTGGATTCATCCGAAATGGCTTTTCAGGCTGCGGCGCGCGGAGCCTTCCTTGAAGGATATGCCAAGGCAAAACCGACTATACATGAACCGATAATGAAGGTGGTTGTCGAAACGCCAACCGAGTTTCAGGGAAGCGTAATGGGATCTTTAAACCAGCGCCGGGGAATTATCTTCGGAACACAGGACGAAGGGCCGATGTGCGTCATAGAAGCACAAATTCCGCTTGCCGAAATGTTTGGATATTCAACAGTATTGAGGTCACTGACCCAGGGCAAGGCCCAGTTCACAATGGAGTTTGCAACTTACAAGCAGATCCCACTGTCAGTTGCAGAAGAGCTTGAAAAAAAATACGCTGAAGAAAAAAAGAATTCACAGAAAAGATAATGGCTTATTAAGCCATATTATAACGAGAGGAGTATTAAATATGCTTGAAAAGGGTCTTATTCTAAGCCATCCTTTAGGACGTTTGATAGAGCGTGAGTCCGGGGAAGATATTTTGCCGCAGGGAGGTTTTGGCGCTGTACTCGCGCGTGCGGGTGTGGGGAAAACAGCAATTTTAATACAAATCGCCATTCACGGGCTTCTTTCCGGTAAAAATGTTCTTCATATAAGTTTAAACGATCCGGTTAAAAAAGTTGGTTTATGGTATAAGGAAGTTTACCGTAACATTGCTTCCCAACACAAAATAGCCGATAAAGAGCAGATTTTTGATTCGATCCTTCCTCACAGATTTATCATGACATTTGAAGTCGAGGGATTCAGCGTCCCTAAACTTGAGGAGCGATTGACCGACCTGATGGAACAGAACATTTTTCGCCCCCAGTTAATTCTCATTGACGGACTCCCTTTCGACGAGCCGCAAAAGGCGTCTCTGTCCGACTTGAAGTCGTTTGCGAAAAAGCATTCATTAAATATCTGGTTTACTGTACGGATTCACAGAGATGAGGTGCCGGTTACCGACGTAATACCGGCTATGCTTAATGATGTTGAAGATCTTTTTGAAACAGCCATATCAATTCAGCCTGAAGGAAAAGAGATTTATCTCAAAGTATTAAAAGGCGGGAAACCGGATTCCGGTACGAACGGGCTCTCGCTCGATCCGACAACGATGCTGATAAACCAGAATGGCTGGATTAAACCTGCATAAACAGGATCTGACGGCTTCATCAAAAGCCATTATGCTGTGTTGCATTGCATAATGAGCTTTTTAACTTTGCCATATGAACCGAAACAGCGAGCGCATTCCCCGTATGTGGCGGGGTTAGCGAGCGAATTAAAAATGGATAATATTCCTTACGGTCGAAGATTCCCCGTCCTCTCTGCGACGGGGAGCTTCAATTCTCGGTTTTTTGAGGCCATAAATCATGACAACGGCTTTTCGGTTTTTAAGACTTAAAAGTTCAAAAATTCGATGTTAAGCTTTTTATATTCCAAGCTCCCTCATTTTCTCTGCAGTCGGTTCTCCTGTCGTAATATCCCAACCGACGGTTTTGAAAAATTCCCTGCGGATTGTTTCCATGTCAACGGTAACACCCTTAAGCGGTCCGCCTGAAAGGGGTGTTACACCAAGAGCCCTCCCGCTTAGCTTCTGATCGGCTGGCTTTATTCCTTCTCGCACATTGAAGGCCTTTCTTAGATTCAGTATGCGTTCCCCTGTCTTCAGATATTCATCGGCAGAAAGATTCCAGCCTGTAACCGCATTCAGATATTCAACCAGAGGAAGAGAGCTTGTCATGGCTCCGAACATGCACATGCCGGTGCAGTTTACAAGCTGCATGTAAAAACTTCCTGCTGCGTATGCCTTAACCTTTTTTGAACTCCTTCCTTCCGCGCTCTTTATCATGCGGCGCGCCTCGGGAAATTTCTTCTTTACTCCAAAAAGACTGGCATAAAGATAACACGAAATTGTATGACGCCCCGGCGTCGGCTCGCATTCATACGCGATTGCATACCCAGGATCAAGCCTCGAATCGTGCATCGGAAGCTCCTGCCCTCCCGCATGCATTGCAAATTGTTCCGATCCTTTTCCGATTCTTTCGGCCGCTTTTTTGACTCCATCAGCAAGGATATCTCCGAACCCATCCCGCCGGATGATCATTTCGGTAAGCCTTATTATCTCTTCAGTCTTGCCCCATCCGAGTTTCAGTCCGCCGGTTGTTTTTTCATCTATTATCCCGTTTTCAAAGCATTCAATGGCAAACGCAACAGTTGCGCCTGTTGAGATTGTATCGATCCCGGCCCTGTTGCACATTTCATTAAGTTCGATAATTCCATCAAGATCATCATTCAAAATAAGGCCCCCGAAAGCGCCAAGTGTCTCATATTCGGGCTTATGGCTGCTTGTCCCCTTAAATCGCCCTTTCTTGACATCGATTATTCCACCGCACCCGAGAGGACATGACTGACAGGCATATTTTCTTTTCTGGTATTTTACCACATTTATATCGGAATTTTTTTCGGCCTTTTCAATGGGATAATCGGTATAACCGACACCGTCCCAGTTTTTTATGGGCATATCGCCAGTCATGGCCGAATAGACCGTAAGGCCCGAGGTGCCGTATTTTTTATAAATCTCCCTTACAAGAGAAGGCGTGGCAGGGATCGATATGCCGGTCTTTGCAATAACCAGGCTGAAAAAATTCATAAACCGCAAAGTAAACCTGTCCGCTATGTTTGATTTTTTATAGTCTTTGATAAAATTTCTATTTATCTCTTTTACAGCTTCGGAATCGGCTACGGTAACTTTTTTCTTTCCTCTTACAGCAAGCGCTTTAAGATTTTTACTCCCCATTACCGCACCGAGGCCTGACCTTGCCGCAATACGCCCGCTGTCTGTTGCAATCCCCGATATAAGAGATATTTTTTCCCCGCTCTCTCCTATCGAAGCTATCTGAACCTTATTGTCATTCAGTTCATTTTTTATAAGTTCTTCCGTTTCCGTAATGTCTTTTCCCCAAAGCAAAGAGGCGTCTCTTATTTCAATTTTCCCGTCGTCAATAAATACCCACACCGGTTTTTCCGATCTTCCGGTGAAAAATATGGCATCATATCCGGTTTTTTTCAGTTCCTGAGAAAAAAATCCGCCTGCATTCGCGTCTCCCCAGCCTCCTGTAAGAGGAGATTTACCAACAACCATGAACCTGCCTGAAAAAAACGCGCCGGAGCCGGTGAGCAGTCCTGTGCAGAATCCCAGATGGCTTTCAGGTGAAAGCGGCGCTGTCGCGGGTTTTTGCCTTTCCATGATAACGGCAGCACCAAGACCGTATCCTGCAAGATATTTTTTGTAAAATGCCTCTCCCGGTTCTACGGTATCTATTTGACCGCTTCCAAGATCCACTATGCAATATTTTCCTGTAAATCCTCCTGCCATAAGCACCTCAATCGCCGGGCCGACCGGCATGTTATTTCCGGACTACGTTTTATTAAGACTTCCAACTCGTTAATCTTATTAAAAAATGATACAAAAAGATTCGGTAGAATGTACAATTAATAGGAAATATGCTCCGATGTGTCAAGAATTGTTTGAAATCGTTAACAATTTATCCGGATGTTTTTAAAAAGGAGCGTACATTTTAATTTGACACTATTTATATATCATTGTATTTTAAACACATCAGTTTATCCTTTAAATCAGAGAAGATGCGATGAAGCTGAAAACAAAATCTATCATTTTTTGCGTGGCCTTGTTTCTCACATCTTTTACGATAGCACCAGTTTGTCTTGCGGAAAAGATACGAAAACCCGCATATGCCGGTTCCTTTTATCCCGAGGACAAATATGAAATAGTAAAGACAATAGAAATCCTGACATCCAGGGCAAAAAATACGCACTTTACAGCGCCCTCCGGTAAATCGCTTAAGGCCCTGATCCTGCCTCATGCCGGTTACATCTATTCAGGCCTGACCGCATCACATGCTTCTCTCGTTCTTTCTGAAAACCGGTTTTCAAAAGTTATTTTGATGGGGCCTGATCACAGAGTCGGTTTTGCAGGCTGCGCAATATCCGATTCAGAAATATATGAAACCCCGCTCGGCCAGGTCAGGCTGCACAAGGATGTTGCAAAACTGCGCCTTCAGAAAGAACTATTCCATTTTATACCTGTTTCGGAAAAAAACGAGCATTCACTTGAAGTTGTTCTTCCTTTCCTGCAAACTTATCTGAAGAAATTCGAGCTTATTCCGATTATTGCCGGATCCTGTGATTACAATAAAATTGCGGAAGCAATAGATCCGCTCATAGACGAAAAAACACTTCTGGTGGCAAGTTCGGATCTTTCACACTTTCTTCAATATGATGAAGCTGTCCGCAGGGATAAAGAAACTATAAATGCGATATTGAATCTTAAAAAAGAAAAACTGATAAAGCGCAGAAACAGCGCGTGTGGTTCGACGCCCATCCTTATTGTTATGAGCCTTGCAGGCAAATACGGATGGGAACCGTTTCTCATTCACTATTCAAACAGCGGCGACACAGTCGGCGACCGCTCCAGGGTCGTCGGATATGCCGCAATCGCTTTTTACGGAGAACCCTCTATGGAAAATGAAAAAATATCAAACAGGCTGAACGAAAAACAGGGACAAATCCTTCTTAAACTTGCGAGAAAAACGATATCGGAAAAACTCGGAATTAAATTAAAACAGGAGCAAGTTTCACCTGCATCAGACTTTGAAGATAAGAGTTTGCAGAGAAAAAGCGGCACATTCGTCACTCTCAAAATCCGCAACCAGCTCAGAGGCTGTATCGGAAACCTTGATGCTTCGGAGCCAATCATAGAAGGAGTGAAACGGAATGCGATAAACGCGGCATTCAATGATTTCCGCTTTTCACCTCTTACCGCAAAGGAATTTGAGAATGTCGAAATAGAAATCAGCATATTGAGCGAACCCAGGCCGCTTGCATACAAGGACAACGAAGATCTCATCAATAAACTTCGTCCGGGCATTGACGGCGTAATCATCCGGAAAGGTCGTGCAAGCGCAACATTTCTGCCCCAGGTTTGGGAACAACTTACCAGGCCTGAAGAATTTTTTTCGCATCTTTGCTCAAAGGCGGGCATTCCTTCCGACTCATGGAAAAACTCTAAGCTGGAAGTTCTGACATACGATGTTCAGTATTTTGAAGAGGAAAAATGAGAACCCGGTATTACTGGTTGTCATAGCAACAGGCATCTCCTCTGTTGTTACCCAGTTATTGACCATCCGCGAATTTCTGGCACAATTCCAGGGCAATGAATTTGTGATTGCCCTTATTCTCTTCTCATGGCTTATCCAGGGCGGCATAGGAACGATAATTTCACGTTTTTTTTGCGTAAAAATGACTCCATCGATCTATCTCCTTGGCATTCTTTCCCTTGCTCTGGCAGCACTTCCGGCTCTGCAGATTTTTTTGATAAGAGAACTCCGGGATACCCTGTTTATTCACGGAAGCTCGGTCGGGTTTTATCAGACATTTACCTTTATTTTTCTTTCAACTGCACCGTATGCTCTTCTTATCGGCTTTGTTCTGCCGTACAGTCTTTTTGTGCTCAGGGCATCAAAGCCTGAATATCCCGGTTCGTACATGTACATAGCAGACAGCCTGGGTGATGTAACAGGAGGCGCGCTCTTTTCATTTTTCCTTGTTTATCTTTTTTCACCTCTCCAATCAGTCTTTATTTCGAATATCTTTCTTCTTGCTGCGACATATTACCTGCTGAAAGAATCGGGCCTGAGTCCCTTTAAGATAATTACAGGAGCCGGACTTGCTCTTTTCGTCCTTCTTTCAGGTTTATTCTTTGAACATAAATCGCTTATTCCTCCTGAAGGTGAACTCGCTTATTATAAGGAATCAAAGTACGGACGTATCGAGATTCATCGGGACAGGGAACAATACACTCTTGTTGGAGATGGTGTTCCCATTTTCAGCAATCAGAACACTTCAAATGCTGAAGAAACGGTTCATTATGCCTTGTCCCAGATTTCAGATCCGAAACAGATCCTTGTCATATCTGCAGAGGGCGGAATTATGGAGGAGCTGGATAAATACAGCCCGGAAACGGTTGATTATATCGAACTTGATCCGGACGTATCGGATGTATTGTTCCGCTTCGGCCTGATCAAAAAAATCCGGAGCCTTAATGTGATACATGAGGACGGCAGAACATACCTGGCAAATACCGGTAAAATCTACGATGCAATCATCCTGAACCTTCCTGAACCCGAAACATATCAGGTCAACAGGTTTTATACGGACAGCTTTTACGACATTGCAAAAAAACGCCTCTCTTCCGGCGGCATTTTAAGCTTTTCAATGGAGGGATATGATAATTACCTTGCAGAGCCTCAACGGCAGAAAATTTCTTCTGTCTATAATACACTCTCACGATATTTTAAGAATGTTCTGTTGCTTCCGGGACAGAATATTTATTTCCTTGCATCCCAATTTCCTTTAAATACAGATATTCCTGACTCCCTTAAAAGTAAAAACGTTTCCACCAGCTATATAAGCAGTTATTATTACGGGAATATAACCGATGAGAGGATCAACCAACTGAAAGAGCTTTTAGACAAGTCATCACCAATTAATACAGATATATATCCAAAGCTTATGAATATAATGTTCATGCAGTGGTTTGCTAAGTTCTCAACCTCTCCTTTTGTCTTTATTATAATTCTTTCTGTGTTGAGTCTCATTTATCTTGTCTGGATAACAAAAGAAGAATTTGTCCTTTTTTCAACAGGATGCATGGCAATGGGAACAGAAATACTTGTAATATTCGCTTTTCAGATATTCTACGGATATATTTATCTAAAAATAGGCCTGATAATTACAATTTTTCTTGCTGGCCTTCTGCCCGGGGCATGGATAGGAAACAGGTACGGAGGCAATAAAAAAATATTGCTTGTAATAACCGACGTTATTCTTATTTTACTTACAGGTATTCTGATAATAGCTTTTGTACAGGCTGGATATACTATTCCTTTGTCCGCTTTTCTGTTATATGGTTTTATCGTGTCAATGACATGCGGTTGTCAGTTTCCCGCTGCTCTTAAAATGAGAGGGGACAGTAATCCGGCCGTAACTAAATTGTTTTCAGCCGACCTGATAGGAGCGGCTGTTGGAACGCTTCTTATCAGCGTTGCGGTTATTCCTTATTTCGGGATTATCTGGTCTGCAACCTGCCTGATCGGATTGAAAGTTATCAGTTTAATTATTATGGCAACCAGATCATGAAAAAATTAAGCAGACGACAATTTATATGCAGCGCCGCGTTAATTCTCTCGAAACCGGCTTTATCAATGGCCTTCGGATCGTATGATGAGAAGAAGGGAGTCCCGGCGGGTCCGGATGATATACGGGGCAGGATATTCAAGGGTGATGCGCCGGATAAGCCATGGAAATGGTCTCATGAAGGTTTTCTTTATACCAAATTAAGCGACAGGAAAGTGGTTTGCGGGATATGCCCCCACAGATGTGTATTATCACCGGGCGACCGGAGTGTATGCAGATCAAAAGTTAATATTGACGGTGTGTTATATAGCCTTTCTTACGGTAACCCTTGCAGTGTGAATATTGACCCCATAGAAAAAAAACCTCTCTTCCATTTTAAACCTGAGACGAAATCCTTTTCACTGGCGGCAGCGGGATGTAACTTCCGTTGCCTGAATTGTCAGAACTGGGAAATTTCTCAGGCAAAACCGGGTGAAGTACGCCAGAGCGAACTTTTCCCGGAAGATGTCGTTAAAGCGGCATTGAAAAGCGGCTCCGAATCAATTTCATGCACATATTCAGAGCCGATTTCTTATTTTGAATATATGATTGATATTGCACGTCTTGCAAAAGAAAAAGGACTTTCGACACTGTGGATATCAAATGGTTACATTAACAGAGAGCCCCTGATAGAACTTTGCAGATACATAGAAGGCGCGAATGTTAATTTAAAATCCTTCAGCGATAACATATACAGGAAACTGAACGGCGGAAGACTTGAGCCTGTTTTGAATACTTTCAAGATGTTGAACGAGAAAGGCATACATTTTGAGATGACCAATCTTGTTGTGCCCGGTTATGTTGATGACCCTGAAATGGTTAAGCGGATGTGCGGATGGATTCTTACTAATCTCGGGCCGGATCGTCCTCTCCATTTTCTGAGATTTTTTCCACAGTACAAGCTCGACAGACTTCCCCCCACTCCTGTTTCAACCCTCGAAAATTTCCGGAGCCTGGCAATGAAGGAGGGAATACGCTATGCTTATGTAGGAAATGTTCCGAACAACGAAGGGACGAACACATTCTGTCATAACTGCAAAAAACTACTCATAGAACGAAAGGGTTACCTGATACCGGTTTATAACCTTGCCGGAAACAGATGTAAATTCTGCAATACGGTTATACCCGGTGTCTGGGAAAAGCGTGAAGAATGAAGCACAGATTAATGTCTGAAATCAGGAAAAAAGCTGCTGCCGGATTGAAAACCGGTGACACATTTGCGGTCGTTCGCAAATTCACAAAAGAAGAAACCGAATCTTTTGGCGATATAACAAAAGATTTCAATCCCATTCATTATGACAGGCGGTTTACAGAAGCAAAAAAATTAAACGGGCTTATCTGCCACGGCCTCCTTGTAGCGGGCATGATAACGGAAATCGGGGGTCAGATCGGATGGCTTGCGTCAGGCATGGACTTTCGTTTCAGGAAACCCGTATATTTCGGGGATACCATAACCTGTACATTCACAATAACTGAAATTAATGAAAAAGGAAAAGCAAAAGGAGAAGCCGTTTACCGTAATCAGGACGGAACAGTTGTGATTGAAGCTACTCTGAAAGGCCTCCTCCCCGGTTTAAAAGAAAAAGAGATTTTAAAATCCCTGATACACGACAGATTTAAAAAGGATGTGCCCTGAAAAACATCCATATTGGACACATTTGAGATTCTAATTCGGAAATAGGCAATTTTGGGCAAGCTCAAGGAAATCAAGGGATTGCGCTTAAGACATACACATTGTATGTCGCACAAGAAATCCCACAGATTGACACAGAGATCGCACAAAAGGGCCATTTCCGGATGGAAACTATTTAATTTCTTCAAATACTCCCGTCTTCCTGTTTTTCTTTACATTGTCCCAGTTAAAATATTTTCCGTTCATGGCGATATAGACACCGTGCGGAAGAGTCTGGACAAAGGCAAGAGCGCTTCCTAAATTAAAAAGCCCGTCTGAACTTCCGAATTTGTATGGTATCATTGCCCCGGTCAGAATGATTGTCTTCTCCTTTACAGAACCTGCAATAACATTAGCAGTTTCAACCATTGTATCTGTTCCATGGGTTATAACTATTTTATTCTCATCCGCCCTCATGCAGTTTTCAAGGATTATCTCCCTGTCCGAATCCTTTATTTCAAGGCTGTCTATCATCATCAGGGTTGTTATATCAAACGCCAGCCCGCATCGTCCCAGTTTCAGCATTTCATGAAGATGTGTCTCTTTGAAAAACAGTTCTCCGTTAAGTTCATTATACTCCTTATCGAAGGTTCCGCCTGTAACAAAGATTCTTATTCTCATGCATGTCCTTCTTCTGTCTTTCCGCTTAATTTTCCAGACTGGCATAATTTCATGACCTGTATTTCTTCAAAACAAGGGACGCGTTTGTCCCCCCGAAACCAAACGAGTTAGTCAATGCAGTTTCAACATCAGCCCTGCGGGCAACATTGGGAACATAATCGAGATCGCATTCCGCAGAAGGATTGTCATAATTTATGGTCGGCGGAATTATTCCATCTGAAATTACAAGAGCGGTAAACACGGTCTCTATGCCCCCAGCGCCTCCCAGCAGATGTCCGGTCATCGATTTAGTGGAGCTGACCGGTATTGAATATGCCTTATCGCCAAAAACAGTTTTTATTGCCATTGTTTCATACATATCATTGGCCTGGGTCGATGTGCCGTGCGCGTTTATGTAGTCTATGCTTTCCGGTGTAATTCCGGCGTCTTTAAGAGCGGATTTCATGCATCTTGCGGCGCCTTCTCCATCAGGCGGAGGAGATGTCATATGATATCCGTCTCCGCTCATTCCAAATCCGCAAACTTCGGCATAAATATGCGCCCCTCTTTCAAGCGCCCCGGATAATGTTTCGAGTATAAGTATGCCGCTCCCCTCACCGACAACAAACCCATCCCTGTCCCTGTCAAAAGGGCGTGATGCCCTCTGGGGATCATCATTGCGGGTTGACAGAGCCTTCATGGCATTAAAACCTGCAATGCAGGATGGAGTTATTACCGCTTCAACTCCGCCTGTTATCATGGCATCCGCAGTACCGCTTTGGATCAGCTTATATGAATGTCCGATTGCATGTGTTCCCGCTGCGCATGCGGTTGCAATTGATTCGTTGGGCCCCTTTGCCCCAAACAGAATCGAGATAATTCCCGGCGCCATGTTCCCAATCATCAGCGGTATAAAAAAAGGACTTACACGACTGGGCCCTTTTTTATGAACATCCAGGATTGTTTTTTCCATGATTCCGAGACCTCCAAGGCCGCATCCTGTTATGACCCCTACCCTGTCAAAATTCGAGCTGTCAATCACAAGTCCTGAATCCTCAAGCGCCATCCTGGTGGCCGCAACGGAATAGGCAATGAACGGCTCGGAGCGGAGCGCATCCTTTTTTGACATAAAATCTTCCGGCCTGAATCCTTTTACTTCACCGGCAATCCTGGTGGCAAAACCCGTCGTTTCAAACCTTGTTATTTCGGCTATTCCGGATTTTCCGGCACACAAGGCCGGCCAGGTTTCTTTAACACCAATTCCAAGAGGCGTGACAAGTCCGATTCCTGTTATAACTACGCGCCTGTTCAAAGAATCCTCCCTGATTAAATGAGATGTTTATTAAACGGTTAAAATTACTGGGCGTTAATAAAATCTATTACATCCTTTACCTTTACAAGTTTCTCCGCATCTTCATCCGAAATCTCCATTTCGAATTCCTCTTCCATCGTCATGATCAGTTCAACCAGATCAAGTGAATCGGCCCCAAGATCATCAACAAAGGACGCTTCGGGAACAACTTTCTCGATTTCGACACCAAGTTTTTCGGATATGATTTTTTTGACCTTATTCTCAACAGACATTAATCAGTTCTCCTTTTCTGATAGCTCTTTTTAAAATTTTTGCCTTATAGGATTTCATCTTATTAGCAAAAAGCATAATTTATTAATATCATGTATAATATTTATATATGATAAGAGATTATTACTTGGCCGGTTCTAGTAAAATAATTGGACAATTATGTCAAGAAATAACTTAAAAGACCATTATTTTCTAATTGCTAATACTTAATAATTTTAACTGATTGTTTTAATAGATAATATTATATGACAGATGTAAGACAAGGGGTTAAACCGAATCCATCGCGGAGGATATAATGACTTCCAACGAGTTCGTTAACTTTATAAACATGTTGGAAGTCGTATGCGAACGGATTTGAGATTTTTGGGAATCAGGTTGTCGCAAAGCGGTATAAAATAGCTTTTTAGGAAGTCGTCATGTACTTATTTTGATATCAGGCTCAAAGCCTCTTTAAATATCGTGTTCATCCCTGAACTTCTTTCTGCCGCTTCATTAAGGAGGACGAACACCTTTTCCATATCATTCTCTTTTGCTTTTTTTGCCCATTCCCTGTACGTTTCAACATGATCGGAATTATGCTTAATCCAGTGCTCAAGAAGCTTTACCATTTTTTTATCAAAAGTGATGGCGGATTCTGTTTCATGATGTTCCTCGTGGTGATGATGGTCATGATGCGACATATATTTCTCCTTGACGATTTATTTTAACAGATAGCCACTATTACTATTACCGTGAGCAATAGTCAAGTTCAGAGACCTTTGCAGAATATGTAGCCTTATTAAAATACGAATCAACTTCCCTTGATGAACTCGTAAAAAATCGAAATTCAGACGGCAAAGTAAAAAGCTCATTATGCAAGGCGCGCGAATCTTGGAGAATGAAGCGTACATGTTAGTACGCTGCAATGACGAAAGATGAAGCGCAACACAGCAGAATGACTTTTTATGAAGCCGTCATCCTTGCCTGTTGACTTTTTTAATACAGTAAAATATTGTCACAACACAATTTATTTATTTAAATAGTTAATAGCTGCGCCTCAATGATTGATTATGATTTCTATTCCAAATTACAAATTTAAGCTCAATCCCATCAGCATCTCCATAATAGCTATTATAGTTATGATCCTGTGCTACATGATCGGCATCCCCTTTCTCGATCTCGTGGAATTAAAAACTCTCGATTTGAGATTCGTATCGAGAGGAAGTATCCCTACGACTTCAAATGTTGTTCTTGCCGTAATTGATGAAAAAAGCATCGCCAAAGAGGGAAAATGGATATGGCCCAGGTCAAAATTCGCGGATCTTATCAATAAACTTTCAGATGCAGGCGCAAAGGTAATCGCCTTTGATATAGGTTTTCTTGAAGCGGACGAAAAAAGTACTGTTAGAACAATAGAAGATATCCAAAAGAAAATATCTCAACTCGATAAATCAAATCCAGCATTAACAAGGTATCTTGAAGATTTGAAAATTCAGACGGACGATGACAGGATCCTTGCCAGGGCAATAACAAATTCAAAAGCAAAAGTCGTTCTTGGCTATTTTTTTCAGGCCGATACAGCTTCCGCCGAACATATCGGGGAAGAAGAATTGCTTGAACATCTCGAAGATGTTCAGAGCTCTGAATACAAATCGATAGCTTATTCTTCTGAAGCGGCAAAACTGGCTCCCCTTATAGAGGTAGCATCGCCGCAATCAAATATAAGGTTAATTTCAGAGACAACAGGCTATTCAGGATATTTTAACATGTTTCCTGATCAGGACGGGGTAGTCCGGTGGCTTCCCGCTGTCCTTAAATGCAGAGAATCTTTATATTGCCCGCTCTCTATAGCCTCTGTCGGAGCTTTTCTTGATAAGCAGCTTTCCATAAGGATTTACGAATACGGTGTTGGTAAACTTTATATCGGGGATCTTGAAGTGCCTGTTGATGAAATCGGGCAGATAGTAGTCAACTACAGGGGGCCTTCAAAAACCTTTCCGCATATTCCTGTTACAGACATATTAACGGGAACTGCCGATATCAATCTTATCAGGGACAAGATTGTAGTAGTAGGTGCAACAGCAGTAGGAATATACGATCTCAGGGTAACACCATTTTCAAATGTTTTCCCGGGGCTCGAAATTCATGCCAATGTCATTGACAGTATTCTATCCAAAGACTTCATTTACTATCCAAGGTGGACTTACCTTTTTAATATTTTTGCAATTATCATCGCGGGCCTTTTGCTTGGAATAGCAGTTCCAAGAACCGGCATAGTTGCCGGAACAGCTTTTTTTATTGTTCAGTTAATAGGATATGTTTTTCTCTGTTTTACGCTTTTTTACATGAAAGGCTGGATATTAAACCTCGTATATCCGCTTATAGTAATGCTTATTGTTTACCTGAGCATAACTTTATCAAGATACATGGCTGAATCAAAACAGAAAAAATTTATCCGGGATGCTTTTTCAACTTTTCTTGCCCCATCGGTGGTAAAGCAGCTAATAGAATCTCCCGAAAAGCTCAATCTTGGGGGGCAGGAACGTGAAATTACAGCGTTTTTTTCAGATGTCCAAGGCTTCACCAGCATTGCCGAAAAACTCTCTCCTAAAGAGATAGTTGATCTCCTGAATGAATTCCTTACCGAAATGACTGACATACTCCTCGAATATGAGGGAACATTGGATAAGTTCGAAGGAGACGCGATTATCGCCTTTTTCGGTGCGCCTAATGATCTTCCCAATCATGCGGAAGTTGCATGCAGGGCATGCATAAAAATGCAGAAAAAACTCGATATGTTGAGGACAAGGTGGATATCAGAGAACAGACCTGCACTGAAAATGCGCATAGGGCTTTGCAGCGGTAATGCCATCGTAGGAAACATGGGTTCCAAAAACAGGATGGATTACACTATGATGGGTGACACTGTCAACATTGCCGCGAGACTTGAAGGAGTCAACAAAATTTACGGCATTTATACGATAATGAGCGATACAACATTTGCCGCGGCAGGAAAGGGAATTGTGACGCGCGAGTTGGACCTCGTATATGTGGTGGGCAGGAAGGAACCTATCGCCATATACGAGCTTATCGGATATCCTGAAGATATTAATGACAAGTTGAGAGAAACTTTAGAGCTTTATGAAAAAGGACTTGCTGCTTACAGGATACAGGACTGGGATCTTGCCATAAAGCAATTTATGTCAGTCCTCGACCTCTCAACAGACGACGGGCCAAGCAAAACAATGCTGGCCCGTTGCAATGAATATAAAATTGACCCGCCCGGTAAAGACTGGAACGGGGCATATACGATCAAAACGAAATAGCTACGCCTCTGTTTTATTTGTTTATTTATATGGGCGCATATATCCTACCCCGGCATTTCTGCCTACAAGCATATTTGTTTTTCCAAAGGAATTTCAATTGGAAAGGATGATAAAAAATTATTTATTATATCAAAAAATTCTGTTCGGAAAACGGACTGTTTGAAATGACAATGCTATAATGAAGTTATCCGTCATCATGCCTGTACTTAACGAAGCAAAGACTCTGCCCGTGATCCTGAATAAGGTTTTAGACGTCGCTCTTGAAAAGGAGATAATCATTGTTGATGACGGTTCTACTGACGATACCCATAATATTCTAAAAAATTACAGCAACCATGAAGGAATCAGTATTATCAGACATCCGTCTACACAAGGAAAGGGTGGCGCTGTAAAGTCGGCTCTCAAGCATGTTAAAGGAGATATAATAATTATACAGGATGCCGATCTGGAATATGATCCCGAAGACTATCCAAAGCTTATTGCCCCCATAACAGCCGGACAATACGATGTTGTCTTCGGTATCAGAACAGGCTCATCACACTCATATTTTAGATATTTTCTTGGTGGAAGAATATTGACTGTGTTCGCGAATATACTGTACAGGCAGCATCTCACAGACTTGTTCGCCTGTTATAAGGTTTTTAAGACAGATGTTCTGAATAGTATCCGGATAGAAAGCAGGGGATTTGATTTTGATCCTGAAGTCACTGCAAAGATTTTCAGAAAGGGCATACAAATAGGCCAGATCCCAATTAGCTATAATCCGAGAAGCTTTGAAGAAGGAAAAAAAATCAGATGGACGGATGGCTGTACCGCTGCTTGGATTCTAATCAAATATAGATTTATGACCATATAAGATCTCGACTATACAACTCGCATCCATGGGAAAAAAGAAAAAAAAGAACCGCCTGAATATTCCTTTACCGGATCATCCACTTCTTGCCTGGGAACAGCATAGCCTGATATTGGTTTCCGGCATTCTTCTTCTGGCCTTATTGTTGAGAATTATCGCGCTTGTGGATCTCTCGGAAAGCATCTATTTTGATTTTCTACTGCTGGATGAGCGCATCTATCATGAATGGGCGAAGAAAATCGCCGACGGATCATTCACATCCAGAACTGTTTATGAATTTCCACCTCTGTTTGCATATATTTCCGCCGGCATCTACCGATTGTTTGCACCCGATGTTTTCTACATACGGATTATGAACATTGTCTTCGGCATTTTTACCTGCTGGATGACTTACCTTCTCGGAAGTGCAATCGCCGATCGCCGCACAGGGCTTCTATCATGTCTTACGGCCGCCCTCTATAAACCCTTTATCTTTTACAGCATTGTTCCGCTCAAAGAAACCCTTGCCGTGGCCCTGTTTGCGCTTGCGTGCTATCTTTCGATCATGGCCCTGAGGCGGGATAATTCAAGGATTATTGAAAATATTTCATTCGTACAATCCGGCACAACATCTTTACTTTTTCAAAAACACAGATTGGCATGTATTACCGCATCGCTCGGCCTTACAGCCGGGCTCCTTATCAATGTCAGGCCAAACACGGTTCTTTTACT
>JAWOHP010000043.1:0-26941 GCA_046485065.1 Desulfobacterales bacterium | reverse complement strand
ACCGCCGAAAGCGGCATTGAAAACGTAATAACAAATGATATTATCTATGAATTTATAAGAAACGGTAGAGCTGCGGCAAAAATTGATGATGCCGACGCATATTTAACCGGGATTATCGAATCTGCCAATGATGAAGCGATTTCACGTCAGAGTTCTCAAACTTCTCTTGAAAGGCGCATAACGGTTATCCTTAGTTTGAAATTAAAAGACAAAAGCGGCAAAATCATCTGGTCCAGAAAAAGTATTTCGGCAGATCAAGCGTTTGCCGTTACGGCGGACAAGTATGAAACCGAAAAAAATAAGAGTGCGGCTATCGAGCTTCTTTCAAAACGGCTTGCAGAAAATGTTTATAACAGGCTGACGGATAATTTTTAGCTCTCTTTGACCGGACTGCTTACCGGAGATCACTTTTTTGAAGAGGAGTTAGGAGGTGAATCCCTATTCGGAGAAGATGACTTCCCTTTTAGACGGAGATGATAAAAGCTTTGCCGGAAAAGAAAATGCTCCGGCAAAGCTTAATAATTAATTTGCAGAATTTACAAGTTTTGTTAGGCGGGAAATTTTCCGTGCCGCAGTCCTTTTGTGAAGGATGCCTTTTTTTGCCGCCTTGTCTATTAACGACTTTGCGGTATCAAGTTTTTTAACTGCAGATTCCTTATCCTCTTTGTTGGTTGCCGCAGTTCTCAAATCCTTAACAGTGCTCTTTACCGCAGACCTGGAAGACTTATTGCGTAAGCGTCTGTTTTCATTTTGCCGTGCACGTTTTAAAGCAGATTTATGATTTGCCAAAGTTTATACTCCTTTTGTTATTTTTTTAAGAGCGACTTAATACAAAATAGTATGCAGCCTGTCAAGGGATATTAGATTAAACAGTAATGAATTTGCAACCTGTTTTATTTTGAGCTGGGAATAGTTATGCCTGAATTGGAAAAAATCCGTTTGGCAAAAGCAGCGGGTGTGGTGAGCGGAGCTACGCTGCTAAGCCGCATATTAGGATTTGCGCGAGATATCGTAATAGCAAAGTATTTTGGCGCAGGTCTTTATTCCGACGCTTTTTTTGTTGCGTTCAGAATACCCAATATCTTTCGCAGGCTATTTGCAGAAGGTTCATTAAGCATATCTTTCATACCTGTATTCTCAGAATATCTTGTAAGAAAAGGAAAAGATGAAGCTTTCAAACTTGCAGGATCTGCAGTGCGTCTCTTATCAGTAATTCTTGTTGCTGTTACAATTACAGGAATAATTATTTCTCCTGTTATAGTTCGGTTGATCGCGCCGGGTTTCATAGATGATCCAGGCAAATACACGCTTACAGTTTCCCTTACCCGCATAATGTTTCCTTATATCTTTTTCATATGTCTTACGGCTCTGTTTATGGGAATACTTAATGTGCTTGGTAATTTTGCGGCGCCGGCTTTTGCGCCTGTACTATTGAATCTTTCAATGATAACAGCGCTGTTATTTGTTTCTCCCCATACAGGAGAGTCTGCCAGAATACTTGCTTTTGGTGTGCTTGCCGGAGGTTTTCTCCAGCTAATGCTCCAGGTTCCGTTTATTATAAAAAAAGGAGTATCTTTCTGGAATAAAACCGAAATGTACCATCCGGGCCTTAAAAAGATATGGGCGCTCATGTTTCCGGCGATATTTGGCGCTGCGGTGTACCAGATAAACACATTTATCGGCACAATTCTGGCGTCGGTTCTGCCCGAGGGCAGTGTTTCCTATCTGTATTATGCCGACAGGCTTGTTCAATTTCCATTAGGGGTTTTTGCAATTGCTGCCGCTACGGCAATATTTCCTTCTCTTTCCAGGCAAGCATCTGAAAATGATATGACATCAATCAGGGATACTTTTTCCTATTCAATGAGAATGGTCTTTTTTATTACTATGCCTTGCATGGCGGGTCTTATCATCCTAAGAGAACCAATTATCATGCTTCTTTTTAAAAGAGGTGAGTTTAATACCCAAACCGTAAGATTGACTGCCCAGGCCCTTTTATATTATAGTATTGGATTATGGGCGTTTTCATCTGTTAGAATAATTATCGCGGTATTTTATGCTTTAAATGACACAAAGACGCCTGTACGGATTGCTGTTGTGTCTTTGTTGACAAATATTGTTTTAAGCCTCCTGCTTATGATTCCCCTTAAACATGGAGGGCTTGCTTTGGCGAATTCTTTATCGTCAATACTGAACGTAATTCTTCTGTACAGGGCCCTCGGTATAAAATTGGGACCTTTGGATGATAATAAACTAAAAAAAGCGGTTATAAAAATTGCCGCATGTTCCGTTATTATGGGTGGAATTGTTTGGATGCTCGCATCAGTCATTATACCTGCGGAAAATATATCTTTCAACTATCTCTTTTTAACTGTAAGCTGTTGCATATTAACTGGAATAATATCTTACTGTTTTTTTTCTTATTTGCTTAATAGCAATGAGATTAGAAATTTATTTGCAAGAGCAGGAAGGGATGAAATAGCGGGTGACGAAAAAGCATAAAATAATAATTGGTGTAGGGCTTGTTGTGGTATTTTCATTTCTGCTGCTTATATTTTTCGGAGAGAATACTCTGCTTGAGTTGAACCGCCTAAAAAAGGACAGGAACGTTCTAATAAAGACGAATGAGGAACTCGTCCGACAGAATGATTTAATGTATAATGAGATAGACAGGTTGAAGCATGATCCTAAATATATAGAAAATGTTGCAAGGCAGGAATTGGGCATGATAGGTAAGAACGAGATTATCTTCAAAATTGACAATACTAAAAATTTAAGTATACCTGAAAAAATAAAATAATATAGATCCGAAAACTTAAGATGCACACAAGTAAGTAACATATTTAATATCAAATTTTAATTTTGAGAAAGGCAGGAATGGTTGAGGTAAGTGATTTAAATACAGTGACTATGGCGAAAATATATGCCAGGCAGGGATTGTATGAGAATGCTGCCGAGATATATAATAATTTGTTAAAACAAGACCCGGACAGACAGGATGTTTTGGATGCCCTTTTAGAACTTGAAAAAATGAAGTCGGAAAATAAGAAGGAGCTTAAAAAAAGTCTTGTTCCTTTATTCAGCAAGTGGTTTGACCTTGCCTTGTGTCATAACAGGATTGTACTTCTAAAAAAACTCAATAAAGTGAATAAATCTTAAGAAATGTAACAAAACATTACTGGAGTTGATATGGAAGATAACCTCCAGGTTACACTTAAAGGAAATTTTCTTTTAGCCATGCCTGCTCTTGCTGATCCTCATTTTTTCCGGACAGTGACCTGCATTTCAGAACATAATTCAGAAGGCGCACTTGGAATAGTGATAAACAGGATGACTTCCTCTCTAACCGGGAAGGATGTTTTTGGTGAGCTTAATATCGAGCATATCCCCGGTGCTGAATCAATACCTGTATATATCGGTGGGCCGGTTCATACAGGTGAAATATTCATACTACATTCGGCACCATTTACATGGAGGGGTTGTTTTATGATTACCCCGCATCTTGCCATGAGCAACACAATGGACATACTCCAGGCTATTGCAGAAGGCAAAGGGCCCATGTCTTATATTATTGCGCTTGGATGTGCTGGATGGGGGCCGGGCCAGCTTGAATCGGAGATAAAGGAAAATTCATGGCTTACCTGTCCGGTATCCGAGGATGTTATTTTTAAATTACCTTCTGAAATCCGGTGGGAAGAAACTGTGAAAAAAATGGGAATAGACCCTGCACTTCTTTCCGCAACAGCAGGGCACGCTTGATTATTTTATGAATGTAAATAGTTAGCTATAATTTATGTACTCTCCTTTGTCTGTTTCCTTTTATATTATTCCCCATCTTTTGCTTTTGTTTTTGGCTTCTTCTTTTTAAGACATATCTTGTCCTTTCTTACGAAAGCGCAAAGCTTTGGATTGTAATATTCCTTGCAATTTAATGGGTTATATAGCGGACATTCAGGATGTTTTTTTGACATAACCTGTTTTCCTTCTAAAAATATGAATTTCAATGAATAAAACAAAAGCAACCGATGCTTTCGCATATCGAAACTTTTGTATAATGTTTGGACCCTATATCATAAAGTCTTAAAATTTACAAGATATTGCCATATTTTTTAATATTTAATTACAAACAAATTGAATCGCTCCAATCGGAACGGTATTCTGACAAGTGGTATAGAAAGATGGACATAATAAAGGAAGTGGATAATTATTTGAGTCTGGACAGGCAAATCAGGCTCGAAGAAGCCTCGCGAGAGAAACTTTAGCGAACTCAATTGAATCGTCAAGCTCAAGTGCTACATTATAATAATAAATAGCTTTTTCCTTTTCTCCCATATCCCGGTAATTCGATGCAATGTTTGCGTAGTCAATTGCCGAACCAGGGTCGATTTTAATAACCTTCTTAAAATTCTCTATCGCCATTTCATGCTCTTTAAGCATAAAGTGGCAAAAACCCATGAGGTTATAAATATCCGTGCGTTCATTGTCGTAATACTCGCCTTTTTTCAGAACATCGATGGCTTCTTTATAATTTCCCATGTTTTTTAAACATATACCCATGTATGAATATATGCTTGGAATGTCCTGTATGGGAGGATCCATATCTATTGCATGTCTGAAGCTTGCAAGCGCAGACTCCGGATCATTTAGTGAAAGATGAGTCTGGCCAATATAAAAATGTATATAATACTTTCCGGAAAGCGATTCTCGGATCTTTTTTAATTCATTGATTGCATCTTCAGGTTTAAAGCTTTCAGCAATTATCTTGGCACAGAACAAGCCAACACTTGTTCCGGTTGCTCTTTCCCTGAAATGAGCTCCCGGAATAATAGTATAAAATGCCGGTACCTGAAGATCTGGATGAGTTGTGTTTACAACTATTATTTCCATCCCGTTCTTTTCAAGAACAGATATGAGGTTTTCAACTTCAATTTTGATATTGTTGTCAGAAAGATCGGGCAGGCTCTGAATGCTTATGGTTGTTTTTGCATTTAAGATATGGGCTGCTTCTTTGATTCTTTTATATTTTGGGAGACCGCTTGCGACATAATTTGAATATGAATTGAAATCGCCGGCAAGCTGGGCAATTTCAGTAAGAGCTCGGCTGAGAGCCTTTTGCGGGTCAGGTGTTGTTCCTGCTGTCCATACAATTTCACTCTTTTCTGGAAAAGTTGATGGATCATAAGCGAGTACACCGACTGTAGGCAGTCCGGTCTTAAGGGAAAAGTCTGAGATATGTAAACTAATTCCGGCAGCCCTGTATTTATTTATCATTTCGACGACCATTGGATCAGTGGCCGAATCAGGATCAATTCTCGGAACATCCATATTGTTTCTGCTTATCAATGATGAGACGTGTCTTTCGATAATTTCGCATATACCCTGGCTTAATGCTTCTTCGACGCAGTTTCCTGCTGACGGGCCATTGAATTCGTTGATCATATAAAACCAGTTGAAAGGAATAAGAATTTCCTGTTTTCTTGTAAGATTATAAGCCCAGGTCCATTTCAACGTTGTGTTCTCGAATATCTTTTGTTCTTTTTCGAGATCTCTTGAAGAATCATGGACCGAACTTGCGATCATTTCGAAGGGGATTGCGTTTTTCTTTAAATTTACATATTTCTCATGAAAAAAGTTACTTGAGTTCCTGCAAAAAGAGAAAAAACTGAATCTTTCTGCGAGCTCCATGACTGCGCTTGCTTCCGCCTGCGCCGGTGTGGCTCCTTTTCCCATCTGTTTTTTTGTTCCGGTTATGTCATATGCGTCTTTCCCGCATCTGCTGAAATAGACTGGTATGTCGAGCCTTCCATTGTCTATCCTTACAGTGTTTTCAAGAATATCAAGATCAAGAGTTTTTAATTTATTTCTAAAGCTTTTTATAGTTTCATCAGGTGTCTTTATCTTGTCCTGATCGAGTGTAAAGCGCTTGAAGGCATCGGTAAGAATAACTTCGTAACCCATTTTTGTTTCTCCGGTGGTTTTTAATTTAACGGCTTTTTATATACCATAAAATTAATTTATCATCTTTTGCCTTAAAAATAAAATTTTTTAAATTGACCGTTTCTTTCCGATTTGGTAATAAACACATAGAAAATGTGGGGATGTAGCTCAGTTGGGAGAGCGCGGCGTTCGCAACGCCGAGGCCAGGGGTTCGAACCCCCTCATCTCCACCATCATTAGATAATACAATTATAGGTTGATTATGAACCGTAGGGCTGATGTTGACCGAAAGACAAAAGAAACAGCTATAACCATGAAGCTTTGCCTGGATGGAACAGGCGAACATGAAATAGATACCGGAGTCCCTTTTTTTGATCACATGCTTTCTCTCTTTTCAGTGCATGGTTTTTTTGATCTTTTTATTACTGCGAGGGGTGATCTTGAGGTCGACCTGCATCATACAATTGAAGATGTGGGCCTTGTGCTGGGTGATGCATTTAAAAAAGCGCTTGGTGACAGAAAAGGTATCAGACGATACGGTCATGTTGTGCTTCCGATGGACGATGCATTGGCCTCCGTTACCGTTGATTTGTCTAACCGCCCATATATGGTTTATAATGTAACTCCCACGCCGTTTCAGGGAGGAAGTTTTGATATAGGTCTTGGGAGGGAATTTTTCAGGGCTTTTTCAACACAGGGAGGCATGAATCTTCACATCAACGTATTCTATGGACAAAATGAACATCATATAATCGAATCTGTTTTCAAAGCTTCGGGAAGGGCTCTTGATCAGGCAACTTCAATTGATGAGCGTATAAAAGGAGTCCAATCAACAAAAGGGGTTTTGTAACAAAATCAAATTCCTATATCTTCCATTTCTCTGCCGGAGTCATATTATGCAAGGTAAACAACGTCTTTGTTTCAAAACACTATGCTTTTTTCTTTTTATGCCATTATTGCTTGCAGCCTGCAAGACCGGCGTGATCATGTCTAAACCGCTGTCTCCCCTTGACGGCATTGAAAAAGTTCTTGTTATGCCCTTCAAGGATGTATCGGCCATTTACGGAAAGGGAAATAATGCGGGATGTCCTATATGCGGAAAAGTATTTATTGCCGGAAACATACAGGAAGGAGCTGATGTCACATTAACAAGACATCTTGTTTCATTTATAAAAAGCAATACGGATATTGATATTGTTTATCCGGATGAGACCCGGATGCATTCGGATGATTTTAATAGCGGCAATATATCAATGACACATGAAGTTAATAAGTTGATAGAAAGCGGGCGATTAATGGGAGCTGATGCAGTAATGACCGGTTATTTATACCGTTTCAGTGAGCGGATTGGAACAACCTATTCGGTTGTTTCACCGGCCTCAGTTGCCTTTGATCTTCATCTTATAAGCGTTGCAAGCGGACGTGTTCTATGGGCGGGCCATGTGGATGAGACCCAGCGCTCGTTGAGTGAAAATCTTTTTGAAATAGGTGCTTTTATAAAAAGGAAAGGGGAGTGGATTTCAGCCGATGACCTGGCGACTTCAGGTCTTGATGACTTGCTTATAGAATTGTTCAGGAAATGATTATAATACCAGCAGTAGATATTAAAAATGGCAAATGTGTCAGACTCAGGCAGGGCGAAAAGGATTTAGAAACTGTCTTTTCGGATAATCCTTCAGCAATGGCATGCAGATGGGAGAATGAAGGCGCCGAATTAATTCATGTGGTTGACCTTGATGGTGCTTTTGAAAAATCTCCCAGGAATCTTGAGGCCATAAAAGAGATACTCGCAAATGTTAAGGTTGATATACAGGTTGGTGGTGGAGTAAGGAACGAAAAGACCATCGGCATGTTTGCAGATATTGGTGTAAAAAGGGTTGTAATAGGGACGGAGGCGCATAGAAATCCAGGGTTCGTAAAAGATGCGTGCAGAAACTATCCAGGAATGATAGTTATTGGAATTGACGCAAGAAACGGTCTTGTTGCAATAGAGGGATGGACTGAAACAACTACTATGAAGGCCATAGATCTTGCGAAAAAATTTGAAGATTGCGGTGTTGCTGCTATCAATTTTACTGACATTTACAGGGATGGAATGCAGGCGGGACCAAATATAGAGGAAACACGTTGCCTTGCGGAATCGGTATCGATACCGGTAGTTGCTTCCGGCGGTGTTTCAACAAAAGAAGATATTTATAACCTTCTTAAGATTGAAAAATATGGTGTTGTGGGGGTTATAACGGGCAAGGCTATTTATAGCGGTACGCTTGATTTTAAAGATGCTGTACGTATCTCTAAACAAACACATGCAAATCATTGATCCTTTCTTACAGGGCATATTCCTGATACGCTTTTAAACATTTATACAGATGAGCCAATTGCAAAAGTACTTAAAAGAGAAGAATTTGTCATTCCCACGAAAGTGGGGAACGTAGTGAAGCAGAGTGCTATCCAGTCTTTTCAATATGTTGCAATAATTTCTGGATTCCCGTTTGCACAGGAATGACGACTTTTGCAATTGCGTCTGATAATAATATTTAAAATATCTTGACACATATAACTGCGATGATTAATTTCAAAATCTGATTATGCAAGTAACAGTTGACGGTTTGCTGTTTAATATGTGAATTATTTTCTTGGATATTGAAAATTGTTGAAAACCATCCCTATTTTTAATGACCTTCCATCGTTATATTTCATTTCAGTTGAACCAAAACAGCTAACCCAGCTGCTTACGGTGGAGTTAGCGAGCAAACTAAAAACAGATTATATTCCTTACTGTCGAAGATTCCACGTCCGCTCTGCGGAGGGGAGCTTCAATTAAGTTGGAGATTACTTCTTTTGGCGTTTTTTATTCCCGAAGAAAAAATAAACGAAATAAAAAATGCGGCAGACATTGTTGATATAATTTCAGAATCTGTAGTGCTTAAAAAAGCGGGAAGAAACCATGTCGGTCTTTGTCCGTTTCATTCGGAAAAGACGCCTTCCTTCACCGTAAGTTATGAGAAACAGATATTTTATTGCTTTGGATGCGGTGCCGGTGGAAATGTATTTGCCTTTTTGATGAAAAAAGAAGGATATTCTTTCCCTGAAGCGGTAAAATATATAGCAGGAAAATATGGTGTACATATTCCGGATGGTGCAATTACACCGGAACAGAAACAAAAAACAAGTGAAAAGGAAAACCTTTTATCTGTTAACAAGCAGGCTATGATTTTTTTTTCAAAATGCCTGACTGAAAGCAACGCCGGGAAAAAAGCTCTTAATTATCTTCTCAAGAGGAAGATCTCTGAAGAGACTATTCGTGATTTTTATATAGGATATGCTCCGGAGGGGTGGAATGCTCTTTTAAATTACATGACAAAAAAAGATAAACATTCTCCTCTGTTGCTTGAGAAAGCAGGATTGATAATAAAAAAAAATGGTTCATCCGGATTTTATGATCGTTTCAGGGACAGGATTATTTTTCCTATTTTTGACACCGGTTCTCAGGTTATTGGATTTGGGGGGCGTGTCATGGATAATTCACTTCCAAAATATCTTAATTCCCCTGAGACTGTTGTTTTTAACAAAAGTCGTTCTCTGTATGGTCTGAATTCTGCAAAAAGCGAATGCAGGATTACAGAAACAGTATATATTGTCGAAGGTTATTTCGATCTTCTTGCTCTTCATCAGCATGGAATTAAGAATTGTGTGGCTACTCTTGGAACTGCTATCACACTCGAACATGTTAAGATGTTAAGGGGAATTGTAGGCAAAGAGGGCAAATTTATCCTTGTTTACGATTCAGATGACGCAGGAATAAAGGCAGCTTACAGGAGTACCGAAATATTCGATAAAGGGCACGCGGATGCAAGGATTCTAGTACTTCCTTCAGGATACGATCCTGATTCATACATTTTTGAATTTGGCTCGGAATCTTTTAAAAATGCTGCCTCAGGAGCTCTTGGCGCGGTTTCTTTTCTCATAAACCGCGCAATTAAAAAACATGGGATGTCGATCGAGGGGAAAATTCGTATTATATCGGAATTAAAAAATATTATCTCTTCTGTCGGAGATAATATTGAAAGATCTTTGTATATAAGAGAACTTGCTGAAAAAACAGATATTGATGAAGCCGCAATTCGTGAGAGGATCGGAGGAACAACGTCTATCTCCGGTTCGGATTCTATTCCTGTGACCGGAAATGAAAGAGGCAGCAGACTTGAAAGACGTATTATTTCAATGATGCTCCAGTTTTCTGAAATAATACCAGAAATAATAAAACGTGATGTATTGAACAATTTTGCCGATGATGTATTAAAAGATGTCGGATATGATATTATCAGAAAACAGGATTTGGGCACTCGGCACGTCCATGACATGGTTCCTGTTTTTGACGATGATGAAAAAAACCGTATAGCGGCGTTTCTTGCTATCAATGAAGATGTATGGGACCATGATGGTTGTATGAAATTGGTGGCTCAGTTTGAAGATTGCCGGAAACGGCAGAAAGATACGAGTACTGATAAAATAAAGGCTGCAGAAGAAATAAAGGATGATAAGTTGCTTTTGGAATTGTTGAGAGAAAAGCAAATTCAGGCAAGAAAAAAGAGATCAAATAACCTGAACGCTTCGGGAGGTGAAACTCAATGACAGATAAATTAGTTCAGAAAAAGAGAAAAAAGACAAAGAAGCAGGCGCTAACAAAGGAAATCCATAAAGTAAGTAAAAGGGGCAGAAAAAAGGGATCGGCATCAAAGACCGAAAGCCCAAAAAAGGGCAATAAAAATAGTTTTGAAGATTTAGTATCTAAAGGAAAAAATCAGGGTTTTATAACTTATGAAGAGCTTAATGAAGAACTATCTGAAAATGTTATTTCTCTGGAACAGATAGATGAAACACTGATGCTTTTTAACGAACAGGATATTGAATTGATTGATGATAATAAAG
Source organism: Desulfobacterales bacterium (assembly GCA_046485065.1). Classification (GTDB taxonomy): domain Bacteria; phylum Desulfobacterota; class Desulfobacteria; order Desulfobacterales; family RPRI01; genus RPRI01. The sequence continues at coordinate 16,072 of JAWOHP010000043.1, read as the reverse complement.
ACAAAATGTCTGAAAGCGAAAAAGGATTAAAAGAAAAAAAGACAAAACGCGGAGTAGACGCGGCTCTATCAAATTTTGGAACTGTAACTGATCCGGTAAAAATGTATCTTCGGGAGATGGGGCTTGTTACTCTTTTGAGCAGGGAAGGGGAAGTCGATATCGCCAAAAAAATAGAGGACGGGGAGCAGGAAGTATTAAGGGCTCTGATTAATACGGTGACATGCGTTGAGTATGTCATAGATCTCGGTATGCAGATAGAAGGAGGAATGCAAAGGCCTAAACATGTCCTCAAGGATTTTGACGAAGGCGATACTTACGTTGACGAAATGCTCCAGATTGAAAATTTCATCAGGGCGATCCATTCAATAAAAGAGATACATGAAGAGAACAAATTGCTGCGTAATAGAATCTATTCTCCAAAACTTGAAAAGGATGAAATGCGCCGAATAAAGAAACTGATTTCGGTCAATAACAATAAAATATTTGATCTCCTTAAAGAGTGGAGGCTTGAAAGCAGTGTTCTGGATAAGCTTGAGGCGATCATGAGAGACCATATCTGCTGGTTCGAATCCAAGGAAAAAACCATATCGAATTATGCTGAAAAAGTAGAATCTTCCATATCAGAGCTTCGTGCTAATCTTAAATCCAAGAGCAATTTCATAAAATGGTCCAGGTCACGCTGTAAGATAGGGAAGGATGAAGCCTCATCGATCTACGATGAACTCAAAAAAAACCAGGAGCATGTGAATGAGAGAGAACAAGAAATAAAATCAAATTGCCGTACACTGAAAAAAATCATGTCTTCTGTTGCAGAAGGACGCCTTAATGCAAAAATAGCCAAGAGCGAATTGACGAGGGCTAACCTGCGTCTTGTTGTCAGTATTGCAAAGAAATATACGAACAGAGGCCTTCAGTTTCTGGATCTGATCCAGGAAGGAAACGTAGGCCTCATGAAAGCTGTTGATAAGTTTGAATACCGTCGGGGGTATAAATTCAGCACATACGCAACATGGTGGATAAGGCAGGCGATAACCAGAGCAATCGCGGATCAGGCGAGAACCATACGTATACCGGTGCACATGATCGAAACTATAAATAAACTGATCAGGACATCAAGATGTCTTGTCCAGGAGCAGGGACGTGAGCCAACACCCGAAGAGATTGCCGAAAAGATGGAAATTCCACTGGAGAAAGTGCGCAAGGTTTTAAAAATAGCCAGGGAGCCAATATCCTTGGAAACTCCGATTGGTGAAGAAGAAGACAGCCATCTTGGTGATTTTATTGAAGATAAAAAATTCATGCTTCCTTCCGAAGCGGCGATAAACCAGAACCTTGCAGAGCAGACGAGAAAAGTACTTGCAACACTGACTCCGCGCGAAGAGAAGGTTCTTAGAATGAGGTTCGGAATTGGAGAAAGGGCTGACCATACGCTGGAAGAAGTTGGCCAAGATTTTCAGGTGACGCGTGAGCGCATAAGACAGATAGAGGCCAAGGCATTAAGAAAACTGAGACATCCTACGAGGAGCCGTAAATTAAAAAATTTTATTGAAATGTAGAGCTTGACAAAGTATCTATACAAATATAGAAAGTCAGGCGTTATGATGTGTTGAGGGCCCATAGCTCAGCTGGCAGAGCCACCGGCTCATAACCGGTCGGTCCCTGGTTCGATCCCAGGTGGGCCCATACCTGAAGATTTTTTCAGAACTCCCTTTTTTGTTCAGGTCATGGGAAGGTAATATTTAAAGCTTAGGTTCATGGGTCGCAGCTGCTGGTTTGGTTCCTGGTTAAAGGAATAGACCGGAATTATAAACAAGAGACCAATCTCCAACTCTTTAAATAAATGGAGCAAAGGGGGGCTCACCCTGTTATTGGAGGAAGGGGATGACTTGTATTTTTAAAGGTCATCGCGATACGAGATATTTGTTTAACTCCAAAATAGCCGGTTTTTTAATTTAAAGGCGTGGTTTTTATGAAACCACGCCTTTTTTATGATTCCGGAGAATTTACAGCATTCCTATAAATTGTTAAAGGATCATCAAAATGATGAAATTATCCCATGCAAGCTACAGTATCTGATGTTATAAAGATAATTGAAAAAATTGCACCATCCAGGCTTGCAGAAAAATGGGACAATCCGGGCCTTCAGGTTGGTAGAATGGATTGGCCAGTCAAGACAGCATGGGTCGCCCTCGATCCTTCGCCGGATGTTATAACTGCAGCATGCAGGAGCAAGGTTGACATTCTGATTACTCACCATCCCCTGATAATTAGTCCTTTAAAATGTGTTGATTTCGATTCCGTTGCAGGCAGTCTTATACAAAAGGCGGCAGTAAACAGACTGTCAATCTTTTCAGCTCATACCAATCTCGACTGTGCAAAAGATGGGCTGAATGATCTTCTTGCATCACGCGTTGGCCTGAAAAATACAAGAGTGCTATGCGGGACCGACTCATCAGGAAGATGTAAATTCGTGATTTATGTTCCTCTCGAATACGAGGCAAAGATTCTTGAAGCGCTGTTTGAAACAAGCGCTGGAATGATAGACTCTTACACCTGCTGTTCTTTCAGGAGCAGTGGTAAAGGGACTTTTAAGCCCGGATCTTCGGCAAAGCCCTTTACAGGGAAACAAGGTGAAATATCAGATGTGGATGAAATTAGAATTGAAGCGGTTGCCCTTAAAGAGAATATTCCGGCAATAATTGCACATATAAGAGAAAGTCACCCGTATGAGACGGTGGCTTATGATGTTTATCCGCTTTATGAATATGATAATTCTGATGGTTTAGGGCGTGTGGGCGAACTTGAGGAAAAAATAAGTTTTCTCCTTTTTGCTCGGAAAATAAAGGAAAAACTTTCTTTAAAGAGTATAAGAATTGCAGGAAATCCCGAGCTGTTAGTAACTCATGCAGCAGTTTGCACAGGAAGCGGATCATCACTTATGAAAGATTTCATAAAATCTAATGCTCAGGTTTACATTACAGGAGATATAAGGTATCATGATGCAAGAACTGCTGAAGCAGAGGGGCGCGGGCTCATTGATATAGGACATTTTGCATCGGAACATATAGTTGTTGATGCCCTGGCTAAAAGACTCAGGGCTATGATACGGAAAGCAGGTTATGACGTGTTGGTTAAGGCATGCGGTATTGAACGTGACCCGTTTCACATCTTATGAAACGGGCGCATAACTGATTTTATTATATAAGAAGATATGATTAACATGAGGGAACAAATAGGTATTGTGGTTCAGCTGCAGGAAATTGAAAGTAAGATTAATAAGATCAAATTAGCCCTTGAAGTTATCCCCGGAAAGATGGCAAGCCTTGATAAAGAAGTAAGAGATGCCGAACAGGATGTGGAAAAGAAAAAGGCGCTTGTCGATGAATTAAGGAAAAAATACCGCTTGAATGAATCGAATTACCAGGCCAACCTTTCTATGCTCCGGAAAAGCCAAGAGAAGCTGGCTGCGGTAAAAACGAATAAGGAATACCAGTCGATATTGAAGGAGATCGATGACATAAGGGCAAAAAATTCACTGGTCGAAGATGAAATGTTAAAAAGCCTCGATGTCATCGAGGCAACAGAGAAGGGGATGGTTGTCCTGAAAAAGGAATTTCTCGAAATAAAAGAGAGAATTGACAGGGAGAAGGAGATAATAGAGGAAAAGATCGGGCAGAGTGAGATCGATCTTGCCGAACTTGATGAAAAACGGGGCAGTATTGCAAAGAATATCGATAAGGAGTTAATGTTGAAGTTTAATACCGTCAAAGAGTTGACTAAAGGGACCGCAATTGCACCAGTTTTAGATTCAATTTGCCTTGGATGCAACATGAATATTCCTCCCCAGATGTATAATGAGCTTCAGAGATTTGACAGCATAAAATTCTGCCCCCATTGTCAGAGAATAATTTACTGGGGAAAGGTATGATATCCGGCCGGAGCAATCTAAACGACCGCAGGGTCAGATTCTGATCCTGAGGAAAGTCCGAACACCGCAGGGCAGGGTGCTCCATAACGTGGAGTCGTGGCGACACGAAGGAAAGTGCAACAGAAAGTATACCGCCCTGCATTTATTGCAGGGTAAGGGTGAAAAGGTGCGGTAAGAGCGCACCAGTTCTCCGGGTGACCGGAGAAGCTTTGTAAACCCCACCCGGTGCAAGACCAAATAGGGGAGTGTCTGAGGGCTGCCCGTCCGAGCTCCCGGGTAGGTCGCAAGAGATACAGGGCAATCTGCATCCACAGATGAATGGTCGTTGTCCGTTTCGGGGCAACCCGGACCGGAAACAGAATTCGGCTTACGGGTTGCTCCGGCCGTATATTAAAAATACAGGAATTTTAATTTTGGATGCTGATGCGAGTATCGGCGAAAATCCGCGTCCTAATTTATGAAGGATTTTTTTTACAAACATGCAATTGCGGGAAAATACTGTAGAAGGCTCTTTTGCAGAAAAGGTCGGGATATTCTCTTACGATTATCTTAAATGCTGTTCATCCCTTTTAAGCCTGGAAGATCCCAAACGACTCCTTGTTAAAAAATTCTTCTCTGCTTTCATTTCTTCTTCGCAGCTTCTTGAGGATTTTCTCGATTTACACGGGGCAAAAAACAGCAAAAACTGGTATTATTACAGGGAACTTTCTGCTGCAGCGAGACACATAAGCCTCGGCTGTTATTCGCAGACGCATATTTTGAACCGGCTTGATTACTATGATCTGCCTGTGCTTGGGAACTTCAGGGAAGAAGGGAAGGCGACACTCGATTTCTTTACTGAAACCATTTTAAAGATGGCTCCTGAGATAATTAAAGAGGCTGTCCGCTTAGGCATTCCGATCCCAAAGAAAAAGTTCAGTATTGCCGATTTCCCGAGCGTATCAACAGGTGAAAAACTCAAGTATGATATTGATGATGAAAACAGCGACCAGCAGAAGGAAAATATAGTAAAAATTGCGAGTGAATTCCTTAATATCGCAGCAAGCTTCTACCATTACAGTTTTGACGAACCGTATGATATTAATGAAATAAGGGCGTTTGTCCCGGGCAGGATAAATGAGGTAGAAATAAGGCGCTTTGAAATGCTGGTTCACAATCTCCAGTCTTCTTTCGATACCTATGTGATACACGGGGGATACGAATTCGGGAACAGAAAATTAAAGCAACTTCGCGGTTTTTTTTCAGTCGTCTTTCATCTTCTCCAGGTTATCGGAAGGTTTCTTCATTTTTATGAAAGACATCTTCACGATGCCGGATATAAAAGCATTTACAAAAAAACCAAGGAAAGACTTTCACTGATTGTTGATCCGGATATCCTTCTCGACCGCACAATCAATTATTGCCTCTATTATGTATGCCATTTTTTGTCAAACGGGAAAGATCTCGCGAAAGAGATACTCAATGAGAATATCGAACGTTCGTCGGTCACGGTTGGAATACCCGTGTCTCTGGGTTTTCACAGCAGGCCGAGTCTTCTTGTCGCCAAAATTGTTCAGCATTTCGGAGGCCAGGTGGAACTTTGTGTAGGTTCCGACAGGTTTGATGCAAGCAATGTGCTTGATATACAATGGGCCGGAGGAAAGATTCAGAAAGAGAAAATAGAGAAGGTTTCTTTTGAAGGCGATACGCGCGCCCTGAAAGACATAGAAATTCTAGCTGGCGTTAATTACGGTGAAGACACAATGGGAAAAGGAATTCCTCTTCCGAAGGAACTTAAATACCTCAGGTAGCAGTGATGGTTTATGCAGTTATAGTCGCCGCGGGAAAAGGCATAAGGATGAACTCTGCGACCCGCAAGCAGTACCTTGAGCTTGAGGGAACCCCGTTGCTTTCGATTACTCTAAGAGCCTTTGACAAGTGCTCTTTAATAGATGAGATAATTCTTGTTGTTCCTCCGGGCGACATCGTTTTCTGCCTTGAGAAAGTAATCAGTCCCGCCGGTATACAAAAAAAAGTCATTCCTGTCGCGGGAGGTTTAAAACGGCAGGATTCGGTCTATAACGGTCTTCTGGCTGTGCATGAAAAAAAAAGCACGGTTGTAATACACGATGGAGTACGCCCGTTTGTCACTCCTTCAAGCATTGAGGAATGTATAAGGGAGGCTGTTAAGCATGGAGCCTCTATAGTAGGCATGCCTGCATCCGACACTTTAAAACTTGCGGACGGTTCCGGATATATCAAAAAAACCCTTGAAAGGGATTTCGTATGGCTTGCCCAGACGCCGCAGGCTTTTGAATACGGTCTCATAAAAAAAGCCCATGACAGCGCGAGAAAGGAAGGATTTGAAGGAACTGATGATGCATCTCTTGTGGAAAGGCTCGGAGAAAAAGTCAGAATAATAAAAGGAAGCGCAAACAACATAAAGATAACAACGCCAGAAGATCTTGAAGCCGCAAAGTATATGCTTCAGGCGGATAAACCTCGATAATTCAGTATCCGGGAAGAAGCAGTTTCTCCAGTCCCTTGACCGTTATGCCTTTTGAGATTACAAGCTCTTTCCCTATCTCTATCCCATCCTGAAGAACATCCTTGTCACAGCTTGAGCCTTTTCTCGAAATTGTGACGGTGTGCGGATATCTGTGTTTCGCGTATTTTTTCAGCATGGGGTCTCCCGCTTTTATCAGGGCGTATGCTTCATGGTTCTTTATTCCGTCGTTTGATTTCAATTTTCCCGAAAAACCTCTGATTATGCCTGACGCGAAATCGGTCTTCCGGTAACGGTTCAGCAGGTTCTCTTTGTTGTATTCAACCCACCTGTTTTCGATGTAACGCCTGATGAAATCATACACATAAGAGGCTATCGATATGTTGTCAGGGGTTCCGCTCAATTCGAGTACGCGCCCCATTTTTTCTTTTTCGATCACGTATGCCGGAACCCATATTGTCCAGACAAAATAATATTCCCTTATAAGCCGGGCAAGATCGTATTCTTCGCGGTGATGCTTAAGAGCCGGAGTTCCCGCAAATACGCTTGTGAAATTCCGCTCGGTGTTTCTGGCAAGGATATCGATATTGTATTTTGCCGAAAGCTCATGGGCTTTTCGCATGGCGGATTCGGCTTCGTTCCGGTTACTGCTTTCCGCAAGGGCAAAAAGCTTTTTTATTCGAGTCATCATACCGGAGTTGCCTTCAACATATTCTTCAGATGCCCTGTGATCGGCTCTTAACAGATAACAGGCTTTTCTGAACAAAGGCCCGTGAGGGGTTTCGGTTTGGGCGCCGAAAGCCTGTTCGGCGATCTGATGAGCCATTTCATGAAGAAGTATCCTTCTCACGGAATCCCAGTTTCCGGCTAATGCGAATCCGCGGTTTATGGTTATCTCTTCTTTCTCTCCTGACCAGCATCCGAGCCTTCTTTTCATATCTTTAAGACCGAAGGAAGGCCTCCGGATTAATCCGCGGTATTTTGGATCAAGAAGGTAAAGGGCGTTTTTCCATTCCAGGGCAAGGCCGTGAAGGATTCTCCTTTCAAGCTCCGTTCCGATCATATCATTCAGCATCCATCCGCGTCCATCCAGGCCGGAAATGATTCGCGGTATTTCTCCAAATCCTGATAGGAGAGGGAAGCGGTGTAAACGGATTCTTCATCCTGCTTCCGAAAGATTATATTTCCGGCTGGATCGATCAGGGATGAATCCCCGCTGTGATAATAGCCGTTTCCGTCCTCTCCCACTCTGTTTAAGCCTATGACGTAACACTGGTTTTCAATCGCCCTTGCTAAAAGAAGTGTTTTCCAGTGATAGGAGCGCTTTTCAGGCCAGTTTGCGATAAACAGCGCAACGTCATATGATTTGTTAATGTTCCTTGTCCAGCATGGAAAACGCAGATCGTAGCAGATAAACGGCCGGATCTTCCATCCTTTCAATTGAACGGTGATGTTTTTTTCTCCCCCGCAGTAAATCTTATCTTCTCCGGTCATCCTGAAAAGATGTCTCTTGTCGTAATACAAAATAGCGCCGTCCGGCTTTGCCCATAAGAGTCTGTTGAAATATTTTCCGTTCTCCCTGATGATCATGCTGCCTGTTATATCGGTATGTTTGCTGCGGGATTTTTCCTTCAGCCATTTGACAGCTTTGCCTCCCATGTCTTCGGCAAGTTTTTCCGCATTCATGCTGAATCCTGTGGTGAACATCTCGGGAAGAACTATAAGATCCGTTTCATCCTTTATGTTATCAATTTTTGCATCGAACGCGGCAAGGTTTGCATCCACATCTTCCCAGAAGAGGGATGTCTGTATAATAGTCACTCTCAAATTCCGCATAATTTTTCCGCTGCCTTTTCAAGAGTTTCATCTTTTTTTGCGAAACAGAATCGAAGCATGCTGTGGTCATCGTTTTTGTGGTAGAATACGGACGGCGGGATTGATGCGACACCGTGTTCTACTGTAATCCTTTTTGCAAATTCGGTGTCAGGTTCGTCCGATATCTGCGAATAATCAAGCATCTGAAAATATGTTCCCCTGCACGGAACCGGTTTGAACCGGGAGTTTTTTATAAGAGAGATAAACCTGTCTCTCTTTTCCTGGTAGAATCCGGCCAAACCGAGGTAAGCCCTTTCATTTTGAAGAAATTCGGCATATGCGTGCTGAACCGGGGTGTTGGTTGAAAATGTCAGAAACTGGTGCACCTTCTGAAATTCGGCGGAGAGGGTTTTCGGGGCAAGGCAGTATCCTACTTTCCATCCGGTCGTATGATACGTTTTGCCGAAAGAGTTTATGACGAAACTCCGTGAGGCCAAATCTGAATATCTTGCCATGCTTTCATGGGCGATACCGTCAAAGATTATATGCTCGTAAACTTCGTCGCTGATAATTAATATGTCCGTTTCAAGGATGATTTCCCTGAGAGATGCGATATCTTCTTTCAGCAGGACCGAGCCTGTTGGATTATGCGGCGAGTTCAATATCATGAGCCTTGTTTTGTCAGACACCGCATTTTTAACCTCATTCCAGTCTATTATGTAATCGGGCGGTTTCATTCTGATGTACTTTGGAATGCCACCGCTCAGTAATATTGCAGGAACATAGCAGTCAAATGCGGGCTCGAAAACTAATACCTCGTCTCCCTTTTTCACGACCGCCATTATTGCCGCAAAAAGGGCTTCGGTGGCTCCCGATGTAACTGTGATCTCGCTGCCCGGATCGTAGGGAGCTTTGTATAATTTGAGAGTCTTTTCGGCTATCTTTTCCCGCAGAAGCATTACACCCTGCATCGGTGCATACTGGTTTAATCCTTTTTGCATGTATTTATAAACCAGTTCAGTCAGCCGGGGATCGACTTCAAAGTCGGGAAAACCCTGTGAAAGATTTATGGCATTGCATTCATTTGCAAGCGCAGTCATCTTTGTAAAAATTGTTACGCCGATATCGGGAAGTTTTGATTTAAGCTTCATTTTAATACCTTATTCAACCGCGCCTATATTATTCCGGAGTTCTTACAGGCTTCTCTTTCATTCGAATCCTCAAACCCCATAGAATTACCAACTCTTTTTTGAATAATCACTATTTTACACCATAAACTTTTTGCTTCGATGATCCTTTCGGCTTCCTCAAGAAATTTTCTAAGAAAAGCTTATTTGCGCGGAAGGGAAAACTCTTCCTCAATTTCTATGCTCACCACGAGGCGCGGGTGGATGCTTATCCGGTGCAGCCTTGTTACCAGATTTATCTGCTTTTTAAGTAACTCTTGAGATCACGATAATAATTTTCATGAGAACTAATCATTACAAGTTCTAAATCTGTGCCGGCTTTCCTATATGTCAACAAATATAAATTTGTCTTGAGCTTGAATTTATGGACAAACACACCTTTCAAATCACCCTTTTTCTCTTCACCAATATTCGGCTTTTCAGCAATATTTCTCACTTCACGATCTAAAGCATCTTTTTCAGCTTTAGACATTTTCTTTACTTTTTTCTCAAATAATCTTGATTGGTAGATTTTCATAGCAACCTATCCGAACTTGTATTCCGTCTTTTCACCCTGATCTAATTCATCAAGACCGATCAAGATTTCTTTAATGATGGAATATGACAAATCCGGATTTTCTTCGGCACACTTCCCCAAACGCGCCCAATGCTCGATCTGACCGGCAAGGGAACGGTGGTCGATGCGACTGAATCTCCTTGCTTCATCAACCAGTTCTTCTGATATTCTAACTGCTGTAGGCATATTTATTCTCCTAGTTCCTTTTAGCTACATAATATTGCAATATATAGCATTATGCAACTTTTTATCTCATGGATAACGGAAAGCATACGGGGCGCAAGTTTAAGAGCGTCCTACTCCATGTCCTTTTGGGCAAAACTTGTCTCGAGATCTTCACATTGAATTATCTGAAGATACTTCTTTTCGTTGGAAAAGGCGGCGAAAGCAAACAATACAACTGCGACAGCAAGGGCTATGCACGTCAGAACAACTACGGGCAACATGGCTGCCATCAGAACCATTGTCGCTTCGGGAATAGCATCGCTTTTCAATCGTGTCACCACAACAAATGGATTGGCCAGTAACGGTTTGGACAGAAACAGCCACATGCCAAGTCCAACCAACATAGCCAGCAGAATGGCTCCGACATATCGCCATGTCTGTACAAGTCTTATTCGCTTCACCAAAAAGCGCTGGTCTTCGTAACTCAATTGCATACTTGCCTCGCTTTAAATGCCTAACGGACATGGATTACTCGCAGGAAATAGCGCAAAGCGAAGCGGCGCACTATTTTTTCTTGAGTGTGTCCAATTGTTGATACCTTCGTAAAAAGTCAGAAAATGACTTTTTACTTTGCGGGAAAGGGATTCCCCTCTCTCGCCGCTTGAAGTAAATTCAAGCGGTTCCACCCACACCCCAGGCCGGGGCTTACTCGTCCTCGGCAAAGATGACGGACTTTTTACAAGTCCATCAATTGTTCGGCTTCTTTTAATTTGTCTATATCGATTTTGTCTTGTGGTCTTCCGCTGGCTTCTTTTGCCCGAATCAAGTCAGATCGCGAAATAAATGGAATCTTAAAGTCGTCCAATTCAACGAATTCACGGTTTTTCCATGCATCTTCAAAATCGACTCCTGGTATCGACATCATAATATCAACCCGTAGAGGCGGTCTTCCCATCTGATAAAAATAATCCTTGTGGGTGAAGTCATCTGCGTTAAGGTCTGCCAGCGGCGCCCCAAACTCTTTTAATGCTGAATACACCGCGTTTGCATTCTCTGGGTCAGTTGCTATCCACACATCAAGGTCTTTTGTGAATCGTGGCTCGCTGTATTTCATTACCGCATAGCCACCAACAATAAGAAAGCGAATCTTATGCTTTTCGAAAAGATTCAATAGTTCTTTGAAGTCGGGATTCGTCAACATTTTTACCTCGGATCAAGAAGTAGTCATGAAGCATTTCCGATACAGCCTCGAAAATGGCACGATCACCCTGGGATTGCCAAAAGCGAATATCAAATGAACGACTGCCATCCGTGATACGCTGATATTTTTCCTCAATTAGAGCCATTTTTTCTCCTACCTTCAAATTAACAGGTGCCGGCTGTTTGGCGTCCTGTGCAATGAGGGGTTTTGCCGCCCGTTGTTCATAATGAGTCCACATACGGATGACTTTAACAACCTTTTCATCATCTATGATCTGATAAACCAGCCGATGCTGAATATTTATCCGCCTTGAATAAGCCCCTACTAAATCCCCTACAAGTTTTTCAAAGGGAGGTGAGGTTTGGAAAGGATTTTTGCGGAGGATTTGAATGATAGCTTCGGTTTTGGTTTTGAGACCGGACGCAACAATTTTTTTGGCATCTTTCTCGACTTGCTTGGTAAAAACAAGTCGCCGGCTCACCAGTCAAGTTCCTCTCCGCATTCCTCAAGAGGTGTTGCTAATCCTTCACGGATAGAGTCGCGCATTCCGGGAATATTTAAAAGGTGAATGGTTTCTTGAATGGAGCGCCAATCATCTTCGGATATTAATACGGCGTTTCCACGTTTGCCAGTTATAAGCACCGGCTCGTGGGTTGCAGATGTTTGATCAATAAGATTATAAAGTTTTGTTCTTGCCTCGGTGGCGGATAATGTTGGCATTGTAAACCTCGCTTATTTTTCACAAACAGTACGTTATTGCGTACGGATTGTCAAGGCTTATCTTAAGGCTTATCTTAAGGCATAACGAAAAGCTCACCGAGAGCAGCGCAAGGCGCCGCGATCCGGTGAAGCGACGGGTCAGCCCATTATACTAAAAAGTATTCTCCTTTTATTCTCAAAATAGCACCGCCACCAAAGGCGACTTCCATATCATTCATTTCATCCCGCCTTGTTAGCAGCTTTATAATGTTTGACTGATCGAGCTTATCATTTTGCTCAAGAGAAATAACTTCACCGTTCCATTTTTCATGTTTTAGCAAATAGTGACCAAATGCTGCATTCCCCGAACCGGTTGCGGGGTCTTCAAGATAGCCAAAACGAGGTGCAAAGACCCTTGTGCGGAAATGATTTGATTTATCAGATACCTCCGAGGAGAACACTAACACTATATCAATAAAGTTATTTTCACAGAACAGCTTCAGCTTCATAAAATCAGGATTTATTGCTAATATCGTCTGTAATGTTCGGATCGGAACAATGAGCGTTTCTAAGCCGGCATTAACAACTTCAATGGGGTTATCTTTATGCATGTCTGGCACGTCAATATGCAGAGCTTCTGCTATCTGAGCTTTTGGAATAGATCTATCAGAGAAGTGAGGAACAGGTGCAGATATGAACACAGCATCTTCATCTGGAATTCTATTTTGGACAAGCAACTTGCCTTTGCTTGTAACAATATTGATAGTTGGTTTCTTTAAAAGTTCGGCATCACTCTTGAGAAGGTCATACATGATTGCAATTGTGGCATGCCCGCAAAATTCGACTTCCCTTTCAGACGAATAATACTTTAGCATAAAGGTGTCAGTATCAAGCTTGCTTATATAGCCTACTTCATTGACAAATCCTTTTAATTCAGCCGCAATACGTTGCATATCTTTTGGATCAAGTTTGTTTTCTGAATTCAGATAGATTGCCCCTGCCGGATTCCCGGCAGATTTATCTGTTGCAAAGGCATCAATTTTTTTAAAAGCCAGCTTTTTCATAATACCTCTATATTTGTAGATTTATTTAAGGCTAACGCTGAAAAGACAGGTTATAAGATTTTGGATACTCAATAACGATGTATATATGGAAAAAAATAGGTTCCTTAAATATGTTATAATATCAGAGACCAGCTGGGATTTTTGAGTGCATCATTTCCTTTCGGTCCAACTTACGCCCATCCACTATAAAAGTTCCATCGCCAACTGCGTGAACAGTTAGCTTCTCCTTTCGTGAATTATCAAAGTGCGCCGCTACGCCTTCGAGGACGACGATATTATGCTTCTTGACGATGTCTACAACTTTGCACTCGATATTCGCCATGCATTCTTTTATCAAGGGCGCTTTGACATTCTTTCCCTTCACGGGGGTCAACATGAACTTTTTAAATTTGTCTGTATCAGCTCCGGAACATATTCCCACTCCAACGACCTTATCAAGCATGTCAACAGTGGGAATCGCAATAACACACTCCTTCGTTTTACGAAGAGCAGCAAAGGAATAGTTCCAGGGCCCAGTGGTCATGGCAAATATCGGCGTAAAGTCCACTACCATTATCCACGAGATCGTCATTATATTGTTCTTCTTTCCGTCATGTGTAGTAACAAGAACAACTGGACCAGATTCGATCAATGTAAACGCTTTACTGATCTGCATTTTTCTCATGTGAGCACACGCTCCTGTCCTTTTATGCCTAACATCGCTAATCAGCCGAGCGGCTTTTTGCATCGGTTGACTTAGCATTGTTGGACGATTTTTCATGATCGACAAATATTAATTTGCTGGTGTCGAAACCCGATGCCGCTGCTTTTTCTATCAGAGCATATTTTACGTCTTCTTTAATTATTGGGCTTCTTGCCAGAATCCATAAATAAGATTTATCAGGACCGCATACGAGTGAATATTGGTAGTTCTCATGGTCAAGTTCAAAAACAACATAGGAACCATAAAAGGGGCCAAAAAAAGAAACTTTCAGGTAACCCTGATTAGATCCTTTCACAAAATAAGCCGTTCCTTCAGCTTCTTTCCACAAGTCCGCTTCAGCAGAGTACCCGCGATTCATCACTCTCACACCACCATCATCCCGCAAACTGTAATCTGCTGTAACTTGAGTCAAACCGCGTTCAAATGAATGATCCAGTCTCGCAATTTCGTACCACTTACCCAGGTATCTTTCTATCTTGAAATTATCTACTGGTGTTACATTGTTGGGTATTCCAACACACCCCATTAGAAATAAGAAAAATATTATTGATAGGTTCTTCATCTATTTCCTTTTCTTCTTTCGTTAATTTAGTCTTCATATTTATCTACAAGATATCTTTGTGTTGCCTTCCTGCTTGAAATAATAATCTTCAGAAATAACTCTTCCTCATTCTCAACATAAGGCACAAGATAGGCATAAAGGGTCAGGTGCACGGTTTTTCCTCAATTAGCGCCATTTTTTCTCCTGCGTTTGGGTTAAGAGGCGGCGGGATTTTTCGCCGTTTGCGTTAACGTTGTATTATGCATTTTAACTTGCTGATTCTACTATTTTTATTTCTTCATCTGTTAAATCATACAGTTTATATACGAGGTCATCAATTTGCCTGTCCGTTGATTCGATTTGCCGCCCCAACATTTCCTTTGTCTGGGGAACTTTGGATTCGGCCAGTTTTTTGTTTAACTCAAGCATCTGCTCGACAAGGCTGACCATCTGGTCGTGTCGGGCGACATCGGCAGGATCGCCGAAGTTGATGGTGCGGATGGGGAGCTTATTTAAATCTGACACAAGCACTTTTGGGAAGAGCCCTTTCTGGGCCTTGGGATTACGCTTGTGATGATACCATGTAATTAAATACGAATTTAGAATCCCAAGCAAATAGTATGCATGGGGTTGATCCTTCTCGATTTTAATCGGGATAATATCTCGACTGTGATAAAGCTCATTGTTACTGAAGACAGCAACGATTCGTTTTTCCTTCCCTCCAGTAATCTCTTGAACTAAAATTCGACTTCCCTTGAAGTTCTCAGGGTCTCGTTGAGCAGCAAGCCACGGCCCATACTTAATCCAGCGTTCCCCCCCAACTCGTATACTATACCGCCCTAAATCACGCCCAATAATCTCAGGTTTCCAGTCGTCGTTTATTTTTTCTTTTGAATGATATGGTTTCACCTTGACAGTCTCACTGGTATGAGGGCCTCCATTAGGTGCTATTCCTTTTCCAGTCTCGTATGGATTATAACCCGAACAAGGTCTAGCAAACTCACTTAACCCATTTGCAATTTCTGCCATTTTTTTCAAAATTTTCCGGTCTGACTCGGCTTCAAAAATCGCAATATAATATCCTTGCTCGATAAAACATTTTTGGTCATACAATCGCGTTTCTTTTGGTGGTTTTTTAAAGCCGAGAGAATCGTAAATGTTTACCAACGTCCGTTTTGGATCGGTCTTCTGAATTATCGAAACCAAGGTGTTCACTTGCGCTTCAGCAAAAACCAACTCTGGTAACCATATTATTTCTCGAATCCAATAATTTGACAGAATCAGACCTCGTAGAGACTTGGCAGAGGGTATTGTAAGCCAAGTGACCGGAACAATAAAACCATGTAAACCACCTGTCTTCAGTAACTGTAAGGTTTTCTCATAAAACAAAAAATAGTGCTCAAAACTACCCTGAGATGAAAGCAAATTTTTTTTGAAATATACTTTCAGATCTTCGGAGTGAATTTGATGGAAACCATACGGCGGGTTCCCGATCACCACATCAAACCCGCCATCCTTCATGATCTCCGAAAATTCGGCATTCCAATCAAAGGCATTGACCCGAAAGATTTCTTCTTCGTCAAGAAGACTCATCTGTTGATGGTTATAGAAATCCGGCCCGATCAGGGAATTTCCGCATTTGATGTTATTCGACAGATCCGGCAGAACCCGCTCCTGAAAGAGCGCCATCTGCCTGCCGATGCTCTGTTCGTCCTCGCCTTCCAGCAC
>JAWOHP010000159.1:0-4014 GCA_046485065.1 Desulfobacterales bacterium | reverse complement strand
ATGCCAATCTTCAACTGCTTCAATAGTCTCCTCTGGCGTTTCACTGATTGGGGTTAGCTGGGATAGTGGAACGGCTAAACCATCCCTTTCCCAACGCATAGTAACGAACATTTCCCTCTCGCATTCTTCCTCAGGAGCCATTCCGAGAACATCAACCTCATCTTTGACACGGAGTGGGGAGATGGCTCGTTTTTCGTTGCATATTGCCGTAAAAGGGAAATGAAGTTTCTCCTCGAGGTAATAATACCAACCCATAGTTTGTTCTTCAGGGCCGTTTGCATCAACAATAATATCCATCGTTATGCGCTCCTCACGTTCTTTATCCTTTTTTGGCTTTTTCATGACTATTGCCGGTCAACCCGGATGCTGTTATGGGTATAGAGGATGCCTCAGGCAAGTTAGGGCCGGCGTCAGAGCCCGAGTCGAGGCCCGAGTCGGATTTGGCATTTCGAATTCTTGAAACCTTGCGGGAGTCACCCAAGTCTAAAAGTGAGATTGCAAAATCATTAGGTCATAAATCCATTTCCGGCGCCATGAAAAAAACGATTGCCATGCTTTTAAAAGACGACTTGATTGCATATACGTTGCCGGATAAGCCCCAAAGTCGTCTCCAGAAATATCGATAGACCCGGGTAAAGAAAAAACCATGATCTACCCCAGCATCCGCATCGAAGGCGCCATCCTGGCCCCTGAAATCCTGGAGCGGCTGGAGGAGGCCCCCGGTCAGCGGGTCGAGGAGTCGGTTAACAGATGGCCAAACCGTTCAAGAAAATTCTGATAATCACGGTCCTCGAAAAAAATCGACCGGCGCTCGATACCGCGAACGACAATATGGTGAAGTGCCCCCGAGGCATCAATGCGGGATTTACGGGCTATGGTTTTCAATGACAAGGTTATCGACTTTTGTCAACTTTTCACCCTCGTCCCCTATGTTCCTACCGTGTGTTTTTTCTGGCACTTCGGAATCCGGTATGTTGAAGGGTTTACCCATGGTTTGTTCCGCTGTGGGGGAAACGCTGCTCTCCCTGCGGTCGTCAACCGTTTCCCCCACAGCGGTTGAAATAACCGAGCCTGAAAATTAAGGCTTAAATTTGATTGAAGATTCCATAGCAGTTTCTCCTACCCGCCCCACACTAATTTTTCAATGGGTAGGTGTCTCACTTACATTGACACTGAGGACTGCCCTTAAGGGTAATGATTTTTACGACGGCGACCCGGAGAAACTGACAAAGTGCAAGGCAGAAAATTTAAGAAAAATTAATGGATTGGGTATTAAAGGGGTCATTATCATTGCCAGGGCATTTGAAAGAATGGGTATTATTGGGAATGCCGAGGAATGGCTGGGAGGATAAGAACCCTCTTAGCCGTGCATACACGACCCACAATTTTTATATTTTTAGCCATCAAGGATAGCACCAAAGAGTCGGTACAAACGAAAGGGCTGCTTTAGATAGGTCTTCTCGGTATACTTTTTTTATCGTCATTAAATCTTACCTGATATAAATGTTAAAATTCCACGTTGGTCAGAAGTATTTATTTCATGCGGTATTTTAATTGTTTTTCCAGAGACAATGTGGTTAGCACTTTGTAAATTGTTAGCCAAAATGATGTTATCAACGCTTGTGCTGTAGCGACTGGCAATGAGAGATAAGGTTTCTCCGGATTTCACATGGTGTTTCTGGAAATTCACACTTTCGGGATTAAGGCGAAGGAGATTATCGATGTTGGCAAACAGTGTTTGCCTGCTCCCCTGCGGTACTTTAAGCGTATAATTTTTTCCGGGAACAATGCCTTGCCGCAGCTCAGGATTTAGCTCTTCTAATGTTTTCTCCTCGATTCCAGTAATTTCAGCGATATAATTTAATTGACTCTCTTTTGTAACGGTGAATGATTCGAACTTTAACGGCTGGTCGATTGAAATTTCTTCCAATCCATATTTTTCTAAATTATTTACTATATGCAATGTGGCTAAATATTTTGGCACATAACGCGCTGTCTCCCGAGGAAGGTGATCGTAAAGATCCCAGAAATTATCAAGGTAATTGATCTTTTGGTTTCGAATGATCCTCAATACTCTGTTTTCTCCGCAATTATATGCTGCAAGCGCCGTAGACCAATCGCCGAAGTGGCTGTGAAGCTCTTTAAAATAGTCGATTGCAGCTTGCGTTGATTTCTCTGGGTCCAAGCGCTCGTCAATGTGTTCGTCGCGGCTTAATCCGAACTTATAGCCGGTTGATGGTATAAATTGCCATAAACCGAGCGCTCTTTGATCCGAGAGCGCGTTAACGATAAACCCACTTTCAACTAATGGCAGCCATGAAAGTTCCTGGGGAAGTCCCTCTTTTTGTAGCATATCGACTATCATTTGCCGGTATTTTCCGGACCTTTTGTACGAGGCAATGAAATGATTTCTTGAGTTTCCTTTCGTATAAAGGTCAATTTCATGCTGGACCTGCTGATTAATAGTCACCGGTATCTCATTTCGGCTTCCGTTTATAATCATTTTTCTGGATGCATAAATTTCATAAATGCGCTTTGATATAAGAAAACGCATATCTTCTTTCTGTCGAATCAAGTCTTCGTCATCGAAAGTTTCAATTCTTAGGATAGTGGAATATGCCTGGTCGAGTAGATCGATGGCTTTATCAGGTTCATTACTCCGCCAAAATCCCTGAGCGATCTGACAAAGTGAAAAGGCCCGCTCAATTGCATCGCCGGATACGATTTCATCATCTGATGTCTCATCAACCATTGGGTATTTATCGTTGTGATTTGTCTGCATGAAATCGTTGAATTGAAGCGGGTTTGAATGGATATGGCAAAATATATTTTGTTTAATACCTGTGAATCCAAGTAAATATAGAATCAATATAGATAAAAGCAGAAAAAATCTTATCGTCTTCCCCTTTTTTTCTTCAAAAATAATTTTTATATAATTTCTAATATAATTCATAACGCTTCATTTAATTTTGAGTAATAAAATATTGCTCACCTGCAGAAGATATTGAAGCAGGATATTTAGAGGTTGAAATAAAAGGTTTTGGTACAATTCTCATGCCATAGAGAAGATAATGTGATTTTATATAAGATTACAGGAGGATATAAGAATTTTGCTGACTGCGGAAAGGAATGGAATATGAAATATTTTTGGATAAAACTATAGAAATTACTTCATTATCTACAAAATAAACCTGCCTGATGTTAGAATGTTATTTGAATGCATTGGGCTGCTAAGTGAACAAAAGATAGAACTCCCAGATGACCACACTACCGAAAAGGACAGCAAAAATATGAAGGAAGGTGCCGGTGCCTATCTGATAACGGGTGGGGAAGGCTTCCTTTTGCAACCGCCCTCGAAGACCAAGGCTGGTCGGGATTTTGGGACCGGACGATTCCGGTAGGCAAAACTTGGTGACAAGTGATTGGCGAGGCCCTTGAAAACGCACACTCGGTCATTGTAGCATGGTCGAAAATTTCAGTCGATTCGAAATGGGTACAAGAGGAGGCTGATAGGGGTCTTGAACGTAACATATTGATCCCGATTCTTATTGATAATGTTCGACCCCCATTGGGTTATGGGGCTATCCAAGCCGCAGACCTAATAAGTTGGGAACCCAACCAACCCTCTATACAGTTTGAAAAACTCATTTTCGACTTTTCAATTATTCTCGGTCCTTCCCCATTGAAAGAAAAAGTAACGGATCAAAAGCTTGCTGAAGAGGAACGCAGACGCAAACAAGCGGAGGAACTGAAGAAAATATCCGAGGAGGAAGAGCATAAACGGCGGCCAGCGGGCCGCGGAGTCGGTTAACAGATGGCCAGGCCGTTCAAGAAAATTCTGATAATCACGGGCATCGGAAAAGATTGACCGGCGCTCGATAACGCGAACGATGATATGGTGAAGTGCCCCCGGGGCATCAATGCGGGATCTACGGGCCATGGTTGCCACCGACATGGCACACGGCTTTTGTTAACTTTTCATCCTCGTCGCCTATATTCCACGCCGTGCCCTTC
>JAWOHP010000076.1:0-8455 GCA_046485065.1 Desulfobacterales bacterium | reverse complement strand
CGGGGATGGCCCAGTTGAACGAATCGGTACTGCTCGGTCCAAAGCAGAATGGATAAACAGAAAGAGGAAAAACCGTAGGGACGAGAATTATTCATCCTTTTCCGGATCCCCACCCGTAAACGCTAAAGCTCACGAGCACCTTGTTGGTGTCTTCAGACGTTCAGAGTGGTGGGAGCTGAAATATCTTCCTGAAGTCAGTAAATCGTCAACCTTGAAGAAAATGCCGGACTTCAATCCGTTATCAATAAGTGAATACATCTTGAAAAAGAGGCGTGCATGAGAGGTGTGTCCGAAAAGCGCCTCAAAATGTCTTTCGGACAGGCAAGTCGCCAGAAAGAGAGCCGATGGCACCAAAATGATCGCCGCCGATCCACATAAACTGCCCGACCACATCAACTATCTCTGTTTTTTGATGCAAAATATGCCTTGACAGGCAAAAACATCCTCCCTATACTCCAACCCGTCAAAAGCAATGCCTTATCAATTCAATCAATTATCAATCAGCCAATCGCTGCGCTCCGGCTGATTTTTTTGTTGTACTATAATAATTTGAACTATAATTTATAAACCCACATGCAACAGCGTCGAGCCTATCCTCTGTCACAATTACTGACGATCATAATCACAAATATGATCCCGCTCTATAATGTCTGGTATCATGGATGGAGCAGTTTCAATCTAATTCTTCTGTTTATCGCAGAGGGCGCAATAGTTGTCCTGATGGATTCGATCAAGCACTTCTTTATTCCGAAAAATATGCAAAAGGGTGTTCTCGGTTTTGAGTTTGTTTTTTACTTTTTCTTCGGTTTTTTTACCATTTTGGTCTATGGTCGGGATGTGAACAGTTCTGATCTGCTTGAAACGATCCATTCTTCCTTTCAGGCCGTAAAGGATATTCAGTTCTGGCCGGTTGTCAGTATTCTCGTGATGCGGCTGTCTCGCACGATACAGGAGCTGATGGCTTCAGGTGTCTTAGGCGGTAGCAGCCGACAACCGCTCTTCTATAGCGGTGGCGGATGGATGCTTCTGCTTTTTTTTCTGGTCATGATTGCGCCGTTCATTGCCGACAAAAGTCCCAACCCCATGTCTGGCCTGATTGCCGTCATCGTGCTCAAAACGCTGGGTGAGGTCTCTATGCTCTGGGCACAACGGATAACCAAATGATGTTTTACGAACTTTGGGGTCAGACTTGTCTATAGAGGGTCTATTGGGCGTTGTTGAATTAGTTGACTTATAGAGACAATGGTAGCAACATAAAGGGTTAGTACAGCGACCGTTTAGGCAAATGCGCGTTGCTTTCCAATCAGTCCGTCAACCCGTTAAACGGGTTACGTCCGCGTTAGCATAAGAAATTGAGCTCAAATTGAGAAAGGAGGTTAGTAATGGGAATTCTATCTTGGATCCTAATGGGATTAATCGTTGGTTTGCTCGCAAAATTCATCATGCCCGGCAAAGACCCTGGAGGACTTATTATTACCATCTTAATAGGAATAGCTGGCGCCTTCGTAGGCGGGTTTATCGGATCCTTCCTGGGGCTTGGGACGGTTACGGGATTTAATGTAGGGAGTATCTTGCTGGCTATCGTTGGCGCTGTTCTTCTATTGATATTGTACCGGGTCATAAAGAAATAACCCTCCATACAAGTTTAACAACCGGCTCCACCGGATCGCCGACAGATTCGGCTCCCGGTAAGCCGCAGCGTTCGATGAAAGGAGTTGTAATGTACCCCAAAAGCATGAAGGAAATTGACGATGCCAAAGTGGAATGTGAACGCATGCTTTCCAAAAGAGCTCTTGCATCTGCCGCCGCAGGATTATCGCCTATAATCGGACCAGATGTTGCGGCTGACATGGCATTACTTCTCGATTTACTTCCTCGCATCAATCGCCGCTTTGGGTTTGCTCCCGAACAAATCGAGTCACTAGATGAAAAAACAAAAATTTTTGTTTATCAACTAATTAAGGCTACGGGTAGGGCAATTGTCGGTAAGTACGTAACTAAACAACTTATCCTGACCCTCTTGAAACGTATCGGCATTCGCATGACTGCAAAGCAGATCTCGAAGTTAATTCCTTTTATTGGCTCTGCAATATCGAGTGCGATCAGCTTTGCAGGAATGAAGTACATGGGCAAAACCCATATTAAAGAATGTGTTGCTCTCGCAACTGATCTTCTCAACCGTGAGAGTGCGGCATGAAACACTATGAACATCTTAAAGAGATTATTGCAGCATACTTTAAAGCTAAAGGAATTGATGTGGTGCTTGAGCCAAAATGATAAGATAAAAAATTTACAGGGAGTTGTGCAAAGATTTCTTAAACCATCACCACAGTCATAGAACCCACAACTATACTCCTCTTAAGCTCTGGCATCATTGGCTTTGCGGGGTTCAGTAACAGATTAAAGAGGATCTAAATGAAGGAAAAAAGACCAGAGATTGATAGACGCTCGAAAAAAGATCGAAGGAAAGGTGGAGCTTCAACTTATAATGGTCCTGAAAGACGTAGCTTAAAATATCGGAGAAGCGATACAGATAGAAGAAAGAAAAAATAATGGACAAAGTCAGGGGCAGATGTCTCAACTTTTTATGTTCATGTATGATCAAGCCATTGCTTCCTGTAATATAGCATCCGGTATTCTTGATGGGTATCCAAGATTTTAACCGATAGGCAGTATTTAAAAACTTACTTTTCTTGTTACAATATGCCTTGAATTTGAAAAAGAATGCGGGTACAATTTATTCAGCATTACGATTGACTAATAAAATTAAATGATAACCCTTCCTGTATAAAGGAAGGAGTAAAATTCTCCAAGCCCTGTCTTTTGTGATGTGACAGGGCTTTTGTGTTTTTAACCACTACTGCTGATGGGTGACCTTATGAAAGACGATCATAAGACAAAGAAACAGCTCATAGATGAACTGACGGAATTGCGTTCGCAAAATACCGAGCTAATAAAATCAAAAAGCTCAGAAAAATACCGACTTCTGGTGGAAAACATCAGAGATGTCATCTATGAATTGGACGATCAGGGTGTTGTCCTATATATCAGTCCGGCTGTCAGGGATATGCTGGGATTTGACTCGACTGAAATCGTCGGAAAGAGCTTTATCGATCTTGCATACAAAGATGACCTTAATCTTGTGACGGAATGGTTTTCCGAACTCAGCAAAGGGATAGAAAAACCATCTGATTATAGAGTCCTCAATAAATCAGGTGAACTCAGATGGGCGCAAACGAAAACCAGGCCCGTCATCGAAGGCGGCGTGTTTAAGGGTGCACACGGAGTACTCATAGACGTAACGGCCCAAAGGCGGACGGTGGAAGCGCTCAGGGAGAGCGAAGAGAAGTATCGGCTGAGTTTTGAGAATGTAGCAGATGTTATTTATGTGATTGACACGAATCTCAATGTTTTAAGTGTGTCTCCGAGCGTGGAGAGAATATTGGGATACAAACCGCAAGATTTCATTGGCCGATCTGCTAATGATTTAGCAATTATCTTTACGCCGGAATCTTTTGAGCAGGCTATCGCCGATATAAGTTTGATCTTAAATGGTGAAACCATTGCGGCGACGATTTATAAGTTTGTCGCAAAGAATAGAACCATCAAGTATGGCGAAGTCAGTGTTTCTCCTGTTATGCGCGATGGCAAGATCATCGGTATCATATCTATTGCCCGTGACATCACCGACCGCAAGCTGGCGGAGGAGGCGTTGCGGGAGAGCGAGGAGAAGTATCGTTGGGTGTTGGACAACATGGCGGATGTCATAACGGTCATGGACTTGAATTTACGTTTTACCTATGTCAGCCCTTCAGTTTTTGGCCTTCGGGGATACACGGCTGAAGAGGTTATGTCTCAAACCATGGAACAAATGATGACGCCTGAATCCCTGCAGATTGTTGCCAAGGTCTTTGAAGAAGAAATGAAATCGGAGGCCAGCGGTATGGCGGACCCAGGCAGAACCCGCATCCTGGAGTTGGAGGAATACAGAAAAGACGGCTCAATCGTTTGGTTGGAGAACCACATATCAATGTTGCGGGACAATGAGAAAAAGCTTACAGGTATCATCACATTGAGCAGCAACATCACCGAGCGCAAGCGGGCGGAGGAGGCATTACGGGAAAACGAAGAGCGGTACAAAGCTCTTTTCGACCGTTCACTCGATCTTGTTTACATCACTGATTTTGAAGGTCGCTTTATTGATGCCAACCAAGCTGCCTTGAATCGGCTTGGCTATAACAGGGAAGAGATTTCTTCTCTGAATTTCGCGACATTATTAAGCGAAGATCAGATACCCATTGCTTTTCAAATGATGCAGGAGATTATAGAGACCGGCTATCAAAAGAATGTGATTGAGTTACGATTGAAAGCGAAGAATGGTAATGATCTTTTCGTAGAGACCATCGGTTCCGTTATCTTGAAAGATGGAATACCTTATGCGGTACAGGGGATTGCCCGTGACATCACCGAGCGCAAGCTGACAGAAGAAGCACTTATCAAGGCTAAGACATTACTGGATAAAACATTTGCCAGCATGGACGAAGCAATTTTTATAGTAGATTCAAACACCCGGAGGATTATTGCTTGCAACCACGCGACAGAGTTTATCTTCGGCTTTGGAGAGAAAGACTTGATTGGTTGCAGCACCGATGTCTTGTATGTGGATAAATTATCGTACGACTTATTTGGTCAGGAACTCTTTCCTGCTCTGGACGCAAATGGAGTGTTTCGTACCGAATTTCAAATGAGACGAAAAGATGGAAGCGTCTTTCCCACCGAGAATACGGTAACAGAAATTCTCGATGACTTAGGCCACCGGACCAGTGTCGTAAGTGTGGTCCGCGACGTCACAGAGCGCAAGCAGTCGGAGGAAAAACTCCAAGATACCCTTGAAAGTCTCAGGAAGTCGTTTGGTACGATCATTCAGGTCATGGTGTCCGCAGTGGAAGCAAGAGACCCCTATACATCCGGTCACCAGCTACGGGTTGCGGATATTGCCAGAGCTATTGCAACCGAGATGGGACTTTCCCAAGAGAAAATCGACGGCATCCGTATGGCCGGTTCCATCCATGACATTGGGAAGTTGTCCATCCCTGCGGAGATATTGTCTAAGCCTACCAAGCTTTCAAACATTGAGTTTTCACTGATTAAGGAACATCCCCTAAAAGGGTATGAGATGATCAAGGATGTGGAATCGCCCTGGCCCCTGGCACAAATTGTATATCAGCATCATGAACGGATGAATGGTTCGGGCTATCCAAGAAATCTTAAAGGAGATGAGATTCTCTTGGAGGCTCGCATTATGGCTGTTGCAGACGTGGTGGAAGCCATGGCCTCTAATCGTCCCTATCGTCCAGGCAAGGGTATTGATGCAGCTCTCGAGGAGATCGAGAATGGCAGAGGAATATTTTATGATGATGCTGTTGCAGATGCCTGCTTAAGATTATTCCGGGAGAAAGGTTTTAAAATTGAAACAGCTTGATTTCAATCAGTAATTCTTATTGCAATTATGAACTAAAAGTTACTGACTCGTAGGTGAAATATGAAAAATATAGTGACAGATATAATTGAAATTATGCAGGGGGATATCACAAAGCTTGATGTTGATGCGATTGTCAATGCCGCCAACCGTTCTCTTTTAGGCGGAGGCGGTGTTGACGGGGCCATTCACAGGGCTGCAGGACCTAAACTTCTTGAAGAATGCAGGAAACTTGGAGGATGCAATACAGGAGAAGCCAAGATAACAAAGGGTTATAATCTTAAAGCCAGGCATGTAATTCACACGGTGGGGCCTGTTTACAGCGGAAAGGCTGAAGACGGAAGGCTTTTGTCACAGTGCTATTTCAACAGCATGCTGCTTGCCTCACAAAACAATTTGAATTCAATAGCTTTTCCAGCAATTAGTTGCGGCGTTTACGGATATCCTGTAATGGATGCCTGTAAAATAGCCATAGATACCGTATGCAGATTTTTAAAGGAGGAGAAAGGTTCTGTAATAAAGGTGATTTTTATTCTTTTTTCCTCAAAAGATTATGATATATATGAAAAATACCTTGAAGGAATATCATTCGCCTAACAGGTCAATAAAATTCGATAATTATTGCTGCCTGGCTGCCATAGAAGTTTTGACGAGTTAATATGGTGTTAATATTGATTGACAAAATGCATTAGTGTAATTAAGTTACGCCCGAATCAGGCAGAAAAAGTTTCTGTTTTGTTTGAGAAGAAACATAGAGGATTTTATATATTTTTTATATATCAAGGAGGAATATAATGGTTGAAATTACACCTTCGGCTACCCAACAGATAGCCGAATATTTTAAAGGAAAAACGGTTTCGCCTATCAGGATTTTTTTAAACGAAGGCGGATGAGGCGGGCCTTCTCTGGCACTGGCTCTGGATGAGCCTAACGATTCGGATAATGTTTATGATATCGATGGATTCAAATATCTTATAAATAAAGAATTCATGGAAAAGGCAAAGCCCGTTAAAGTAGATTTTCTTGAAGTTGGTTTCAAGATTACATCCGGATTTGATTTGGGAGCCTCATGTACTAGCTGCGGCACCAAGGGTTCCTGCTGTTCCTAACCATTTTTAATATCTACATATCCGGGCAACACCAGAAATGGTGTTGCCCTTTTTTTTGGAGGTTTATCGTATGGCGCTGGTTGAATACAGACTGGATGAAAATGTTGCTGTTGTTACCTTAAACAACGGAGAAAACCGCTTTAACCCCGATTTTATCCGTGCTTATCTTGATGTTCTCGACAAAGTGGAAAATGAGACTTCAGCCTTAACGCTTGTTGTAACATCCGCCCATGATAAGATTTTTTCAAACGGTCTTGATCTTGACTGGCTTTTTCCTGTTATCCAGAAAAAAGATGTAAAAACAGCAAAAGACTTTTTTTATTTATTGAACATCCTGTATAAAAGAACGCTTATGTATCCAATGATCACTATTGCTGCCATGAACGGGCATGCTTTCGCAGGCGGAGCTATTTATACCTGTGCTTTTGATTTCAGGTTTATGCGCTCGGACCGGGGATTTTTCTGTGTTCCGGAAGTTGATTTGGGCATACCCTTTTTGCCAGGAATGCTTGCATTGCTTAACCGGGCTATTCCAAGGCAGAAGTTTGAGGAACTCCAATTTACAGGAAAGCGCCTTACAGCTGCGGAATGCGCCGAGAACAATATAATTACAAAGGCATGCCATATAAATGATCTTATGAACGAAACGATTGAATTTGCGAAAAACCTTAATAAAAGAAGAGCTGTAATCCTTGAAATGAAAAAAAGGATGCACGGAAACATTCTGCATGCCATTGATGTCGAAGATGTTCCTTATATAGAATCAGGCACGTTTAATATCTAAGGATTCGAGGAGTCAAGGGGTCAAGGGTTCCAGTGAAAGGAAACCTGTCGGAACTTCAAAAGATACATGGATGGGATTTAGAGTTGGGATAGTGTGTGAAACATGAAGATATTCATTACTGGCGGCACCGGTTTTATCGGGTCACATCTTTCGGCATCCTTACTGAAGAAAGGACATTTTGTTTTCGCAGTCGGAGGTCGTGAAGCCGGCAAAACATCGTCAAATCCCAATTTTAAATATATTTCTGCAGATACGACTAAAAAAGGCCCCTGGCAGGATGAACTCAAAGATATTGATGCGGTTATCAATCTTGCAGGAAGAAGCATTTTCAATCGCTGGAACGAAAAATACAAAAAATCAATATATGAAAGCAGGATTCTCACCACACGCAATCTTGTGGAAGCGCTTCCTTCAGGGAAAAACATAACTCTTTGCAGCACTTCAGCGGCCGGTTATTATGGCGACAGGGGAGAAGATATCCTCACAGAGAGCGAGCCGTCAGGCACTGATTTTCTGGCAAAGGTCTGCAGGGATTGGGAAGAAGAAGCATTTAAAGCCAAAGATAAGGGCGTGAGGGTTGTTGCCATGCGTTTTGGTGTTGTTTTAGGAAGAGACGGCGGAGCGCTGGAGAAAATGATACTTCCGATCCGTTTTTTCGTTGGCGGGCCCATAGGGCGGCCCAGCGCTTCGCCGGTGGCCGGACGCACCACGACGGCCGGCATGACCTTGTCCAGGACCGCGGCGTCATAGGAATACGTCATCAGGTCGGCCTTGTCGGTCAAGACATTCTCCACACCGACGACCCTGTGCAATTCCTTTAAAACAGTCTTGTGGCTCATTCTGTCCTCCTCAATTGGAACCCAATATGCAATTGGTAATACCTATACTAAGATACCAATTACAGGATATAGAGTTTTCCACTCGTGGTCTTCCTACCCGTTTGATTCCCTCTTAACGCCTTATCAAACCTTGGAAAACAGTTCAACTAATTTTATTTTTTCCTGTTGACAGGATCGAAATATATCGAATAGGTTATTGGTCATACCTATTTCTTGAACCCTTGAAGCGCCAACAAGACGGGGG
>JAWOHP010000069.1:0-12933 GCA_046485065.1 Desulfobacterales bacterium | reverse complement strand
CGGGGATGGCCCAGTTGAACGAATCGGTACTGCTCGGTCCAAAGCAGAATGGATAAACAGAAAGAGGAAAAACCGTAGGGACGAGAATTATTCATCCTTTTCCGGATCCCCACCCGTAAACGCTAAAGCTCACGAGCACCTTGTTGGTGTCTTCAGACGTTCAGAGTGGTGGGAGCTGAAATATCTTCCTGTTATCAATCATAAACCTCGTCGAATATTCAGGACTTCAAGTTTATATCTTCAATTCGGACTGAAAACATAGACTATTTTCATCTTGACTTTAAATTCTGATATAAATACAAGTAAATCGTTACTCCTCTTTCGGCTTTGCGACTAATCTCTTTTTCTTCTCTTCCAAAAACAGACAAGCGACCAAAGGTTTAGACTTTATTACATTCTTGCTGAAAATTTTTTGGAGGAATTTTCTATTCAGTTACTTGTTTTAATTTTTAAAAATAGATTCAAAAGTAAATGAACTTCAGAAAGAGTTTCCTGAGGATAAAGACGAAACAGAAACTCTTCTTGACCTTGCATTATATGATTTAAATGAAGATTTCAGAATAATAGAAGAAGAGATTTTTATCCAAGTAAAAGAGAAGGTTGCTAAAGTTTGTAATAACTTTGATTTATGTTAGGATTTCTGCTACTATCAATTTGCTGAAGAACAGGTTGACCAGTTTATTACAAAATGCAAATCAATTTTATCAAGTGAGAAAAATTCAATCTCTCCAGTAATTGACTATGCCAGAATACAAGGAAATTTACTGTCAGATTGGATGTACGATGATACAGAGCTTGTTTTAATTGATGGGGAAGGTATTGGGCATGATACAAAATAAGCAAGTCAGCTATCAACTACTTGATAAGTGCCACGACATCGTTAACGAATAAATGTGCCATGACATCGTTGACTTGCTACGTTCTAAGGACAGGGTGTGCGTTGATGACAAACAATTCCATTAACCATAAACCATTAGTTTGTTGGATATTTCAAACATCTGTGTGTCTTTGACTTCTATAGATTGACTATCGGGTCTTTATAGGTTCGTTCACGATGTCGTGGCACAAAAAAGTGTTAACGATGTCATGGCACTCAACAACTACTCATTAAGGCAATAAAAAATTGTGAAGAAAAAGCATAACCCTTCATTGCACTGGTCAAAATTCAGAAACAGGAATTTTTTTTAGGAAATTGCAACACATGGATACACCGTTAAAAAACACTTTCGACCCCGGAATGGTGCTGAATGACCGATGGATCGTTATGGATATCATTGGCAAAGGAGGGATGGGCGAAGTCTATCGTGTACATCAAATGAATCTTAAGCGGGACGTTGCTTTAAAAATCATCTCCCCCCAATTCCTATCGGAAATTGAAAAAAGTTTATATGATTCAGAAACAGGCCTGGAACGGTTCAATCGAGAAATTCAGGTCATGGCGCAGATTCGACACCCAAATGTTCTTCAGATATTTGACTGCGGGGAAATATCTTTTAAAAAAGGTGAGGAAACGGTTTCTATTAACTTTATTACAATGGAACTTATTCCCGGGGATACGTTGCGCTTAACCATGTCTGATGATGGCTTTTTGCCGGACGATGACAGCATGATGGAATGGATTTCAACCTACTTCATGCCGCTTTTGAAAGGGGTGCAGGCGTTGCATGATCAGGGAATTGTTCATAGGGATCTGAAGCCGGAAAACGTCCTTATAGATGGGAAAACCCCAAAAATCGCTGATTTTGGTCTGGCACGTTCCAATCGTATCAGAGCAGTAACGCAATCCATGGATGTAAAAGGTACCCCGCCTTACATGTCGCCGGAGTTTTTTATGGATATGAAACGAACTGATCAGCGAACCGATATCTATGCCCTGGGAAAGATACTTTATGAAGCGGCAGCCGGCAAAATTACATCCACCCAAATTCCTTTCCACCAGGCAAGTCTGAAGGAGTCGAATACACCATTTTTTCAAAAGCTTGATATTATCATTCAAGCCGCCACATCTGAAGACAAAGAGTTGCGTTATGCATCTGCCGATGCGTTTTATCAGGTGATTGAAGATGCAATGGGCGGCAAGAAAAAATCGCCTGTTTCTGATGCAACTCAAACGCGTTCACAGTCACCGTTATGGCGCAGCCGTATATTTATAGGCGTCATGGTGTCTGTTCTTATCGGATTTATGGCAGCCGGGACATTCCTGTTTTACCAAAAAAACAGCGTCTTAAAAGTTTTTACCGAGGCAGTGTCCGGTCCTGATGAACACCAAAATGCTCCAAGCAGTAAAACCGGCAATCCGGAACCTTCGGTGGAAGGGGGGGATCACGCCACGTTGTTTCTGATTCCGGGTGGAAGCAATAAAATTTCAGAAACCGGACCAACCGTGGACATCCCTTCATTCTATATGGAGGAAACAATGGTAACCAACTATCAGCTTGTTGAATTTCTTAATCAATTTTTACCGCAAATCAAGGTGGAAAACAAGGTGGTTTATAACGGCAAGGATATATGGCTGATCCTCGGAGAAGTTGTGAAAGGATTTGAACCGATCCTCTTTCAGGATGGAAAATTTCAAGTTCACGGTGTCGCGCATACCGCCTGCCCTGCACTTCGCGTGTCGGCATTCGGGGCTTCGGCGTTTGCCGGTTTTTATGGCAGACGTTTGCCTAAGACAGATGAGTGGCTTTACGTGGTCAGCACGGGAAAGATTCCCGATGCAGCAAGCGGAAACAGCACAACGCCCGAAAAACCAAAGGATTCGGCAAAATTAAATCTCCACAAGCATCTGCTATCACCTGCTTCCCACAAAACGATTCAACTATCTGCGCCAAACCGGTATGGAATTCGGGATATAAATGAAAATACCGGAGAGTGGGCGATACAAGGCAGCCAATATGCTGTTATTGGAGGAGATCTGGGAGGCGAGGCGAACGAACAGAACAAATTTGCGGCTATTCAGCGGTCTCCATGGGAGGCATTTTACAATGTGGGGTTCAGGACTGTTATGGATGTTCCCGTCCAGAATTAGTGAAAAAGTAATGAGATTGACATGCGTTTTTCACCGTTCAGAAAAAGCACAGCAGAAATATACTGGCAATATGCAAAGATGAATCTCGGCTTCAAACTGACAGAAGATCAATCTAAAAATAGACAATTACTCACGGATGCTATGAAACAAGCCGGTTTTATTCCCTTATAAACCATGAGTGGTGGTATTTTGACTGTATGCAGAAAGAACAGGCATGAAAAAGATATAAAAAAATCGAATAATTTATAACCAAGCGTTGCACCGGACAGCCCCTATCGGGCTGCCGGTGAACTCGTTGTTAGATCAATCATTTCGAACGCAAATCCTCAAAATAGTTCATCCACAGAACTTACTGACACGTAGGTGCACAACAGCTCGGATATATTGAGATTTAATTAGATCGGCCATATTGACAACTGATTTTCTGTCTCTGAAGCGGAATATCCTCCTTCCTTGTTTATTCCAATCAAGAATTATTTTTTATTGCGTATTCAATAAAAGGTTTTTTCATAGGCGGGTTTCCCCATCATTTGAGAACATCCTACCCAACCCTTGTAATTTGAAAGTCGTATGAAACGCTTTTACCTTGCTCAATTGAGATTAGGATGTTGACGGGGAGTTATGTATTCTGAAAGAGGAGGTCGCTGTGCGCCTCAATGGAAGAAAACGATAATCTCCCCGCCTATGTGATAATACCTTAAGCTGCCTTTTTTATCACCTGCTTTTTCTTAAAGTTGATTGAATATTCGCTATCATCCCTTACAATCGCATAGATGATTCCCAAAAGCTTCCTGCATACAGCAACGAGAGCCACCATCTTTTTCATACCCCTAGTAGTCAGCCTTGTATAGTAATCATGCATGATGCCGTTCTTTCTTATGGTCTGAATTGCCGTATAATAAAGGATCTTCCGGATCAGACTCCTTCCTCTTTTTGAGATCCTCCGCTGTCCTTTCATTTTACCGGAGCTTATCCCGTAGAGATCAAGACCGGCTAATTTCATGATCTCTGACCGTGTCTTGAATTTTTTAAAATCTCCTATTTCTCCGATGATGCCTGCGACGGATACAACGCCAAGCCCTTTTATGGAAAGCAGCTTTGAGCTATAAGGTATCCTTCCGAGAGCTATGCCCATTTCACCCTCTATCTCGGAAATAAGGTTTTTTAGCATCTCCAATTGAACGAGAATATGTTGTATATCCATGGAGAGACCCAAAACACCTTCTCTAATACCAATAGTATTTTTGGCAAGGCTGATAAGCATATCCGCATGCTGCTCTTTAAACTTGCCCCTGCTCCGCTTCCTCATTTCTTCGCCAAGAAGTTGTTTATCCAAAACACTTATGGCTTCCGGCGTCGGATATTTCTTGAGAAGATAGAGCGGTGTCTTGCATTTTATATCTTTCATCACTTTCTTAAACTCAGGAAACAACAGAAAGACCAATTGCTGTAGCTGGTTCATAAGGGCAGTCCGTTCCCTTACATGCCTCTCCCTCGAGTTGTTCAACCTCCGTAAATACGCAGCATCACCCTCAGGGATGACAATGCTCAATGCATGACCCCATCGTATGATATCTGCAATTACCCGCGGATCTTTATCATCGGTTTTTAACGGAGAATTATCACTTATCTCCTTTACCTTCTTTGTGTGCATAGGATTAACCTGCACCACTTTCACCGGCTTTTTCGCCAAGTAATGAAGCATGGGCTCACCATAGGGGCCTGTTGATTCATATCCGACAATCACCTGGCTGCATTTGAATCTGTTCTTGCTTATCATAATCATATCCCAGAGCGTATTCATTCCCACCCTGGTATTGTCAAATTTAAAAGTTTTAGAGCTCCGTCCATCTGGGGTGGTGCAATACCCTCGATTCATCTCCATTCCAATATCTACTGCTGCTATCAACATGTCATCATTTACAACCTTCAATTTGCCGGTATATGCTTTCCCCATAATCCTTTCCCTCCTTCTTATTTTTCTGGAATAACAATTTGCATAGGAAGGATATATTTATCTCGGAACTCCTTCAATCCGAAACTGCAATATAGCAAGCTGAAAGCAGTAATTGACGGATTTTGAAAAGTATGCAAGATTACAATTAAATAATGATGGGCCTACTGTGGTTGCAACAGGAAACCACGCTGCGAGAAGATGTTTTAGACAACAGGAAAAGGAGAGATATAATGGGAGACAAGGGCGGTAAGAAAAATAAGGAAAAAGGGCAGAAACAGAACACCGAAAAACAGAAACAACAATCAAAAAATAAGGTTGATAAGCAGCCAAAAAGAAAGCCTTGATAGAAATCACGGTACGGCGATCTGCACAACGGCTTTGCCCATATAAAATGCAAAGACTACGTTAACGAGCATCATAATGAAAATATCATCTAAAGCCGCACTTCTATCCGCATTTGTTTTTCCTGGTGTTGGCCAACTCTATTTAAAAATGTATTTGAGGGGATTGGTCATCATGTTTTTGTCTTGTATCGGATTAGGTTACATGATCTGGTCGGCTGCGGGATCTGCAATCAATCGCCTTGACGACGTTATGGTTAAGATGCAGGGTGGTACCGTGAACCCGCAAGAGCTTTCAGACGTTGTCAGATCAAAAATATTAACCACAGATCCCCATAATAATTTTGTTTTCTACTTTATTGTTTGCGTTTGGATATTTGCTATCATAGATGCCTATAGAATCGGAAAGCAGAGAGGATTACAGGACAAGTAAACTTCTCAATTATAACTCCTCAATTATAATTCCTTTACTTCCCCCGCAATATCTGATAAAAAAGTGCTAAGACAATTTAAAAAATGGAGGCATAAACATGGCAGAAGAAAAAGGATTGAACAAACCGGTAAAATTGAAAGCGGACTTGGCGGCATTCCTATGTGCTAGTTCACTTCCTCGTACTGAGATAACCAAAAAGTTGTGGGATTACATCAAGGCAAACAAACTGCAAACCAAAACAATTAATGGTAAACCCGAAAATGCTGGTAAGAATATTGTGGCTGATGCTAAATTAATTAAAATATTTAACAACACCAAAACTACCAGTAAGACTGGCAAAATAACTGATTTTACAATGTTAAAAGAAGGTCAGACTATCGATATGATGCAAATAGCATCTGTTGTTAGTGCCAATATCGAATAGACTAAACATATATAATTGTTTTTTCAAAAATTGAGGTCACATCAGGTGATAAGAACATTGCCCGTCCACTCACCCCCCCTGACTGTTATTGGAAAGAATACACCTGCGTTCAATATAGTTGGATCAAAAAATCTTTAGAATAGAACTCTAAATAATGTGTGACAGCCTTACTTTTTCTTAGACATATATTTCTCAGCTTCATCAAATACCCAATGCATAACATTAAATTATTCTTGATTTTATGATGATTTCTTCTCTTTTTATTTTTTATGAATTGAAGTAGTATTGCACAAAATTTCTGACAAGACCTATTTGGTATATTAATTGTTACAAGGCCCTGATGAGACGATGTCTTTACAGGAGGGACAAGATGAAGTCCAGAACTGTTCTGTGGCTTGCGTCCTTTACGTTCTTCTGCCTGACAGTTGGTAACATATTCTCAGAGTCGAGCAATGCAGATCAGACAGGAAGTACGAACCCAACGCCGAGCCCAACCTCTGAAAAATGGAAGAAGGAGACAATCGACACTACTGCAGGCGCTGACTACCTTACCGACATCGAACGAGAGATAATTATCGATATAAACATGGCACGAACAGATCCGGCAAGCTATGCCCGAGATTATATTGTGCCAATCAAGAAGTACTATAAGGGGCGGCTACTTTGTTACCCCGGGCAAACTGCGATTCAAACTTCTGAAGGCCTTCGTGCACTTGATGAATGTATCAGCCAACTCCTAACAACAAAGCCTGTAAGGGCGTTGTCGCCAAAGAAAGGACTGACGCTGGCAGCACGAGACCATATGGAGGACCAGGCAAGAACAGGCGGCACGGGGCACACTGGGACCGATCACTCCACTGTAGACATCAGAATGAACCGATACGGTAAATGGGGTATTTCCGCAGGGGAGAACATTGATTATGGAAACGGGCAAGCCAGGCGGATAGTAGCCTCTCTTCTCATAGGTGATGGGGTTGCATCTCGCGGCCATAGAAAGAACCTTCTTGACCCTACCTTCAATTTTATTGGTGTCGCCGTTGGGCCTCATCCCATTTACCGAAAGATGTGCGTGATAGATTTCGCTGGCGCCTACAAATGATACGTGAATCACGCAAAGCTCAACACTCCCTTTTTAATGGAGTTTTTTTAAGATGAAATCTTTGATATCAATAATTGTTTTAGCGTTGTTTTTTTTCGCATTTGGATGTTATTCAAAGCATGGACCGATGGTTGGAGGATACAGCAAAATTGCAGTTGATGACAATGAAGTTGTCAAAGCTACGAACTTCGCAATTAAGACACAGGAAAGCATTCTCGGCAGGGATACAGAAATCACTCTGATTGAAATCTCCAAGGCCAGCAGGCAGGTTGTTGCAGGGATGAACTACAGAATGCTGTTAAAAGTGAAGGTTGGTGACAAGGAAGAAATAGTCGAAGTGGTAGTCTGGAAGCAACTTTCAGGCGAATATGCACTCACTTCCTGGAAAGCAGTCTGAAATAATTTTAAGAGATTGATTCAGAGGAATGCTTCCTGTAATCAGTAAAACGTCAACCTCAATAAAAATGCTTTATTTCAAACAGCTATCAATATTGTCATTCCATCGGTAATTATGATATGATTAGCTTAGAAATGAAGAATCACGGCAAGCCAGCGGATCCAAGGTTGAAATACCATGGCACCGCTGGAAAACCAGGCGGTAAATAGAGAGAATTTGCGACCTGTATATCGTGATGGAAAAGTCTACGCGGTTTAAATCATAGATTAATTCTTCGGAAAGGGAGATCGAGCCATGACGGAGATCAACGAAAATTTTATCCAGGCACTTTTGACGCTGAACCGTCTGGAGGCGAAACGGATCGTAACCATGGCCTCCTGCACAATGATGCCCATTGAGATCGCTGAAGGGATGATCGTCAAGGCGCTTGAAAACATCGGCGAGGGATGGCAACAGGGGGATATCGCCCTCTCCCAGGTTTATATGAGCGGTCGGATCTGCGAGGAGTTGATGGACGATCTACTCCCACCGGGCGCTCCGGACCGGAAGAACAAACCTCCGATAGCCATCGCTACTCTGGAAGACTACCACCTGCTGGGAAAGAGGATCGTCTATTCTGTCCTGCGGGCGAATGGATTCGATCTGAAGGATTACGGCCGGGTAACGGTGGATGAGGCCGTCCGGCGGGCCGACGAAGACCGCCTGCGCGTTCTTCTAATTTCCACGCTGATGCTGCCCTCCGCGCTCCATGTTCGGGATCTGGTCGTGCAGCTGAAATCGGCCTGTCCAGATGTGAAAGTGGTTGTCGGCGGCGCCCCGTTCATTTTCGACCCCGAACTCTGGCGGGAGATTCGGGCTGACGCGATGGGCCGTTCGGCCTCTGAAGCTGCCGGCATCATCGAGAAGATCACGGGAGGTGTGCAATGACCGCGACAACGATGACATCCATGCAGAGAGTCCTAACCACCCTCGGGCATAAGGAGCCGGACCGTGTTCCCCTTTTCCTGTTGCTCTCCCTGCACGGCGCGAAGGAATTGGATCTCCCCATCCGGGATTACTTCGCCAAGGCGGAAAACGTGGCGGAGGGACAGCTCCGGTTGCGGGCAAAATTCGATCATGACTGTCTCTATAGCTTCTTCTATGCCCCGGTTGAAATCGAGGCATGGGGCGGTGAGGTGATCTTCCGGGATGACGGGCCTCCCAATTCCGGCGCCCCGTTCATAGGCGATCCTGAGCAGATCCTCAGCCTAAAGCCACCAGAGATCGAAAAAAGTCCCTGTCTTGTCAAGGTGCTCCGGGCGACCGAGATGATGAAGGCCCGTGTCGGAGAAGACTGCCCGATTATCGGTGTCGTCATGTCTCCTTTTTCCCTCCCCGTAATGCAGATGGGCTTTGACCGCTACCTTGATCTGATGGAGGATCGGCCTGAGCTCTTCGAGCGTCTCATGCAGGTGAACGAGGAGTTCTGCGTGGCCTGGGCCAACGCCCAGCTTCGGGCCGGTGCGACGGCAATCTGCTATTTTGACCCAGTCTCCTCCACAACCATCGTCCCACCGGATATATATCGCCGGACTGGCTTTGCGGTTGCGAAACGAACTATTGCGCGAATACAGGGACCAACGGCAACCCACCTGGCCTCGGGCAGGTCTCTTCCCATCCTTGGCGACATCGCGCAGACCGGCACTGCCGTAGTCGGGGTGAGCGGTCTGGAAGACCTTGTCCAAGTCAAGTCCGCCTGCCGGGGTAAACTGACCGTTCTGGGAAACCTCAACGGCATCGAGATGCGGAGATGGAGCCCCAAAGAGGCAGAAACCGCAGTCCAGAAGGCCATTGCCCAGGCAGGGCCGGGAGGCGGATTCATCCTCTCGGACAACCACGGCGAGATCCCCTGGCAGGTCCCTGAGGAGGTGCTCCTCACCATCGCTGAAGCGACACGGCGCTGGGGAGTTTATCCAATTCAGGAGACCGAATCCAATGGCCGGTAAAATCGCCATTCTGCTCTGTGAACACTATCGCCGGGAAGCGGAAGCCGTCCTGGCGCTGGGGGGGTTCGAAGATGCCATCGTTGCTGCCTTTCCAGCCAGGTGCAACCGACCGCCCTTATTGCCGGAGGAACTGGAAACGGCCCTTTTTCCCCTTGGTGATTTAGATCGAGTTGATATTTTCAGCGCTGCCAGCTGTCTGTGCAACATCAAGGATTCCCCTGAAGAGTTGCCCCACTGCCGCGTTCACCGACTCCCACAATGCTTCAGCATGGTCGCCGATCAGGAAATCATCAACCGAAGTATTCTTGATGGTGCTTACCTGGTCACGCCCGGCTGTCTTGCCGAATGGCCTGCCTGCCTTGAAAGAATGGGGCTCAATCGGGAAACGGCGCGGACGATGTTCCACGAAACAACATCCCGAGTCATCCTCCTTGATACAGGGGTTGATGCGATGAGCGGTTCGCATCTGAAGGATTTTGCCGATTTCATCGACCGACCTTGCCAGATCGTCCCAGTAGGCCTCTTATTTCTTCGCCTCCAACTCACACAAATCATCCTCACATGGCGTCTTGAAATAGAGAAGCGAGAATCATCCGAGGCTACCTACGGTATGCGAAAACAGTCGGCCGACTACGCTATGGCTGTCGATCTTCTTAGTCAGATGGCCAGGACCACGGAGGAAACGGAGGCCGTCGAGGCGATGCTTGACGTCTTTACGATGCTCTTCGCCGCGGGGCGCGTCTCCTTCCTCAGTTTCGTTGACGGCAGACCGGATAAGCTCTATCTGCGTCCACAGACGATGGATTCCCTGGACTCCGAAACCATCCGGATCCGCTTGGCGGGTTTACGGGAGGAGAGCGTCTTGACAGAATCAGGAACAGGATTTTTGCTTCGCATCGTCCATCGGGGAGAAACGCAAGGGGTGGTCGCTGTCGAGGAAATCGCCTTCCCCGAATATAGGGAACACTACCTTAATCTTGCGCTTAGCATCGCCAACGTCTGTGCGCTCCCAATCGACAACGCCCGCAAATACGAGAAACTCCGGCTAACGGAGGCACAGCTTCGCGAGGCGAATGATGCACTCTTACGGCTTGCCACGACAGATGCCCTGACCGGAATAGCCAATCGCCGCGCCTTTGATGAATACCTGGAGCGGGAGTGGAAGCGGATGCTCCGTGAGAAAATGCCCCTCTCCCTGATCATGTGCGATATCGATTATTTTAAGAAATACAATGATCTGTATGGACACCAAGCGGGAGACTCCTGCCTGTATGACGTGGCACAGGCCCTCCACAATTGCATGCTTAGGCCGGGGGACTTTGTTGCCCGTTACGGGGGAGAAGAGTTCGTCGTCATCCTGCCCGGCACCCCCGTGGAGGGTGCGCTGCACATCGCCGAGCAGATCCGGTCGGCCGTTCGGAAACTCACTATCAGCCATGCCGGTTCGGAAGTTGACTCGTTTGTCACCCTGAGTCTCGGGGTGGCACATGGGGTCCCCTCCTCGGAAACAAACGCGAATGATGTACTTCAGACGGCGGACACGGCCCTCTACAAAGCCAAGAAACAGGGGCGCAATCGAGT
Source organism: Desulfobacterales bacterium (assembly GCA_046485065.1). GTDB lineage: Bacteria > Desulfobacterota > Desulfobacteria > Desulfobacterales > RPRI01 > RPRI01. The sequence goes on along the minus strand of JAWOHP010000069.1, from coordinate 1,688 downwards.
TGTCGTCGCGGATACAAAGATGCATTGAAGGAACATGAGCAACAACGGATCAACATTTTCGCCTTCAGCCACGACGGGAACGATCTTTCTGTTGGCAGAGTAGTGATGAACTAAACAGATAATATACTGAATAACATACTGGCTGAAATATTCACTTTTCGGAGGGAGATTTTTATGCTGAGCGGGGGCTTGGGCTCCTTCCTGAAATCCACAGACAACTAAACTCGACGAAAACGCATGATTTCGATTGGTAAGCAGGATCTGATGGCCTACTTTCAATTTGACATCCTAATGGATATCATATAGATTTTAAATGATTAAATAGGACTCGTATAAATTTAATCCCCGTCTTTCTATCCAGCGGCAGCCTTTGTCATTACAGAGGGGTATCAGATGAAAGATAAATCCACGACAAAACAAGAACTTCTAAAAGATATATCCTCCCTAAAGAAGAGAATCCATAATCTGGAACTTGCGGAATTAGAGCACAAGCTGGCTCAAGAAGCCCTTCAGGAGAGCGAGGCTGAGAAACGATGGCTGCTGGACAGCATGACCAATGCCTTTGTCTTGTTCGGATCTGTTTTTGACGAGCAGGGAAAGTTTGTCAGTTATAGGTTTCAATACATTAACAAGGCCTACGAACGAATAACCGGCGTCAGGAACGAGGAAGTCAAGGGAAAAACAGTCCACGAGGTTTGGCCCGAAACGGAGCATGACTGGATCGAGAACTATGGTGAAGTGGCGGTTACGGGTATCACCAAGACATTCACAATGTATCACAACCCGACAAAGAAACTTTATTCCTGTTGCGTTTACCGTCCCTGGGATACAACAGAGCGATTCTGCGTTGTTTTTGAAGACGTCACCGAGATCAAAAGAGCTGAGGAAAAACTGCGAGAGAGCGAGGAATTGTTCAGGAGCTACCTGGAGTATGCTCCTGATGGCGTTTACATGAGCGACGTGAATGGCAACTTCCTTTATGGCAACCGCAAGTGCGAAGAGATCATCGGTTACAGGAGAGAGGAACTGATCGGTAAAAACTTCCTGGAATTGAACATCCTGCCGGAAAAAAGCCTGAACAAGGCTGCCCAGTTGCTCCAGGCCAATATCGAGGGCAAGTCCACTGGTCCGGATGAGATTGAACTGATCAGCAAAGAAGGGCGCCTCGTACCCGTTGAGATCAATACAAGCGTGTTTCAGCGTATAGGTCAAAAAATCATCCTCGCTTTCGTTCGAGACATCACTGACCGCAAGCAGGCTGAAGAGGCACTGCTTGAGAGTGAGGAGAAATGTCGTCTTGTGGTGGAGAATGCAGCTGAGGTTATTTTGATCGCTCAGGACGGATTGTTGAAATATGTGAATCCTATGGCCGTAAAAATTCTCGGTTATTCAGAAGAGGTGCTAACTACAAGGCCATTTGTGGAGCTTCTTCACCCGGAAGATATTCAAAAGGTGGTTGAGGCACACATGAGCGTAATGAGAGGTGAAGAAAATCAGCCGGTCCGGCAATTCAGGGTTATTCCTTTGGATGGCAACGTCAGATGGGTGGATTCGCGTGCAGTTGTTATCTCCTACGAAGGGAAACCCGCCACCGTAAATTTTATTATCGACATCACCGAGCGCAAAAAGGCAGAGAAAGCACTGCAAGAAAGCGAAGAACGATATCGGTCATTTGTGGAAAATGCGAG
>JAWOHP010000007.1:0-39298 GCA_046485065.1 Desulfobacterales bacterium | reverse complement strand
GGTGGAATGCTGAAATAGGAGAAGATGATCAGGAACACGAACATATTGTCCATGGACAGGGAATATTCTATAAAATAGGCTGTAAAAAACTCGACCATTTTCTCAAAGCCGAGCATATATCCGGTCAGGATGCCGAAGAGAGTTGCCACCGTTACCCAGAGACCGCACAGAATTAACGCAGCCCTGCTGCTTATTTCATGGGCTCCGGAGGAAAGTTTTAAATCCGCCAGGAAAAGCAGTATGGCGGTAACTGTAAAAACAATCCATAATATTTCATTTGGAGTCATTTAAAAATCGCTCTCTGCTTTATAAATTGTTTGCGCATAATTAATAGTGAATGTCATTAATGTATTCTGAATACCGAACCCTTCGTTAACGGGGGCATATCCGCATCCATGAGAACCGTGCAGCCAAAAATACCGCCGTTCGTACTTTGAACATCGTACTTCGAAATTCGATGTACGATATTCTATATTCTAATGAATCGTTCCGATAGGAACATTATTCTGACAACTAATATAGTGCCCGTCTGATTTATAAGGTTGCGCAACTCATTGTGTCAATCAAAAAACAGGGTGCTTGCTTTTAATGCTCCATATTATTTTAACATATTGATATTAATTGTGTAAACTCCATTAATCATATCATTAATGAATTTTAATTCATTTTTATTTGATATAAAAATATTCCCGATTCAATAGATTATTTAAGCCTGGCCGGGTGGTTAAAATATACCATAATACATTGATTTTAAATGTTATATTATAATAATAGCAACTTGGGAAGAAATTTATCTTGACATCCCGTATAAGGCTCTGTTAAGTGAATGAGTATTCATTCATGCTTGTTTTTAACATCATTTCAGGAGGTAATTATGAGTAGAAAGATAAGAACTGCTGCTGTTATAGGCTCCGGCGTCATGGGCGGAGGGATCGCCGCAATCCTTGCCAGCGCCGGCGTTAAGACGTTATTGCTGGATATTGTTCCATTCAATTTGACGGATGAACAGAAAAAAGACCCTAAAGCAAAGAACAAGATCGTAAAGGGTGGTTTTGACACACTTCTTATGGCAAGCCCTGCCCTTCTTATGCAGAAAAAAGACGCGGATCTGATTTCTATAGGCAATCTTGAGGATGATTTTGAAAAGATTGAGTCATGCGACTGGATTGTCGAAGTTGTTGTTGAAAATCTCAAGGTCAAGCAGGATCTATTCAAGAGAATTGAAAAGGTAAGAAAACCCGGCACGATAGTATCTTCAAACACCTCAGGAATTCCTTTAAAATCAATGTCCGAGGGCTTAAGCAGTGAGTTTAAACAGCATTTTCTCGGAACCCATTTCTTTAATCCCGTAAGATACATGCATCTTCTCGAAATTATCTCCGGCGAGGAAACACTTCCTGAAGTTTTGGAATTCATGAGTGATTTCGGCGAAAGAATTCTTGGAAAGGGCATTGTCAGGGCAAAGGATACCCCCAACTTTGTCGGAAACAGAATTGGTGTTCAGGGTATGGTCAAGGCCATGCAGCTCATGGTTGAAGATGGCCTGACGATTCCCGAAGTTGACGCCCTTTTCGGACCTCCGATGGGAAGGCCGAAAACAGCCATGTTCAAGACTTCGGATCTTGTCGGGCTTGATACGATGGGACACGTCGCTAAGAACACATACGACCTCGTGGTTAATGATGAGGTGAGAGACAGCTTCATTATCCCTGAATTCGTTAATAAAATGATTGAAAAGAAGCTTCTCGGAAAGAAAACGAAGGCCGGATTTTACAAAACAGATCTGACTCCGGAATGGAAGAAGGTTCGCAAGGTTATAAATCCTTCCACTCTTGAATACGAAGAATATGAAAAACCCGCTTTCCCTTGCCTTGACGAAGCCAAAAAGGCGAAAACTCTTCCCGACAAGATCAAGGCCATTGTTTACGGAGATGACAAGGGAGCAAAATTCGTATGGAAAGCCGTTGCAAACGGTCTTATCTATGCTGCCAACAGGATTCCTGAAATATCGGATACGATAATCGACATAGACAACTCCATGAAGTGGGGCTACAACTTCGAAATGGGGCCTTTCGAGACGTGGGATGCCATTGGCGTGCAACGGGCTGTTGAGAGAATGGAAAAAGAAGGTTTCAAGGTGCCCGCAAAGGTAAAAGAGATGCTTGCCGCCGGAAATACTTCTTTTTACAGGACAGAAAAGGGTAAAATTTATTACTATGATTTTAATTCGAAAGGCTACAGGGAATATATAGTCAGCAAAAGCATAATATCTCTTGCAGCCCTTAAAGGGGACAATAAACTTGTAAAAAGCTGCAAGTCTGCATCTCTTGTAGATATAGGCGACGGGGTTTACTGCTGCGAATTCCATACAAAGATGAACGCGCTTAATACCGAGATTATTGAATTCATCCATGAATCTCTTGATTATGTCGATCAGAACGGGGCGGGTCTTGTCATAGGAAACCAGGCAGGCGGAATGCCGGGTGCTTTTTCAGCCGGAGCGGATCTTGTTCAGGTTGGTCTGGCGGCAAAGGAAAAAAGATTCTCCGAGATCGAGACCATGATAGAGAGGCTTCACATGGCGGTTCAACGAGAGAAATACTCCCCCTTCCCTGTCGTTGCCGCGCCCTACGGCCTTGCTCTTGGCGGCGGCTGCGAAGTATGTCTCGGCGCTGACCGAATTGTTGCACATGCGGAACTTTACATGGGGCTTGTTGAAATAGGCGTGGGGCTTCTTCCCGCAGGAGGCGGATGCATGAACCTCTGGAAGAAGCTTATATCTTCCGTGCCCGACTCGGTAGCTGATGTTGATCTTGCGAAGTTCTTCGTTCCGGCATTTATGGCGATAGCAATGGCCAAGGTTTCGACCTCCGCGGCGGAAGCAAGGGCAAACGGTTTCTTAGGTCCAAAAGACAGGATAGTTTTCAACAGGGACTATCTTATCGGCGAAGCAAAGAAAGAAGTTTTAAAGATGCTCGATGAAGGATATGCTCCTCCTGTAAAGAGAAAGCTTAAGGTTTTCGGAGAAGCCGCACAGGGTATGATAAACGCCGAACTGTTTAATATGCAGAGCGCCAAGTTTGTAAGTGAATATGATGCATTCCTTGCAAAAAGGATAGCATACGTAATTAGCGGAGGTGACGTCAGAACAAACAGCGAAATTGACGAAGAGGTCATTTTAAAACTTGAAAGAACGGCTTTTGTCGATTTTCTTAAAGAAGAAAAAACACTCGCGAGGATTGATCACATGCTTTCGACGGGTAAACCCTTAAGAAACTAATATTTGAACGGTCTTTTAACGAAGCCGTCAGATCTCAAGGAGGATATAACGATGAGAGATGCATATATAGTAACATCAGTCAGGACCCCCGGATGCAGAAGGGCAAAAGGGGCTTTTAAAGATACAAGGCCTGATGACCTTCTGTCTTTTATTTTAAACGCGGTTGTTGAGAAGACGCCCAATCTGGAAAAAAAGGATGTTGAAGATCTCATGATCGGGTGCTCCTTTCCGGAAGCCGAACAGGGGCTTAATATCGGACGGATTGCCGCCAAGATAGCCGGTTTCCCGGATGAGGTTTCGGGCGCTACTGTGAACCGTTTCTGCTCGTCAGGGCTTGAGGCGATTGCCCTTGCTTCTTTACGGGTTATGTCGGGATGGTCCGATATCGTAATCGGAGGCGGAATAGAATCTATGACATTTGTTCCGATGGGAGGAAATCTTCCCCGGCCTCATCCGGAGCATACAAAAAAACAGGCTGATCTGTACTGCTCAATGGGAATAACGGCGGAAAACGTGGCGAACCGCTACAATATTTCCCGCCAGGCTCAGGATGAGTTTGCGTTTAATTCACAGATGAAGGCCTCGGAAGCATTGAGCAAAAAGCTTTATAAAGAGATAGTCCCGACGCCTGCAGCAAAATTCGTTCTTCAAGGCGATGGGACATATAAGAAAGAGACTTTTATCGTGGAAAATGACGACGGAATCAGGCCCGATACAACCATTGAAGGCCTTACCAGATTAAGACCCGCTTTTGCCGCAGGTGGTTCTGTCACTGCCGGAAATTCCTCGCAGACAACAGACGGAGCAGCCGCAACAGTTATTATGAGCGGAGAAAAAGCAAAGGCTCTGGGAATAAAGCCGGTTGCAAAACTGAAGTACTATACAACGGTAGGATGCCGTCCCGACGAAATGGGTGTCGGACCTAAATACGCCATTCCAAAGCTTATGAAGCTAGCTGGGTTGGATTTAAAAGAGGTTGGCCTGTTTGAATTGAATGAGGCTTTTGCTTCACAGGCTCTTTACTGCATCAAGGAGGTGGGCCTTGACATGGCGAAGGTTAATATCCATGGCGGAGCAATAGCCCTTGGACATCCGCTTGGGTGCACCGGCGCCAAGCTGTGCGCGACTCTTATTTCAAACATGAGGGAGAAGGGTGTCAAATACGGAGTAGAATCAATGTGCATTGGCGGTGGTATGGGTGCGGCGGCTCTCTTTGAACTTTGTGAGTAGAAAGGAATAGAAGGGTTCCCGCTATAAAGATTGGCGGGCCTTCAGCAGGATTCACCCTGTTAAATAGGCTAAAGCCGTCTCGCGCAGCAAGAATTTAACAGGGTTCAGGGGTTTGAGTGAAAAAACTGGTATGATGTAAAACAGGGGCTGCTTTTTCATGCAGCCCCTTCTATTTGGCGACCACCTTTAGAAGAATTTCTTCGAAATCTTCCCATTTGATATCAAAAAACTTCTCTTTTTCTATTTTTACGCCGTCCATTTCAGCCGAAAAAAGCCCGGCTTCAATTACTTTCCTGTTTGTGTCAAAAAATCCTGAAAAGGCTTTTCCTTTAATTATGATACCGCGGTTTAAAAATTCAGGACCGAGTTCTCTTGATATTAAATTGAAAATTTTTATCGTTACTTTTCCTTCGTATGAATCAGATCCTGTTTCTGCAGATGCATAGGAAATTCCGCTCCTCATGTTTGCCAAAGCACCGCCCCTTCTCATTGTCGCACCGGCAAGTCCAGGCATTGCGGCTGAAAGTGAGAGGGTTGAGGCGTCTTTTACTATCGCGGAATTGACATTATCAACAGGTTTTCCATTCAGAAAAATCGTCTGGATCCTGTTGTCAAGATAATCCTGCCCGATTAACATGTTGCCGCACAGGAATTCTTTAACGCTGCAGCCGACTTTCCCCTTTACAATAAAGCCTTGCTCAAGAAGCTGGAAAAAGATAAAAATCCGGGCCGGTTCAAAGGATAAGATAAGAGATGGAAAAGCTGCATCATTCATTATCTGCTCGAAAAAAAATTATTTATCTCACAAAGAGCACTAAGGAATAATTGTTTAATATTAACAAGTTAACTTTGTGATCTTTGCGGCTTGGTGTGAGATTTCAGCTTTTTACAAAACAATATTTTTGAAAATGAATATAAGGGAGACCTAAAAAAATGGTCTCCCTTTTATGAGTATTTTACCAGTTGAAAACTTTGTCGAGATCCTCATCCTTGACCGCAAATGTCACATTATGCGGCGGGAGCGGCTCGTTTTTAAAGTAATCAGGAAGCCTGTCGTGCATTGAAGTAAATCCCGCCTGAATGTTGAATTCTCTTTCATTCTTCAGCACCGATTTCCCCAGTGCGACAACATCATCACCGGTCAGATTCAGGCCTGTAAATCCGTTGATAAGGTCCAGCATGGCCTGGAAAGTATCCTGCTGGTCAAGAATCGCGAATGCGATGAATAGGCACATACCCGTGGAGTCGATTGCAGCGGTTGCTATCTGGAGATTTCTTGAAAGATCAATCTGACCTTCAGGTTTCAGTGCATCAACCTTGCCTCCCACACCGAGTATGTTCGCGGTAACCGCGTAACCTGCCGTATGATCGGCGCCCATCGTAGATGTCGCATAAGTGACACCCATCCCCTGAACAGCTCTGGGATCGTAAGCCGGCATTGACTGACCTTTTACGACCGGAACCCTTTCCACGCCGAAAACCTTGCCTGTGACCGCGGCACCGTTTCCAAGTATACGGCCCAGGTGGGTTCCTTTTCCCACTTCCTTTAAAAGGTTTATGGCAGCCTTCGCATCTCCGAATTTTGCCAAACCCGCATCCATGGCAACGGCGATGGTAGCGCCCATTTCAATCGTATCAAGCCCGTAATCATCGTCAAGGCGATCCATCATAGCGATCGCATCAAGATCGTCAATCCCGCAGTTTGCTCCATGCGCCCATACGGTTTCATATTCAGGCTGTTTTGTTAAAAAGTTGCCGTCTTTGTCATTGTAAATCCCTGAGCATCTGATAACACAGCCCCTATGGCATCCGTGGGTTGCGACTCCGCCGCGTGCCGTTTCGGTGGCGGCCTGGGTTTCACCGCTGATTTTGGAAGCACCTGCAAATCGGCCTGTTTTGAAGTTGTTTGTGGGAAATGCGCCGGCTTCATTTATTACATTGGTTAAAACATTGGTCCCATAAGCGGGAAGGCCTTCGCCGGTAACAGGATGTTTTTTCAGCCCCTGAACAAAATTCTTGTTGGCCTCTTTGAATTTTTCAGGATTCTTCGGCTCCCTGTTGGGCATGCCCGTGTCGTCGAGTACTATGACTTTCACGCCTTTCGCGCCCATGACCGCGCCGACTCCTCCGCGGCCCGCATGGCGGGTCGGCCTTTGTTCCATATCAGTAAAGGCAACTGAAGCCGCCGACATCTTCATTTCTCCGGCGGGACCGATCGATATGCATGATATCTTGTCCCCGTATTCTTTTTTCATTTTATCGACAAGATCATAGTTTCCGAGCATTTTCAGGCTGCTGTCCGCGGCTATCTTAACACCGTCCTTGTTTATGAAAACCTTGTAAATAGTATCGCTTTTGGGCGCTCCTTCAAGAACTATAGCGGCGTACCCGAGCCGTCCAAGCACCTGTGCGCCCTGCCCGCCTGAATTGGCTTCTTTAATGCCTCCTGTAAGAGGACTTTTACAGCCTACGGATATCCGGCCCGACATTGCTGCGAGAGATCCGCTTAAGAGTCCCGGTGCAATTACAAGCTTGTTTTCCGCGCTTAAAGGGTGGCACGATGGGGGAACCTCTTTTGCAACTATGGCGGAAGTCATGGCTCTTCCTCCGAGTCCTGCATAATTGCCTATTGGGCCGGATGTGGCCTTGGGGCCTCCGTCCGCGCCCATGTTAATTCTTAAAATCTTGTCCATAAGCAACCTCCTTTGTTTTGGTTGAAACGGGTTGATTTCTATCTCATTAAGCCGGGATGTTTCAGTAATAAAATTAATAAATCAATTCTCACAACGGCACTAATTTGTCAAGAAACATGAAAACTCCAAAATCCGGAATTTATCTCATGGGAGGAGCCTTTTAAATTGATACCCTGCACTACGTGAATAAGTAATTTGCTGTTTTTTAATTGACAAGGAGAGTATTGGTCTCCCCTGTTACCTTTCGTCAGGTGAGGTTTTTTGCTGAACGACAATTTTTATATCTGTTGATATTCCGGAAAAAAGCTGTTCAAAAGCGTTCTGAACTTCTTTAAAAGCTACGGTTCTCGTAACCATGTTTTTTACCATCAATTTTTTATCTGAAATAAATGCCGTTGCAAGGTCAAACTCTGCCGGAAGATAACCGATGGCCGCTTTCTGCTCAATCTCCTTAAGTACATAAAAGATAGTACTAATCTTCTGAGGCCTCATGCTGATTCCGGCAAGCACCAGCCGTCCGTGCCATTTCAGGGTTTTTAACGCCGTATTCATGCCGGCTTCAGAAGCGGATGTCTCAATGGCAACTTCATATCCTCCTCCGCTTTCCTTTTTCATTTTCCGTGCAATTTCAGGATCTCCGGCATCGTAAACCGCATCAATATCAACCATCTCCGCAGCCCTGGAGCGCCGCATGGCGTTGATCTCAGAAACCGCAACGCGGGAGGCTCCGCTTATTCTTGCCCATGCGGCACATAACAGACCGATAGCCCCTCCGCCGATTATCAATACCCGGTCTCCGGCTCTGACACCGGCCTGATGGATCGCATGCATGGCAACAGCCGACGGCTCTATCAGGGATGCTTCAGCGTCACTTATTGAATCCGGAAGTTTACGAACCATGTCCGGCCGCAATTTCAGGTATTCGGCAAAGGCTCCGGGACTATTATTTCCCGGTATGGAGCGCTTTAAGGCGTTCAGGCATATATTGGGAAAGCCTGCAAGGCATGTTTCGCAATATCCGCACGGATCAAGAGGCAAAGCTGTCACCCGTTCGCCCGGAACCAGATCTTTCCGGCTCCCCGGATCAATAATCGTGCCGCAGAATTCATGCCCTAGGATAAGATCCGTAACACCGCCCATACCGCAACCGGCCTCCCAGTAATGCAGATCCGATCCGCATATGCCGCATAAAGAAACACGGATAATTACATTGCTTCCATCAGGTTCCGGAGATGCAATCTCAACTTCTTTCAGCTCCTTCTGACCGGCTATTTTAACTGCCCGCATCTTCATGCTCCTCGCTCAAACCCGCTGTTTTTCAACACGGCACAGCAGCGCCTTGATAGGCACAGACGCGGAAACCGGGCACAACGGTTCGTCATTGGTTATATAATTGATGTTGACCTGTTTCCAGCCGTCTTTTATCCCGTACCAGTATCCATGGGGAGAATGAACAACCTTAGGATGAATGCCTTCAAAGTACCGCGCCTTGATTTCAACCTTTCCCCGCGGAGTAACCAGATATACCCATTCCCCGTCTCTAATTCCGAGCTCTTCGGCGGTTTGAGGATGTATCTGAAGTTCCGGGTCCGGAGAGCGTTTTTTAAGCGACGGAATATTACGGTGGGAAGAATGGTAAAATACAATATTTCTCCCCCCCGTTGTCAGCACAAGAGGATATTCGCGATATAACCCGGGTGAACTCACGGGGCTTTCCTGCGGCTCCCGGAAAACCGGAAGCGGCGATATGCCCAAAGCCTTCAAATAATCCGCGTATAGTTCCACTTTTCCTGACGGTGTGTTAAACCGTCCTTTCTTTTCATAATGTTTATAGGTGACGGGAATCGAGTAGAGCCCGGCCTTTTTGAACTCATTAAAATTCATGCCGATCGGCTCAAGCCTGTAGTTTAAAGCATCTTCAACCGAATTCCAGAATCCCTGCATATCAATCTTTTTGGCCAGGCCGATTAAAATCTCTTTTTCATCCCGGCATTCAGGAGGCGGTTCAACTGCTTTCTGCTGGCAGAATAGATGATTTTTCATAAGCAGGTCTTCAACATCATCCCGCTCGGTCCAATGGGCCGGCGGCAGGATAACATCCGCCAGTTCTGTTGTAGGAGTATGAAAATAATCGGCTGCAAAGAGAAAATCGAGCGAACCTAAAACATTCTTCACCCTTCCTGAATTGGGATATGCGCACACTCCGTTGCTCGCAAAGAGACCGAGCGCTTTTACCGGGTAGGGCTTTCCTTCTTCTATGGCCGGCCAGACTACCTGGGGCGGTGACGGAATTGAAATGAAACCGGTTAAAGGGTACTTATCAAGACCCAGTTTCTTTTGAGCCTGCTCCTTCGGGAGATTCTTAAAAGCGTCAAAAGCTGATCCGTAGCAGCTCCTCTTATGCGTCGGCGCGACACAGCGCAGATTTCCTCCCGGCACATCCAGATTCCCGGTGATGCCGCTCAATATTGTAAGAGCACGGGTCAGATCAAAAGCGTCGTTTGCCTGACAGACCCCTGCCATTCCGGCGCCAATACTTGCAGGCCGTGTTTTCCCGAAAGTTATTGCGGCTTCATAAATCGCCTCACGGGAAAGCCAGGTAATTTCTGCACACCGTTTAAGGTTAAATTCCGACACATGCTCCCTTAGTCTTTCAAATCCGGATGTCCAGTTTGCGACGAATTCTTTGTCATACAATTCATTTTCAATGATGACGTTGATAAACCCCAGCGCAAGGGCTACATCAGTCCCGGGACGTATCTGGAGCCAGTGATCGGCCTTTCCGGCAAGATTTGTCCGCCGGGGATCTATAACAATCAGCTTTGAACCGGCTTTGAGCCCTTGCCGTATATCGTGCATGTAAAGGCCGGGCCAGGAAGCCTCCGGATTATGCGCCCACAACAGAATACACCGGCTTTTTGCATAGTCGGGATCAACCAGCCCGAACCCGCACGTGGCCCCGCTTCCCATGACAACAGGCCCCCCGCTCATATTGGACGGGGCCATGAAATTGGGCGACCCGAAAAGAGCCAGAAATCGGTTCAGATATGGCGCCATGCCCCGGGTCGTCCCTGAACCGAAAACAACCGATTCCGCTCCCCATTTTTCACGGCTTTCAACAAGACGGGTTGCAACAATATCAAGGGCTTCATCCCATGAAGCCTCTTTATAAAGTCCGCTTTTACCGCCTGTTTTAATCAAAGGTTTATCAATCCTGTCAGGATGATATATAATTTCCATGCAAGCGCGCCCCTTGGCGCAGATATATCCGTGGCTGAACGGATGTTCCTTGTCTCCCCTGATCCCCACAAGTTTATTATCCTTTACTTCAAGTAAAACTCCGCATCGTGAATGGCATTCAAAACAAATGCTTTTAACCGTTTTTGATCCCATACTTTTCTCCTGATTCCCTGTTGAACCTATTCGCCCTTTTTCCCGATACCGATTCGCGAGCAATTGGTGCTCCCCAGCCCTCTCCGCAAATCCGATTTCATAAATATTTATCTCCTTTTTTGTATCCGCTTATTTTTAGACGACTCACAGATTATTGGCAAGGATTTCTTTACACGAGGCCGCCATCAATGTTATTTACGTTACCGGTAATTTATGATAAATATTGTCAATAAGGTCGGAAGGAGAACATTTCATGTATAGACAAAAGAGATCCCTCTTTCTTTTACTGTCGGGAATTATCATTCTCTCGACAATCACATTTTCACTCTTTCCGCCCCAATCAGAATCCGGCAATGTTTACAGCTATACCGATGAAAAAGGCGTTACTGTTATAACGAATACGCCTTTGCCTGACAAAGTCAGAGATAAAGCCAGGAAAATTGAGAGTTACAAAGGTGTCACGGATAAAGAGAGTATACAGCCAAAGACGGACGGGAAGGAAAGAGAGGGCCAAAATTCTGATAATAAAAAACCGGAAGCGGGGAACAAAGCCGGGACAGATGCTGAACTGATTGATAAGTTGAAAAAGTCAGATATGGAGACCGATAAATTTGTCAGATCAGTTAAAGATTCGAAAAACAAAGCTGCCGATGTTCTTAATACGCTGGCGCCACTTAGAAGGTTTCCGTAACAAGGGGGCTTCTATAGTGAATGTCATAAATACGTTCCGTTTTGGTATGTATGCGTATGCGAAACGCATTAATAATGCCGAACCCTTCGTCAACGGCGGCATATCCGCATCCATGGAAACCATGCAGCCCCAGTGAATAATTGCCAACGAAGCCGTTTATAGTCTCCGCCTGTTTAATCTTTGTAGTCTATTTGGGGGCGTCCTCGAAGCCTAAAGACAAATTTACTGCGGTTCGCATACGCACACATGCCTAAACGTAATAGTAACATTATTCTGACAACTGCTATATCACTTTATAGCAAAACAGATAAAAAAGGGGTTACGGAATAATACCGCAACCCCCTTTTCTTTTCACCTTCAGATAACGTTTTTTTGTAATCTCAGATCAGCCTTATGTGATAAATCCTTCTTTAATACTTATTTAAAATATTATACCTTGAGCACTCTGTATTATCTTACTATGATCTCTACCCGACGATTCCCGGGTTCAGCCACATTATCAGGTGTTTCTATCAATAGTCGCTCCTCACCGTAAAATTCAACTGCTATAATTGCCTTGTCAACACCCTTGGCAACAAGGGCATCGGCAACAGATTTTGCCCGCATCTCAGAAAGTCTCTGATTGTATTCAACCGATGCAACCGTGTCGGTATGACCGGCGACAACTACAATGCTTGATTGTCGCGCCTTGATCGCCTCCAGGATTTCCGGAATCAGTTGTATCGATTTTTTTGTAGGAGTGGCTTTCCCCGAGTCAAAGTACATGATGAATGAAGATGGAGCAGCTGGTTGTGCTTCAAGAGCATCTCTAAACATATCTCTTACTGCTTTTTCATCCATGACTTTCGGAGGGCCCGGGATCTTATCAGAGCTTGAGACTTCCGTCGCATCAAATGCTTTGCCCAGGACTTGTGATCCATCGGGAGTGCTTACCTCTACCTGGCCGATTTTACCGTCCGGATCAGGAAGCAGAACAAACAGCGTTTTGGAAGTTTGGGCAACCGGGGGAGGAGGCGGAGGACATCCGTCCTTGTCCACCTTCACGCCCGAAGGAGTATCAGGGCACTTGTCGAGATAATCGGGAACACCGTCGCCGTCGGTATCAAGAGGGCAACCATCCTTGTTCACCTTCACACCCGAAGGAGTATCAGGGCACTTGTCGAGATAGTCGGGAACACCGTCGTCATCGGCATCCAGCGGACAGCCATAGTTGTCAACTTTGACTCCCGGTGGCGTAGTGGTTGGGCATTTGTCGTAATATTGCGGCGTTGTAAAATCATGGCGATTATCGTAATTATCGGGGACACCATCCTTATCAGAATCGATAATTACCGGAGCCGAAAATCCGGCACAGGAGATTAAAACAAAAGGAAACAGGAAGACCAAAAAAATGAACGATGCAGGAATTATTTTTCTCATGATGTTAAGCTCCCTCATTTGTTGAAATGAAACAGCGGACGCATTCCCCTCTTCTAATCGCCCTCAACTACATATATGGCAAGATGGGTCCCGCGAAGGCCGCAGACAGCGGTAGGCGTAACGAACTTAACAGCCTTATTGTCCCGTAACCCAATTAAACCGGATAGGTAGGTCATAGTGCCACGCAGCATCTGGAAAGTGCTGGATAGTTTTTTTTCTGCGGGACTGAAAGCGAACTGGGACAGGATGAGTTTTGAATCGGAACCGCTTGAGATCAGGCTGTTGTCATTTAAAACGGCTCCCATAGACCCGCCCTTGCCTGTTATAATAATGTCGTTTTCAAAAAGCTTGTCGCCCGGTTTTGCGGTAATAGATGCTTTATCCCTTTCAATGGAGACGGGGCCCTTGATATTTTTTATCACCCCTATTTCCTTAACAGCGGCAATGGCGGAAGAAGACAAACTAATAAACAAAAAAGCAAGAATGACTGTAAATATTCTCATGGCACCTCCTCTGGAGTTTCTCACTCCCAGGATAACCATAAGCCTGACAAAGCTACCAACTTGTACAGACCTACCGGTTGTCCTGATTGGTTTGGTTTGGCAGAAATTTCATTTTATTTCATATGGATTGTAAATGAACCTGCTTCCGAATGTCAAGACAATTTGGGTGTAAGGTAATCCTGCCATCCATCAAGTTATATCATAAATAATAATTATTTCGAAACTATTTGAATGATGCTTCCAGTTTTTGAAGCATGGCTTTTTCCTGTTTCGATAATTTTGAGCCAACTCCGAGAAAACCGCCTTCAGCATTTGCTATATTATATGCATGAGAGAGCAGGGTCTTCTGTAAAAGCTTTTTTTCATCATCACTTATTTTTTCACATATCCCATTGATATAAAATGTCCAGGCTTCGAGTAATGCCGGTTCCGGTTTATGAGAAAGCCAGCTTTTAAGCAGTTCGCGGTCAATATCGCTATCCAGCTTTGCAGCATTAAGAATTGCTTCGCGCTCTTTTTCTCCGATAGTGCCATCTACCCATGCTACTTCCACAAGCGGTATCATGGAGAGCGAAGCAACAATATGAGGGGGGATCTCTAAATCAATAAGTTTCTGCAAAACAGCCTCATTCTCGATACCTGATACCTTTTTCAGGTTTTCTTTTGTTTCCTTCATTTGTTTCATTGCCGCAAGCTGCTCGGTAAGTTTTTTATCCTGTTTCAGGAAAAAAGCATTTTCAAGTTCGTGGCCGCCGGTAAGAATTTTTCCACTTTTTTCAATCATGTGTCACCTTCCAGTTTAAAGAAAAGTTGAATAAAGCTGTTCATAAATAGTTACAAAACGGATCAAGTCCTGATGTTTACATCTCCTTGTAATTACATCATAAATCGTGCAGTTTATATTCGGAACCAGACTGTTTTTTCGCGATGGGAGTATACGAATTAGGATCTTTTGTGTCAAGATGATTTTGACCAGACCTCTTTTTGAAGCTCACGAATCCTCTCCTCCTTCCATGCAGGCATAAGCTTTTTTAAGCTGGTAAGTAAACATTTACGCGCCTCTTTGCGATTCTCTCCCGGGAGCAAACCCGGCACTCACATCGGCATCCAGCAGTGTCATACCTTCCGGCACCATGATTTCCTTATCGTCAGGCAGGAAAGTTACACTATGTTTAATGCCGGAAGCGGATTTTAAGGTTTTTTCCTCTGCATCCAGCCCTTCTTTTCTCTTGCTTAAAAACCATATCGGACATGATGAACGGAACTTGCAGTAGATATTCGGATCCCTGCATTTCAGACATTCTTCACATAGATACGCGTTATGCTTCATGCACAGGTAACTGGTTTCACGATCAGGATGATTGACGCACTTTCCCAATTAATTATTCTCCTGTTTTATTATTAAACCGTAAAAAAAGCTGGATTATTCATTCAGATTATCTTTGATCACACTGTTCAGAGTTGCGGCTGTCTGTAAGCCGACGAACCGGCTTACCTCCTTACCGTTCTTGAAAAGAATAATGGTCGGAATACTCTGTATGCCGAGTTTCATGGCGATCTTGCTGTTTTCATCGATATTTATCTTAACCACATGCGCCTTCCCCTTGTATCTTTGACCCAGCTGATTTATGATCGGTTCCTGGGAACGGCAAGGGCCGCACCATGGTGCATTAAAATCGACGAGACATAATCCGTTTTCAATTATTTTATCGAAATCTGTTTTTAATGACTGTTCAGGCTCTGACATTTTACCGTCTCCATATGTTATGATAAATAAAAGACGGGGCGGTTTTCATCATCACAACCAGAATGATGCCAACCGCCCCCTTTTTGTCGGACGCGTACAATTAACCGCCAAAGTTGCCACCGCCTAATCCCTGCATTGCATCCTCAGCGCTCATTCGAAGAGACGAAATGCCGGAATTAAACTTTGCCCGTTCGGCCTGGATATCCTCCATGCCCGTTTCAGGCTTGCAGTTATCCCTGATATATTCAATTCTTGCGTCCAATTCTTCTATCAGCATATGGAGATCTTCAACATTGGAAAGTATTTTCTGTTTTTCACCGCCCGGCAGTTTCTCCATTTTACGGGTAATGTCATAGATGATTGCTTTCCATCCGGTTAGTTCCATTTCCATTGTTTTGCAACAGTTTTTTGCTTTCATGATATTCTCCTTATTTTCATTGATTGTCGTTTATTGGGTCCGTTTTGATTTATTGTTTTCCCTGTCTGACTATTAACATTTCAATATCCATACCAAATCCCAAAAATCTCCCTTTAAAAGTATCAAACATTATAACTATTTTGTATTATTATATATTTTCAATTTTTAAATATAGCAGGATAATCTCTGTTCGTAACTTTCAATAGTCTGTCCAGTAAATATCGTTACTTTTCACCATAAAAGTAACGATAAGTAGCGTTATGCCCATTACCGTTATTTATAATATCGTAATAACTAATATTGGAGCTTTGAACCCTCGAATATAGGATCATTAGTTTAAATATGTATCGATCTATTTACGGAATATTTCAGATATGATTTTTTTTCAGTTGAAGAGCTATGGCATGCCTGTTGAGATGTATAATAAAAGATTATTTTTTTCAGGAACTGTTTTAACTCGGTTTTTTTATTGATATGATTCGCAAATCGGCCACTCTGTTTTCTTCAGTCGGCCCCGAAATTTTAAAGCTTTTATCCCCAAACAGCCAGATTTCAGGTATGATCTCAGCAACCAGTTTGCCTTCGTTAAAAACACGTACTACGGAGCTTTCAGAAACTACCACTGCTACCGCGTCGGTCTCACGGGTAATTGAAGCGGCAGCGACATGTCGGCTGCCTAGTCCTAAAGGAAGTTTTAGACAATTTGCAGATGCATTGATATAGCGAGCGGCAGAGATTACTATTCCACTGCTGCTCACAATAAATGCTCCGTCAAGCTGGGCAAGTTCTTTTACGGTTTCACGCATGTCAGGGTCACAGATTCTTTTTTTGTCCGCCGGATGACCATAAAGAGGGTCAAGGATCAAAGGATGTGACCTTTTTAGAACTTCTTTTTCGTCAGAAATAACAAAAATAGTACCTACTTTCCGTCCTTCACGACCTTCGCGTGCGATTTCAACAGCAAGTTGTATCGTATGCTCCAGGACATCGACATTACAATGTTTCTTAGGAGCACATATTTCACCGAAAATAGCCATATTCGCCTTCTGCCTGCCTGCACAAATAAATATGAACCGTCATGTAAAGAAATTAATCGTTTTTCAGACGAGCATAAGTTAAATTTGATATGATGCAACAGACCGTTGCATCATATCCGGCTAATGAAAAACCCTTTGGATAAATTGAACTGCATACGCTGCCCGACCCTTCACTGATGAAAGCAGCCTTGATTCCTGAGAACAATTGCCTGTTCGGCAAGAAGCGATTTAAATCTATCAAGAGATATCGTGTACGGCACCATCGGAATTCCCATCCAGTCACAATATTCAAGAAACTCTTCCGGATTTTCATCCATGAACCTCTCTAGGTATCCGATGCCGTCAAGCACCACCGCGCCTCCGGTATGCCTTGGAAAATTTTCATTGGCAATGCTCTTGTCCCAACCCTTAAAAACCTCTTTTCTGAATTTAACCCATCCCGGAGTCATCCACCATACCGGCTCTCCTCCGGCAACCTCTTCGGCAATCAGATCCCTTTCGCTTTGACTCGCAAGAATATCCATGCAATGGGTTGCCTTGACTTTAACTATTCCGGACCCCTGTTCATCGATAATTGTCTTCATAAGGCGCGTAGGTTGTTCGACATTAACGTAACAGAATTTCCCCCCGTATACAACGATAACCTTTTTGCATTTTTCTTTGGCTTTATTTATTTGACGGATTAACTGCCGCTCAAGTTCAGGAATATCCTGATGGAGGCCGGGAGTTGTATAAAGAATTTGAGAGGTATTAAGAAAACCTTCTTCTTTCAAATAATTCAATTCAAGACTCATTGTGCCGCAGGAAACTATTGCAATATCTGCAAATGAAACTTTATCCATATCTCTATTCTCCGTAACCTGATAATCTGACATTAATAGCTTAGCGAAAAAGAGGATATATCAAATAACATTGTTCGCAATTGATCAATCATACTAAAACCTTAAGAATAGCAAATCGGCCCCGAAACTAATTCCGAGGGACCGATTTGCTTAGCAAGAGGGTGAACACTTATGACAACAACATTAGGAGGTAGTGCCAAGTGAACCCTTTAGTAATATATCAGCAATAAATATGCCACATAATTAAATTTAATTAATCGATTGATTTTACAATATAATCATTTTTATTGACAGAAAGGGATCATAATTATTATTAAAATAGTTGCGCTGTGTAACGTTAAGGTAACGCATGTTAAACAGAAAAAGGGAAACATAAATGGAAAACAAGACGCATGAAATCTGGAATTTCCGGTTTGTCAACCGCATCATCGAATCGATGGCCGAAGGAGTTTTTACAATGGATTCAGAGGGTAGAATATCATCGTGGAATCTTTCCATGGAACGGATAAGTGGATATTCTGCACAGGAAGCGCTGGGTCAGACCTGTAATATTTTGGAATGTAACCGCTGTTTCGGCAGGGAATGTCCGACCGGAATCAAACATTGCGGCATTATAGAAAAAGGAATATCGGAAGCGAAAGAGTGTCATCTGAGACATAAAAACGGATACGATGTGCCGGTCATTAAAAATGCGAGTGTAGTCAGGAATGACAATAATGAAGTTATCGGTGTTGTTGAAACTATTACCGATCTTACTGAACTGAACAAAGCCCGACAAAAAGCCGAAGAGGCTTCACTCCGGCTGGCAGAAATACACAGCTTTGGGAATATTATAGGTAAAAGCCATGCCATGATTCAGGTATATGCGGCCATTAAAGCTGCCGCCGCCAGCAATGCCACCATCCTTATCCAGGGAGAAAGCGGAACCGGCAAGGAACTGGTTGCCGGCGCTATTCATTATAACAGTGATCGCCATGACAAGCCGCTCATAACGGTCAATTGCAGTTCCCTAACCGAGACTTTGCTTGAAAGTGAGCTTTTTGGACATGTTAAAGGCGCTTTCACCGGCAGTATAAGGGACCGTGCAGGTCGATTTGAGGAAGCTGAAGGAGGCACCATTTTTTTGGATGAAATTGGTGAACTGAGCCCTTTTATCCAGGTGAAGCTTCTAAGGGTGCTGCAGGAAAGAGAAATAGAACGTGTCGGAGAATCAAAAAAAAGAAAAATAGATATCAGGATTATTACGGCCACGCACCAGGACCTTTCAAGATGTGTGAGCGAAGGTAGTCTGCGGGAAGATCTTTATTATCGTCTCAGAGTATTTCCCATTCGGCTGCCTCCGCTTCGGGAGCGAAAGGAAGATATACCGATTCTTGCAAGTCATTTTATCGGCATCATAAACAAAAAAACCGGCAAACAGATAAAAGGCATATCGACACAAGCGATGCGATTATTAATGGATTATATATGGCCGGGTAATGTCCGCGAGCTGGAGAACTCGATCGAACATGCCTTTGTGCTTTGTAACAGGAAACAGATAGATGTGCAGGATCTTCCATTTGAAATTCTGAATAATGACCGTTCCGTCTGTCCGCCAACTACGGCACAGGGTCAAATTCAAGTTAGACGCCTGAAACCGACCAGGGAAACACTGCTGAACCTGCTCACCGAATGCCGGTGGAATAAGGCGGAAGTCGGCCGCAGAATCGGCCTTAGCAGGACGGCAGTCTGGAAATACATGAAAAAATGGAATATTCCTCTCAAAGATCTCACGCAGTAGAAAAGCACTAAATAAAGATAGTTGATGCAAGGAGAAATTTCTGACTTCCAACAAGCTCTTCGAAAACAGGCTGCCGCAATTCGGCATAAAATTGCTTTTTACCTTTTACCCTTTACTTTTCACTTTGTTAAGCCTTTCTCTCAGATATGTATACCTCTTCTGAGTCCTGTTATTATTTATTCCGATTGCAAGAGCCTTCTTTGTTCCCACCATAACAACAAGCCTCCGCCCTCTTGTGAGCGCCGTATATATAAGGTTGCGCTGGAGAAGCATATAATGCTGCGTATGAACCGGCATCACCACGGCCGGATATTCGGAACCCTGTGACTTGTGGACAGAGACAGCGTATGATAAAATCATATCGTCAAGCTCATGAAAATCGTACTCAACCGGCCGTCCTTCAAACGACACAATCATCTTCTGATTCTCGGAATCGATCGATTTTATCCGCCCGATGTCTCCGTTAAAGACCTCCTTATCATAATTGTTCCTTACCTGCATTACCTTATCGCCTCTTTTATAATTTTTTTCCCCGCGCACAAGCAGGATCTTTCCCGGATTAAGCGCCTCCTGCAGGACCGCATTGAGGCCTGA
Organism: Desulfobacterales bacterium; assembly: GCA_046485065.1. Taxonomy (GTDB): domain Bacteria; phylum Desulfobacterota; class Desulfobacteria; order Desulfobacterales; family RPRI01; genus RPRI01. The sequence goes on along the minus strand of JAWOHP010000007.1, from coordinate 19,671 downwards.
AGATCCGAGAACGCCCCTGTGCATGGGAGTTAAGACCTGTATCTCATCGAAAGAATCAAAACCAAAGCGTTTAGGAATCCGCTCTGTTACAAGTTCCCTGATTATACCAATTATCTTTTCCGGATTATCCTGCTCAATGAAATAAAAATCACTGCTCTTTTCCCCCGCTTTCAAAAAAGGCATCATTCCGCCATTTATCCTGTGGGCGTTAATTACAATACGGCTCTCTTTTGCCTGGCGGAAGATTTCGGTAAGAGTAACAACAGGAGCAATGCCCGATTCTATCACATCATTCAAAACATTCCCGGCTCCCACCGAAGGAAGCTGGTTAACATCTCCAACAAGAATCAAAACTGATTCAGGCGGGACGGCCTTGAGCAGGCTGAACATCAGGAGAGTGTCTATCATGGAGGCTTCATCAACAATCAGAAGATTGCACCCGAGAGGATTATTCTCATCTCTCCTGAACCCTCCCTTTTCCGGGTTGTATTCAAGCATCCTGTGAATCGTTTTCGCCCCATACCCAGTCGCCTCGCTCATTCGCTTCGCGGCTCTCCCGGTTGGCGCGGCAAGCAGGATATTCATCTTAAGTCTTTTGAATATCTTCAGGATGGCGTTTATGATGGTCGTTTTTCCGGTACCGGGCCCTCCGGTAATTACGAGAACCTTCTCCTCAAGAGCGCTCCGGACGGCCTCGATCTGTTTTACGGCAAGGGTAACAGAGAGTTCACGCTGTGCCCATTCGATAGCCTTGTCCGGAATGACATTCTTATAAGATTTCTCCGAACTGACAATTATCTTCAATAACTTTGATATGCCGGATTCACAGTAATGATATTTCGCGAGAAAAACGCCCTTTCTCTCCTCCCCCGGCTTTCCAATATCGCCTTCGAGCTCTTCAATGACTATTTTCCCCGACGCGGCAGCAGCATCAATTCCTCTCTTAACATCCTCTCTCTCAACACCGAGCATTGCCGCGCAGTTTTCGATAAGGGCCGGGAGCGGATAATAAACATGTCCCTCTTCAGATAGAGTAAAAAGAACATATACTATCCCGGATTCGACTCTTTCCTTCGAGTCTTTTGAAAAGCCGAGCTTTAAGCCGATCCTGTCGACGGTAACAAATCCTATCCCCGATATATCAACAGCAAGGCGGTACGGGTTTTCTTTCATAATTGCCGTCGCCCTGTTCCCGTACTTTCTGAATATTTTTACGGCGTACCCTGCACCAAGGCCATAGGCATGGAGAAAAAGCATGAGATTGCGGATCTCCTTCTGCTCGTCCCATGCCTTTCTGATCGTGGCAATACGCTTTCTACCTATCCCTTCAACTAAAGAGAGTTTACCAGTATCTCTTTCTATTATATCAAGAGTTTTTATTCCGAATTTTTTTACTATCCGCCCGGCCATGACCGGCCCGATACCCCTTACAAGACCCGAGCCTAGATATTTTTCGATTCCGACAGAGCTCCCGGGAGACTTGCTTGAAAATTCAGAGACTTTGAACTGCTCGCCGAATTTCGGGTGTTTTGTCCATTCACCCTTCATATTCAGAGTTTCACCCGGAACCGGAGAGATAAGGTTTCCTACGATGGTGACGGGATCTTTTCTTCCCTCGACTATTACTTTCGCAACCGTATACCCGGTCTCTTCGCTTGTATATGTTATTTTATCTATCCGGCCGGTTAAAAGAATAGTTTCTGGTTTATGATTCATGGTTTATGGTTCGGATATTGCACGCTTTTCCTTCAGTCTTCAGACTATCAACCTTCAGCCTTGTTAGTCCTCCCCGAGCTCCTTAAAACCGGCATAAAAATCGAGAGCTTCCGGATTTCTCAGGGCATCCTTGTTCAACACCGGCTTGCCCTGGATTACTTTTTTCACCGCAAGCTCAACCTTTTTCATGTTAAGCGTATATGGAACGTCAGGCACGCTTAAGATTTTTGCGGGCACATGCCTCGGCGAAGCGTTTATCCTGATGGTATTTATAATCTTCTTTTTGACCTCATCTGTAAGCTCGTAACCCGGCGCCATTTTTACAAACAAAATTACGCGCACGTCATTCTTCCAGTCCTGGCCAACTACAACGCTGTCTTCGATCTCGTCAAGCTGCTCCATCTGGCGGTATATTTCAGCGGTCCCTATCCTTACCCCTCCCGGGTTCAAAGTGGCGTCTGATCTCCCGTAAATCGTAACGCCACCGCGGTCATTGATTTCAATAAAATCCCCATGTCTCCATACGTTCGGATATACGTCAAAATAGGCGCTGTGGTATTTCTTCCCATCGGGATCATACCAGAAATAGATCGGCATTGAAGGAAAAGGCGCTGTGCAGACAAGCTCTCCCTGCCGGTTTATAACCGGTTTCCCGTTTTCATCAAATGCCTCAACTTTCATGGCAAGCCCCCGGCATTGAAGCTCTCCTGAATAGACCGCGCCCATCGGGTTGCCGAGAGCAAAGCAGCCGTTTAAATCCGTTCCTCCGGAAATAGACGCAAGCTGAACGTCCGGTTTTATATCCCTGTACACATATTCAAAATTTTCCATTGAAAGAGGTGAACCCGTTGAGAGGATAGTTCTGAGATTTTCAAGGTCATATAATTGTCCGGGTTTTACACCGGCATTCTGGAGGGCGGTTATATAACCCGCGCTTGTTCCGAAAACAGAAATTTTTTCATCCTGAGCCATTTTCCATAATGTGCCAGGCTCGGGATGAAAAGGATTCCCGTCGAACAGGACAAGAGTTGCTCCAACACCGAGCGCGCTAGTAAGCCAGTTCCACATCATCCACCCGCAGGTGGTGAAATAAAAGATTGTATCGCTCCTTCTCAAATCGGTATGGAGGATCATCTCCTTCAGCTGATGAACAAGAATTCCGCCCGCACTTTGCACCATGCACTTTGGAAGCCCGGTAGTTCCTGATGAATACATGACGTAAAGGGGATGATCGAATGGAAGCTGCTCGAATTTTATCTCAAGACCTTTTTCCGAAGATATGAAATCCCTGTAATGAACGGCTTTCGGGACCCTGCTTATATCGGGGTCCTTTTCCGTATATGGAACGACAACCACCTTTTCAATTGAAGGGAGCTGTTTTAATATATCTGAAATTCTTTCGAGGCTGTCTAATCGCTTCCCCTTGAATGAATAGCCGTTTGCTGTAAATATAACCTTCGGCCTGATCTGGCCGAAGCGGTCTAAAACCCCCTTTATTCCAAAATCGGGTGAGCAGGAAGACCATACGCCACCAATACTTGTGGCAGCAAGCATGGCAATAATAGACTGCGGCATATTCGGCATGAAACCGACTACACGGTCTCCTTTCTGAACCCCCGCCTCTCTCAAAGAGGCAGAAAGTCCGGCCACTTCATCGTAAAGCTCGGCATAAGTCATACGAATTGCGTCCTGATCTTCACCTTTGAAAATCAGCGCTGTCTGCCCGTCACGATACCTTAAAAGATTTTCGGCAAAGTTTAAACGCGCTCCATCAAACCATTTTGCCCCAGGCATTTTCGTAACATCGTCAATAACCCGGTCATAAGGTTTAGACGCGATTATCCCGGCAAAATCCCACATTTCCGACCAGAAGTCCGCAATATTTTCAACAGACCACTTATAAAGCCCCGTGTATTCCGTGAAAGATTTCCCGTATTTCCGGTTGATGATATCCATGAATCGCTTCATGTTTGAATTCAGTACCCGCTCTTTCGAAGGTTCCCATAACAGTTTTCCCATGCCAAGCTCCCATTTCAATTGATTTAAAAAGGTCCGACTTCGAACAACGTATAGAGTCTCTGGTTTATGGTTTAACCAGAAACTACAGACCTGAAACCAAAAACCAATTTTTTGCAATTTTCTTTTCTCTATTGCCTATTGCCTTTTGCCTGTTCACTATTCACTTTTTCACGGTTTTTCATACCATACCGGATTATTGACATCAAATTTATTTGCGCAGCAGTATGTCATGAAATAAAAACCCTTGAGACGGCCCCTATAACAACAAAAATAATGATAGCCGCAATTATTACGGCAACTGTGTAGACCGCGGATTTTTCTTTTGGAGATTTCATGAGAATGGGCAATCCGACGTAGAGGAGATACAGACCGTATAATCCCAAAATACTAAGAAACATTAAAGCGGGGAGGAGCCCGAAGATACCAGCCAGCCAGCCGGGTATGCTAGAATACATGGCCAGTTTGAAGGCCTGGTTGAGATTTTTTTCCCCCGAAAAGGTTGGAGCAAGGGCATCGATAATAATGGCGAGGAGATAAACACCGACAAGAGTTAGGCCATATTGAAGGATTAAAGTCATAATGCCTGATGTTATTGGCACCCTGAATGAGCCTCCCATAGGAAGGGTGATTCCAAAGATGGACATACCGATAAAAGATGCAACCGGTCCGATTGCGGCCAATATAATTACGTAGTTTTTATATAAGTCGGCAACAGGTGTTGTTTCCCTCGCAATGGTCTGCCATTCCTCTTTGGGTCTGAGCAAAATTCCTTTGATACGTTCAATATTCATGTTTTCTCCTCCTTAAGTGTTTGCCAACAAGGCATCAGTGTTTAAAGCTTCTTTGTCCCGTGTACATCATAGCAACACCAGCCTCGTTGCAGGCCTCGATCGACTGATAGTCATTATCCGATCCGCCCGGCTGGATAACGCAGGAGATTCCCTCCCTGATTCCAACATCAACTCCGTCTCTGAAAGGAAAGAATGCGTCGCTCACCATAGCGGCTCCGATCAATCCCCCTTTTTCACGCGCCACCTTTTCGTCTATTTCCGCTTTTTTGTCTTTATCCTTAAAGTCGTTGTACGCAATACCGTATGTTTCAAAGCAGTACCTGTCCGCAAGTTTCCTGTAGGCTTTATCCCTTGCTATCTCGGCTACGCCAACCCTGTCCTGCTCACCTGTTCCTATTCCTACCGTTACTTTATCCTTTACATAGATAACCGAATTGGAAGTAACACCCGATTCAACCAGCCAGCCGAAAAGCATGTCCTCATATTCTGTAACCGTCGGCTCTCTCTTTATTCCGTAAGTCTTCCCCTTATATGTAGATTCGGCGGGACGCAGGCTCTCTTTCGACCGGGCTTCCGGCACAAAGGACCACTGAGTGATAATTCCCCCGTCAATGAGACTTTTGAACTCAACACACCTTTTTCCGACAAAAGCCTGAAGTCTTTCTATGTTCTTTATCCTTATAACCCTCAGATTTTTCTTTCTCGCAAAAATATCCATTACTCCCTTCTCAAATTCAGGCGCCACAACCACTTCTGCGTACTGCATGTTTATTGCCTCGGCTGTTTCAATATCAACAGGCCGGTTCAGCGCGATACATCCGCCGAATGCCGCGACTCTGTCCGCCATATTTGCTTTCAGGTACGCGTCAGAAAGCGAATCGGAGAGCGCGACTCCGCATGGATTGTTATGCTTGACTATAACCGCCGCGGGTTGTTTTTCGAAATACCTGAGAATGTTCAGGGCATTGTCTGCGTCGGTCAGATTTGTTTTGCCGGGATGCTTGCCGGACTGAAGCAGTTCCGCGTCGGAAGCGAGATTATTGCCAGGCAGAATTGTCTCTATCTCCCCCAGTACCAGGTTTCCGTTTGTCAGCTTGTAAAGAGCGGCCTCCTGTCCCGGGTTCTCTCCGTACCTCAATCCTTTTATGACATCATCAATAGTCCATACAACCTTTTCATAAAAAAGAGTTTGTCTTTTACCACCATCGACAAAGCTTATTTCCATTGCGGGCGGAAAATGGTCATCCATAACTGTTTTGTACATCTTTCGCAGATCTTCAGCCATAACATCCCCCCCCTTTACAGATCGTTATGAAATTGTCAGACAAAAATTCTGACTATCCGGTTGATCCTGTCTGAACTTTAACTTATTTTTTGTAGCAATCACTAACTTCCTCGAATGTTCTGCCGGCGAGATAATCCGCGATCGCGCGATCATATATCGCCGTATGCTCAAAAGCCTTTTTTGCAAAATTTAGCCTGCTCTTTAAGGATATATTATTATCGTTTTCCTTCAACTCGGTTATTATCCTGTCGTAATCTTCCGGATCAACCACCGAAGCCACACGCAGGAAATTCTTGGCCGAGGCTCTTATCATGCACGGCCCGCCTATATCTATGTTTCCGCGGGCTTCTTCCGGAGTAACCCCCTGCCTCGATATCGTAGCTTTAAAAGGGTAGAGGTTGACTACTACCATGTCTATGGGAACGCTTTTTGTTCTCTCAAGATCCGCCCGGTGAGAATCATTGTATTTTTCAGTCAGGAGGCCGAGGTATATCCTGAAGTCGAGAGTCTTGACAAGCCCACCCTGGGTTTCAGGCTGGCCAGTGTAGTCCGACACCTGGGTCAGACACGATGCATTTTTTCCGAGAATCTCTTTTAATTTCACAAACGTTCCTCCGGTAGAAAATATCCTGATACCAGGATTTATCGCAACAAGCTGTGGAATAAAGGCGTTAAGACCTTTTTTGTCTGAAACACTCACCAGGACATTGTTTACTTTGACATTATCATCAATTCTTTCAACAACATTAATACTCATCTGATCTACCTCTTCCCTTCGTATTCTTCTACAAACCGTTTAAAGAACTCTTCCATGAAAGCATGCCGTTCGTCCGCAAGCTTTTTTCCTTCTTTTGTCAATATTCTGTCCCTGATTTTACAGAGTTTGACCTTGTATTCCCTGAAGCCCGTGTCTTCCCTCGAATACGGCATTGTCTCCTCGATTTTCATATCAGGATTATGCAGCCTTGCACCCACCTCACCCGCAAATAGAAAAGCCCTTGCAACTCCTACCGCTCCTATCGCATCAAGCTTGTCTGCATCGAACAGAGCTTTCGCTTCCGTTGTCTCAGGAAGGCATTTCCCTCTGAAGCGATGAGTCTTTATGCAGTGAATAATATTTGTCTTCTGATCTTCCGAAATGGGAAGCTTCTCAACAATAAGCCGGGCCATCTCAGCGCCTTTTTCAGCGTGGCATACTGAGCCTAATGTCGAATCCTGGCCGGCTCTCCCGATATCATGCAGGTAGGCCGCGACTCGCAGCACATCCATGTCCGCCTTCTCCGCCGGACCTATGCGCTCGCACAGGCCGTACACCCTCAGGGTGTGCTCCCAGTCGTGACTCCCTTTAGCTCCGTCAAAAAGCTTTTCCGCCTCTTCTTTTACAAAATCGAGCATATTCAATTAGTTTGTCTTATTTGATTAAAACAAGAATTCAAGGGGTCGAGGATTCAAGGGTTCAGGTGGAAAATCCTCCCTTTCTCCTAACCCCCGATCAACTATTCACTGTTCACTATTCACTGTTCACTATTCACCATTCACTATTTACGTTCTTTCCCCGTCATGCTTTCGATTTCAATCTTAATGACAACTGTTCTCTCAAGTTTTTTGTCATCATATTCGAATGACCCTGCGGAATAATGTGCCATTATCAAATCAAGAGCCGCTTTTTTTAATTCAACATCTTCTACTATAAAAGCGTTTCCGAAACCTATGACACTTTTGAATTTCATACCCCAATCGCAGGCTTTATCGCCTTTGACTATCTCGCCAACCATATCGACTTCAAAGCAGACTTTATTGTTTTTCTTTAAAATATCAAGTTTTCTGCCCTCTTTTGCCGAATGGAAAAAGAGACGGCCGTCGGCATACCCGAATGAGAGAGGAACGATATACGGCCCGTTCTCATCGGCCATCCCGAGACGGCATACAAGTGCTTTCTGAATTACAGATTCAATCTCTTCTTTTGACTTAATTTCTCTGTCTTTTCTTCGCAACTCTCCCTCCAGAAACAAATATTTATCTGACAGGATTAACAGGATGATTTATCAGTCCGCTCCGGAAGAGCGTCCAGAAACACTTATCCGCTTCGCGGAACTTTATGAACTCATCCAATCACTCCCTTACCCGGATTTTTTTCTCAGCCGTATCATTCTCGCCGCAGGCAATGATTTATTGTCTGACCCGCTTCCGGCGGGCAGACAACAATCCTGTCTATCCTGTTGATCCTGTCTGAACAATTATCCTAGGCTCATTAGCGATTCCCAGCGTTCAAACTCAGTTGAAACTGGAAGTCCTCTTTCTTTCAAAACAGATATCATTTTTAAATCATTAAACCGCAAATAGGGATTGACCTTCAACTCGTCTTCAAGCTTTGAAAAGACATGATCCGGATTATATTGTTTTAAGAAGCTGTCGATCTCCCTGTTTCCTGGTTCAATAAGCCTTGCAAAAGACATGGAATACTCAACATAATCATGCCCAGCATATACAATAGTACATTTCGGAAAAGAGATGAGCCTTGATATTGAATTATAAAAGGCGAAAAGATCCCCGGAAAAGCAGTTGCCAACAGTGCCGTTAAATAAAGTATCCCCTGTTACAAGAAAGTTGCCGGCATGAAATGTAACAGAATCATCGGTATGCCCCGGAGTATGATAAACATCGATTTTTTCGCCGTCGAGTCCGATAAATCCTTTCGCAGGGAGCAGGTTATGATCAAGATATGCGGCACCGGTCCTGCCAAGAAGTGATTTTAATCCCATAGTATGGTCCGGATGAGAGTGGGTGTTTGTGACATACTCAATTTTCAGACCGTTATCCGCTGCGAATGAACATATCTGATCAACCGCGCCTCCGTCTATCGCAACAGCAGATTTTTCCGTATAAAGAATATAGCCGAGATTGTCGGATGAATAATGAAACTGTTTAATGTTCAAATTTCTGGTCTCTGGTCTCTGGTTTCTGGTTCATGGTTTCTGGTTTCTGGTCTCTGGTTTAATAGACTGAAGCCTGTTAACTAAGAGCCCCCAGCATCAAAACCTCAGCCTTTCGCCTCATGCCTATTCACTGTTCACTGTTCACTATCCACTTACCACTCGAACCCTTGAATCCTTCAATCCTCGAATCCTCGAATTCTTATTTTCACTGTTCACTATTCTCTACCGAAGGTCCGCCTTATTTATGGCGGATTTACTGCTTCAATTACTCCGGCGGCGATAAGAGGAAGCATGATTTCATGATGGCCCGTGAGATTTATCCCTTTTCCGCCTTTCGCGGTCGGTCTTCCGACAACATTTGTCATCGGGCGGTATTGCCGGATAAAATCCATGTTGACAGCGGTAAATGTGTCGATATCATGACCGAGGTTGCGGGCAAGAGTGGTTGCTTTCAGAAAGACTTCCGGAAGAATAACAGAAGAGCCAATATTAAGATAAACTCCTTCGCTGAGAGTTGATACAACCGAAGCAAAGATCAGAAAATCCCTTTGTGTCGCCCCGCCTGTCGCCCTTCCGTCAAAACCGGGATGCATGTGTATAATGTCTGTTCCTATTGCAACATGAACCGTAACGGGAACATCAAGCATGGCGCCTGCCGCAAGAATGCTTTTATCCCTGAACGGAAAATTCTTTTCGGCAATCTCTTTTCCTACCGCCTCCCCGAGCCCCATAGACTGACTTTCAGCTCTCTTTATCGCCCCGTTCAAAAATTCTCCTGTTTCACGCGCCATTCCGAATGAACCGTCGCCAAGAGATGCGGCTACATCTTCAGATGTCCGGCCTGTCATGGCTATTTCAGAATCATGAATTATGCCTGCCCCGTTCATGGCGACAGCCGTTATAATTCCACGTTTCATAAGATCAATTATTACAGGATTCAGGCCGACCTTTATTACATGTGCGCCCATCCCGGCAAGAACGGTTTTCTTTTTGGAGAAGGCTTCAGATATCGAGGATATGACCATCCGCAGATCAGTTCCTGCAAGTATATCCGGGAAGCTGTCTATAAACTCTGCAAATGACCCGCTTTTTATCCATGGTGTCGCAAAGTCATCAACCGAGACATTACTCTTTCGCTCTGAAATGGAGTAGGTTTTAAGTTTGCCGGTGTCTATCGGCTTAAATGGGTGTGTCATGTTTTTTTCCGTCAGAATTTACCGGGGAACAGATTTCTGTCAACCAGCTCACAAAGAATGTGACCCAAAATAATATGAATTTCCTGAATTCTGGCAGTCACATCGGATTCAACTGCAAAAACCATTTCCGCGCACAAAGCAAGCCTGCCTCCCCGCCCCGTTAAGCCTATGGTAAACAACCCGTTATCCCGGGCGGCTTCGACTGCCGCTATAACATTCTTCGAGTTTCCGCTGGTGCTTATTCCCAGTGCAACATCACCCGCTTTGCCAAGCGCAAGAATCTGTTTGGAGAAAATATCATCGAAGCTGTAGTCATTTCCAATACTGGTCAAAACCGAAGTGTCGGTTGTAAGGGCTATAGCTGCAAGAGGCGGACGCTCAATTCTGAACCGGTTGACAAACTCGGCTGCAATATGCTGGGCGTCTGCCGCGCTGCCGCCATTTCCGAAAATAAGCACCTTATGCCCGGAAACGAGAGAATCCGCTATTTTCTCGCCTCCCCTTATGATAAGATCAACGTTCTTCTTTATGAAACTTCTTTTTAACTCTATGCTTTCTTCGATGATACCTTGAATTATATCTCTCATACTTTTTTTCTTTCCGCACGGATCTCTTTTATATACTGTGCTGATTCGCAGCCAAGCTCTTCCGCTTTTTCAAACTCCTTCATGGCATCACTCAAAAGACCATGCTTGTGATAAATTTTTCCGAGTCTCTGCCGGAAAAGCCCGTTTTCAGGAGATATTTCAACGCTCTGACGGCAGAAAGAGAGCGCAATATCATGGTTTTTACCCTTCTGATCATAGAACAGTCCGAGAGAAGACAATGAAGCCGCATCGTTAGGATTAATCTTTATTGCCCTCTTATACGCATCTTCAGCTTCATCAGCCATACCTGTTGCAGTAAAAACTTCACCAAGATAAAAGAGAGCGATGCTTGATTCCGGTCTTAATTTTAAAGCCTTTTCAAGGTATATTCTACCTTCTTCCGGCTTTCCCAGTTCAAGGAGAAGCTTTCCCGTCTGAAAATATATTTCGAACAGATTTTCTCCGAGGCTGCCGGCTTTCAAGAAGTATTTGAGAGCTTTTGTTTTCTTCCCCATAAGCTGATACGAAAGGCCTGCGTTATACATGGGCATAACCTCTGCCGGGGAAAGTCTGACAGCCTCTTTAAATTCCTTGATGGCCTTTGAAAAATCTTCAAGAACAGCGTAGCAGACACCAAGACTGTTATGAACATTCACATCGGTCGGATCGAACAGAAGGGCGGTCTTAAACTCTTTTATGGCGCCGTTTATATCTCCGTTCTGATAAAGCTTGTCGCCACTTATATTAAGACTCACGGCATCAAAGGCCACGATACTGCCCGGGCCGAAAAAATCGGCATGCTCAAGCGCTTTGCGGGCATTTTGAATAATTTCATTTTTTTTGTAACTGAAAGCCGGGTATGCCGCCACACCTGATGTGACTGTTTCCATTCCTTTCTTCTCAAGATTCACTTTTACTTTGACGGCAAGATCCAGGCATCCCGCAGAATTTTTATCAGGGATATAACATCCGAACTCGTATCGGTCGAGCCGCCCCCAAAACCCGTTTTCGGGTCTGCATGCATCATCGATTGTTTTTGCAACTTCACCGATTATTCTGTCTATCTGCTCTCTGTCCTGCTCATTCTCCTTATGATTCATATTGTCAATACGTATTATTATTGAGCCAAACGCGTGGTAAGGGATAAGAAGTTTCAGGGCATGTTCTGAAAAAGCGTCTCCGCTCAGCATGCCGGGGAAGAGTTTATTTAATAAGTCTCTTTCGCCGCTGTCTTTCTTTCTGCCGAAATATTTACATAGGGGCCCGAGTTCGGCTTTTGACAGTAAGAATTCCTTCGAAACGCTGCGGTTTTGAAATACAAGGTTTTTATCCCGGCCTGAAGTCTGATCCATTATTAATCCCTGTTTAAAAGATTGTTTAGGGCGTTTTTTACAGTGGTAAGCTCCTCTTCCTGAACTGTTCTCAGATCCATGAGAAAGTAATCATCTTCAATCCTGCCTATTACAGGCGGCATATTTTCACGCATCATCTTTTCAAGTGAGTTCGCGGAAACTCCTTCGATTTTGACCGCAATGCATTTGCTGGGAAGATTAAGAAGCGGAAGCGAGCCGCCTCCGGCCTTCGAAGATCTGTCCACAAGAGTTATTGAAAGTGCGGTATTATCTATTTTTGAAAGTAATTTATAAAGTTTATCAGCTCGTTTTTTTATCAGGTCAAAAGGAATTGTCAGCATACGGAGAGTGGGTATAAGATGTACCGCCTTCTCAGGATCCCTGTATAATCTAATCGTACTCTCAAGGGAGGCAAGTGTAAGTTTATCGATACGAAGAGCCCTTGTGAGAGGATTTTTTTTGACGCTGTCAATCACATCCTTCTTTCCCACAATTATTCCCGCCTGGGGACCGCCAAGCAGTTTGTCTCCGCTGAAGGTCACAACATCCGTTCCAACGGACACCGATTCCTGGACGGTAGGCTCCTTCGAGAGGCCGTATTTTGAAAAATCAATGAAAGTTCCGCTTCCCAGATCCTCCATAACCGGAATCTGCCGCTTTGCACCGAGCTCGACGAGATCTTTAAGGGTCACGCTCGCGGTAAACCCGACTACGCTATAGTTGCTTGTATGAACTTTAAGCAGCAGTGCCGTATCGTTTTCAATCGCGGCAATGTAATCTTTGAGATGGGTGCGGTTTGTCGTGCCGACCTCTTTGAGTATCGCTCCGCTCTTTACCATGACATCTGGTATTCGAAATGATCCGCCTATTTCAACCAGTTCGCCTCTTGAAACAATGACCTTTCTGTTCTTAGCGATTGTTTCGAGGCAGAGCAGAACCGCCGCCGCATTATTATTTACAACCATTGCGGCTTCGGCGCCGCTTATTTCACAGAGAATCTCCTCGACACAACTGTATCTTGAGCCCCGCTCGCCTTTTGACAAATCAAATTCAAGGTTTGAATAGCCTGTCGCGATTGAATGCATATTCCCGGCAACTTCTTCGGCAAGGAGAGACCGGCCAAGGTTCGTATGAACGACAACACCGGTTGCGTTTATTACGCTTTTCAGATTTGGTGTCATGGCTTTACCGATAAACGCTTTGGTTTTGGAAAGAACAGGATAATCGGTTAAATCATTTTCGTCAGGGCGCTGATCGCCTTTCAGTATACCAATCCTCAAATCTTCAACAACTTTTCTGGCTGCCTGAAGAAGAACAGACCTCGGAACTTTTTCAAAATCCGGTTCTTTCTTTGCAAGCTCAAGAATATGGTCTATGCCTGGAATCATTCGCAAAAGAACCTGCTGTTTTTCATTCAATTCCATAATTTAAAAATCCGGTTACTAGTTTCTATTCTCTGGTCTCTAGTTCGTCGTTCGTGATTCGTTGATCGTCGTTCGCAACTCGTTGTTTGATCTACAACTCACGATCCACTGTTCACTGTTCACTATCTTATTTCATATCATTTTAAACTTAATTAATTCAACATATTTCTTTATATTCGCAGGTATCCGGGGAAAATTATCTTCATAAGGGAATTATTATGTGCTATACATCTTAAAAAAAATCTGATTGACTGTTTCTGGTTAATTGTTGACTATAACCGAATATAAAACGAAATTGTGGATATATGAAAAATATACTTGTCACGGGCGGATGTGGATTCATCGGGTCAAATTTCATACGGTATCTGTTTACCGAAACAGATTTCAACGGGCGCATCATTAACGTCGATAAACTGACTTATGCAGGAAACCTTGAAAATCTTGTCGGAATCGAAGAATCTTTCCCCGGCCGATATTATTTCAGCAGAACCGACATATGCAACCTTGCAGAAATGTCAGCGATATCCGAAAAGTATGAGATTGACGCCATCTGCCACTTTGCAGCCGAATCTCATGTTGACCGCTCAATAGTAAAACCCTCGGATTTTATCCATGCGAACATTGTCGGCACCTTCTGCCTCCTTGAACTTGCAAGACTGAACAATAAAAAAATTGCCCTTTTTCATCATGTGAGCACAGACGAGGTTTTCGGTTCTCTCGGCGAAGCCGGATACTTTACCGAAAACACACCATATAATCCCAGCAGCCCTTATTCGGCTTCAAAGGCCGCTGCAGACCATCTTGTCAGATCATACGCGATTACCTACGCCATTCCTGTGACAATCTCGAACTGTTCAAATAACTACGGCCCTTACCAGTTTCCCGAGAAGCTGATCCCGCTCATGATCTTAAACGCCATTGAAAACAAGCCTCTCCCGGTATACGGAGAAGGCGCAAACGTTCGCGACTGGCTGTTTGTAAAAGATCACTGCAAGGCAATATGGGAGATAATGAAGAACGGCCACCGCGGTGAAACATATAATATCGGAGGCGGGTGTGAAAAAGCGAATATCGAAGTGGTTGGAATCATCTGCGACCTTGTCGACACCATATTCCCCCGGTCAAACGGAAACCCGCGGAGAGATCTTATAACTTTTGTAAAAGACAGGCCGGGTCACGATTTCAGATATGCAATGGATTTCGGAAAGATTAAAGAAGAGCTGGGATGGACACCTTCCGAAACATTTGAAACCGGAATCAAAGAGACCATATACTGGTATATTAAAAACCGGGAATGGGTGAAACGTATAAAAAGCGGTGAGTATATGGACTGGATTAAGCGACAGTACGGAATCCGGTAATAAGCATCCGAATATCGAACTTCGAATGTCGGAGAGGTTGAGAGGATGATAAAAGCTCTGATAAAATCATTAACAAGCAAATACTTGAATCCTCGAATCCTTGAACCCTTCAACCATTGAACCATTGTCTCCGACTTATAAGGAGAAGAACTTTAATATGAAACGCGCAAAGGATTATATTATATTTTCACTGGATGTTTCTTCCGCGGAAGAGGCCAGGCACTATATCAGTCTTCTTTCAGAACATGTCGGTATGTTCAAGGTCGGGCTTGAACTTTTCATACGATCGGGACCTGAAGTTATAAAAATGATAAAAAATATGAGCAAAGCCGGGATTTTTCTTGACCTTAAACTTCATGATATCCCTGCAACCGTAAGTCGCGCCATAGCAAGCATCACTGAACTTGGAGTAAACCTGACAACGGTTCACTGCGGAGAGACAAGAGAAATGCTTAAAGCAGCCGTTATCGGCAGCAACGACGAGGTTGGAGTTCTCGGAGTAACCCTGCTAACGAGCATATCTGCTTATGATATTCAAAAAGCCGGATTCGAAAATCAGTACTCCGCCGACATTTCAAAGCTTGTTCTGAAAAGAGCCGAAATGGCAAGGGATGAGGGCTGCACGGGAGTTGTATGTTCCGGGCTTGAAGTTAAGATGATAAAGAATGCATTCGGGAAAGAGTTCCTTGCCGTCACACCAGGTATACGACCTGTCTGGAATCTGGCAGAAAAAGACGACCAGAAACGCGTCACAACACCCGCTTCCGCAATAAAAAACGGCTCCGATTATCTTGTAATCGGACGGCCGATAAGAGATTCAAAAGATCCTGTTTCTGCGGCGGTCAGGACGGAGGAGGAGATTGAAGCGGCGCTGAAAGAGAAAATTTAGATTCGGAGCATTCTGTATATTATAATAAACAGGATAACGGCTCCGATTAAAAGGGAGAGTATTAGCTGGTCGGTACTGAATTTCACTCTTTATCCAGTCCGAATTCGGTATGGAGGACTCTGACTGCAAGCTCGGCGTATTTTTCCTCTACTACGCAGGATATCCTTATTTCAGATGTGGTTATCAGCATTATGTTGATATTTTCCTTTGCAAGAGCCGAAAACATTCTTGCCGCAACACCGGAATGATTCTTCATTCCAACACCGGTAACAGACACCTTTGCCACGTTCTCATCCCCGAAAACGGCCTCGGCTCCTATCGCCCCCGCAACTTTCTTTTCAATTTCAAGCGCTTTTTTATAATCAGACTTTGGAACAGTAAAGGTAAGATCGGTCATTCCTTCAGCCCTGGTATTCTGAATAATCATGTCAACCAGTATTCCGGCATCGGCAACAGGCGTAAATATTTTCGCGGCTATCCCAGGCTGATCAGGGACCTTTTTTAATGTTATGCGGGCTTCATTTTTGCTGTGAGTTACGCCGGAGACAACAAGGCGTTCCATATCTGAATTTTCATTAACAACCATGGTTCCCTCCTCGAGAGAAAATGATGACCTTAGATGAACAGGAACATCATATTTTTTTGCAAATTCAACTGATCTTATCTGAAGAACCTTAGCGCCGAGGCTCGACATTTCAAGCATCTCGTCATATGAAATCCTGTCAAGTTTTCTTGCTTTTTTGCAAATATTGGGATCAGCCGTGTATATCCCATCCACGTCGGTGTAAATTTCGCACATATCAGCTTTGATTGCAGCGGCTATTGCAACCGCAGAAGTATCCGATCCTCCGCGCCCGAGAGTCGTGAGATTTCCTTTCTGATCACTTCCCTGAAAACCCGGAATGACAACTATCGTCCGCTCATCAAGAAGTTCCATTATTCGACTCGCCCCGATTCCTGTAATCCTTGCATTTCCAAAGTCGCTGTCCGTCAATATCTCAGCCTGGTGTCCGAGAAGGGATACGGCAGGGTAATTCATGCCTTTCAACATCATTGCAAGAAGAGCGACTGTGGTCTGTTCTCCGGTTGTAAGAAGAACGTCCAGTTCACGCTTGTCAGGAGCATAGGCAACCTGGCTTGCCATCTTAATAAGACCGTCTGTAACCCCGGCCATTGCCGAAAGGACTACAACAATCTTATTCCCTTCATCGAATGTTTTTGAAACACGCCTCGCGACATTTCGGATCCGGTCAATATCGGCAACCGATGTTCCCCCGAATTTCTGAACAATCAAGCTCATCTCTTTTCCCTATGCGTTAACAGTGAACAGTGAATAGTTATAGGCATTTTATTAATCCAGTAATCATTTTATTGAGTTCGTTAATGTTGGCATTGATATCCATACTTTCAATTTTCTTCATAAAACCCAATTCCTTTGAAAGCAGAAGCTGAGTCTCCAGTTCTGCTAACGACCCAAGCGCTATATACAAAAACTGTTTGTATTCCTTATTGTACCTTCTCATGAAACCTTCAGCTATGTTGGAGGGTATTGACACAGCAGATCTTCGCATCTGACTTATTATTCCGTATGTCTCTTTTGCAGGGAATGAATCAGTTGCCTGATAAATAACCTTTGCTAATTCCATACTCTTTTGCCATATTTTCAAGTCCTTGAAATTTCTAATTTTATCTTCCATAACTATCCACTATTCACTGTTCACTATTCACTATTCACTTTTTAAGCTCCTTCATCAGTTCTGCTGATCTCTCTCCGCGCGCCGTAATTTCGATTTTCCGTTTATCATCATCTACTATTTCAAAGTGAATCAACAGGAAATCCTCGTCGGAATCTTTTATTACAAAGCCCGGCCATTCAATAGCAAAGATTCCGAATCTGTCAATTATTTCGTAAAGGCCCATCTCTTCAATTTCGGACATGGACCTGATACGGTAAAGATCAATATGAAAAAGGGGGATCCGCCCGGGATATTCATGAATAATTAAATAAGTCGGACTTGTGATGTAATAACTTTCAGGAACATCAAGCCCTCTTGCAAGCCCCTGGACAAATGATGTCTTTCCGCTCCCAAGCTCTCCGGAGAGACCTATTAAAAATTTTGAGTCGAGCTTTCTGCCGATTCTTTCACCCAAAGATTGTGTTTCCGCACTGGAACCGGACACCATATAAAGAGATTTCATATTTGAAATTTCATATTCATACAAATTTTTTTTGTGTTCTTTGTTTCTTTGTGCCTTCGTGTGAAAAATTGAATTTTTACGAAGTCGTTAACATCCTTTCTATCTGCGCCGGTATTGATTTAAGAAGATCGGATGCGAGAAAACCGAACGGCCCAGTGTTTTGCGCAAGATCATCTCCTGCTGCTCCGTGAATGTAAACGCCGATACGGGCAGCCTCTTCCGCCGGATATCCCTGAGCTATAAATCCGGCTATAATACCTGTGAGAATATCCCCCATGCCTCCTGACGCCATTCCGGAATTTCCGGTCGGATTAATAAAGACTCGCCCGTCCGGATGCGCAATAACGGTTCCTGCTCCCTTGAGTACCAGATGAACATTAAATTCCCTGGCAAAATTCCGGGCACAGGCAACCCTGTTCTGCTGAACTTCTGCAATTTCAATCCCTGCAAGTCTTGACATTTCACCGGGATGCGGGGTCAAAACAGCCGGAACCTTAAGTTTTTTAAGTACCCTGGTTTCGCCAGCCAGCAGGTTCAGACCGTCCGCATCAAGAACAACAGGGATTTTCAAACCACGAAGAATTTTCATAACAAGGCTTTTTGTCGAAGGGTCGGTTCCAAGACCCGGGCCCATGGCAAGGCACTTCTTTCCGACGAGATTATGCATTATGGCGTCAAATGACGATTCGGAAAGAAATCCCTCGCTGTTCTCGGGGAGAGGACATGTCATCGCTTCAAGAACCATGGATTCGATTACAGGATTCAGGCTTTTTGGAACACCGACGGTTACAAGACCTGCCCCTCCCCTCATGGCCGCTGTTGCAGTCATCACAGCAGCACCGGTTTTTCCGGGTGAACCGGAAACTACGAAAAGATGGCCGGCACTCCCCTTGTGTGCATCTTTGTTCCTCGGTTTAAGATAAGAGACTATTATTTCATCCGAAAGAAGATACTGTTTAGGTGAAACTCTGTCGGCAATTAACGTAGGTATACCTATATCGATAATTTCAATTTCAGCCGAATAATCGGCGCCGGGATAAAGATAATGACCCGTCTTGGCATATCCGAAGGTAGCGGTTGCACGGGCACGGATGCCCTCCCCGCAAACCTGGCCTGTATCCGAATCAATCCCGGAAGGGATATCAACCGCCAGAACATGTTTTTTCAGGCTGTTAATAAAAACCATGACATCCTTAATATATCCCCCGACATCTGATTTCAGACCGGTTCCGAATATTGCATCTACCCATATATCTCTGTGGCGCATCGAAACCCGGTTTGAATTAAAGATTTTATTGTCCGGTATTTCAATGACAGGAATCCCGAGCGTATAAAGCATCTCAAGATTTGCCAAAGCATCACCCCTGACAAGAGAAGCCCTGGACAGCAGATATACAATTACGTCAAACCCTTTCTGTACAAGGCATCGCGCAATCACAAATCCATCACCGCCATTATTCCCGCGGCCCGCTAAAACCCCGACTTTTTTCCCGGCAATATCTGCAAATCTCCTGATTAATGTTTGCGCAGCTCCCCTCCCCGCATTTTCCATAAGTATTCTTCCGGGAAGGCCGAACTCGATGGTCGCTCTATCCATCTCACGCATTTCATCAGCTGTTACAATGTACATGGTATGGTCTCTGGTTTCTGGTTCATGGTTCTTGGTTCTTGGTTACTGGTTTCTGGTTTAATAGGCTGAAGGTATTTAGACTGAAGCCTGTTAGCTAATCCGCCAAACAGTATGGCGGACAACCTACAGTCTTCAATCTCCTGCTTTTCCCCTTAAACCCTTGAATCATCGAATCCTTGAACCCTTCTTTTCGCTTTTCACTATCCACTGTCTAAATCTCTTTAATCAGAGCTATCATCTCCCTTACAGCCCTTTCCATACCGACTAAAACGGCTCTTGATACTAT
>JAWOHP010000109.1:0-7912 GCA_046485065.1 Desulfobacterales bacterium | reverse complement strand
TCGCCAACGCCACCGTCGAGACGTACCACCCCGACGTGCGCTACTTCGACGTCCTCGACCGTGACGGCACACCGCGCGGCGGCTTCTTCCTCGACCTGTATGCACGGCCGAAGAAGCGTGGCGGCGCCTGGATGGACGAGTGTGTCGGACGCATCGAGCTCGCCGGAGCAAGCGCGTTGCCGATCGCCTACCTGGTCTGCAATTTCTCGCCGCCCGCGGGCGCACAGCCGTCGCTGCTCACCCACAACGAAGTGCTCACGCTTAACCAGTGAGTTTCCGGGGACGGGGATCGGTCTGGCGACAGTCAAGCGGATCATACATCGTCACGAGGGTCGGATCTGGGCGGAAGGAGAGGTCGGAAAGGGGGCGACATTCTATTTTACGGTGCCATCCTGACAGACAGAAAGAGCTTCATTATAAAACATAGTATTGGAAGGAGCGGAAATCATGAAAGACAAAATTATTCTGCTGGTTGAGGATAATCCCGATGATGTGGAACTGACTAAAATGGCGTTTGAAAAGAACGATATAGCCAATAAGGTGATCGTTGCGAAAGACGGCGTTGAGGCCCTGGATTACCTGTTCGGAACGGGAATGTATGCCGGCCGGGACATAAAGGATCTGCCGGTTGTTGTCCTGCTGGATCTGAAACTGCCCAAAATAGACGGTCTGGAGGTCTTGAAACGCATTCGTCAGAATGATACTACCAAACTGATCCCGGTAGTTATCCTTACCTCATCGGCAGAGCAGCAAGACGTGATCAACGGATACAGTCTGGGGGCCAATAGTTATATACGCAAGCCAGTCGAATTTGATCAGTTCGTGGAATCCATGAGGTACCTTGGACTTTACTGGTTGGTCTGGAATGAACCTCCTCCCCTGGTATAGATAGGAGTAAGAAGATGAAAAAGCCTCTTCGTGTCTTAATGGTTGATGATTCGGAAGACGATGTCCTGTTGACGATCCTTGCGCTCGAGAAGGGCGGCTACGATCCGGTGCATAAGCGTGTGGAAGATGCCGCGGCAATGCGGAAGGCTCTCCTTGAGAAGACCTGGGATGTCATTCTATGCGATTACCAGTTGCCGCAATTTAACGGTCTCGATGCCATTAATCTGTTGAAAGAAACCGGAATCGACATTCCTTTAATCATTGTGTCAGGCGCCATCGGTGAGGAGACGGCGGTTGAGTGCATGCGATTGGGCGCCTGCGACTACATCATGAAAAGAAACCTGCCCCGTCTCTCTTCCGCCATCGAACGGGAATTGAAGGAGGCAGAATCAAGGCTGTTACGCAAGCGGGCAGAGGAGGCGCTTGGGGAGAGCGAAAGCAAATATAAACTCATTACTGAAAAAATGACCGATATAGTATGGATATTAGACATGGATCTTCGGACAGTCTATGTCACCCCCTCGGTGCTGACGGTGCTTGGGTTCAGCCAGGAAGAACGAATGCTTCAACCCATCAACGAACAACTGACGCCTGATTCATTGTCATCAGGGTTGGATACTCTGGCAAGGGAGCTTGCCCTCGAAGAACAGGGTCGTAAGGATCCTAAAAGGAACACGACCCTTGTGTTGGAATATTATCATAAAGACGGCTCAACCCGTTGGATGGATACTGTCGTAAGTGGAATTCGAAATGATCAGGGTGTTTTGACCGGGATTCATGGTGTGTCCAGGGACATTACCGAGCGCAAAAAGGCGGAGGAGTCTCTGCGGGAGAGCGAGGAGAAATATCGCAATCTCTTTGATAATGCCAACGAAGCCATTTTTGTGGTTCAGGACGGCAAGCTGGTGTTTCTCAATCCGATGACTGCCATGATAATCGGTTATTCCGGTGAGGAACTCACGTCAAAACCGTTTGCCGAGTTCATTCACCCTGACGACCGGGACATGGTTTTCGACCGGCATATAAGACGAATAAAAGGCGAAGAGCTTCCCCACGTCTATTCGTTTCGTATTATCCATAAAGACGGCAATATAAGATGGGTAGAATTGAATGCCGTCCTGATAAACTGGAAAGGGGAAACAGCCACTCTGAATTTCTTGAGTAACATCACAGAGCGCAAGCAGTCGGAGGATGAAGTCAGGCTCAACGAAGCAAGGCTTACGAGCCTTCTGAAAATTTCTCAGTATAAGGCAGAATCCATTCAGGAATTATTGGACTATGCTCTTGCCGAGGCCATCATGCTTACCGGAAGCAAGTTCGGCTACATCTATTATTACGACGATCAGAAGAAGGAGTTCACCCTGAATACCTGGTCAAAGGATGTCATGAAAGAATGCTCCGTCGCAGAGCCGCAGTCCATCTACCAGCTTGAAAAAACGGGATTGTGGGGGGAGGCCGTCCGGCAGGCCAAGGTTATCCTGGTCAATGACTTTCAGGCGCCCCATCCCTTAAAGAGGGGGTATCCTGAAGGCCATGCGCCACTCCATAAGTTTTTGACTCTTCCCATTTTCAGCGGAGATCGAATTATTGCCGTCGTGGCGGTAGCAAACAAACAGACAGATTATGACGAATCCGACATCCGGCAGTTGGACCTGATGATGAGCTCCGTCTGGAAGATCGCAGACCGAAAACGTGTGGACGAGCAACTTTTGGTGACCCTTGAAAGTCTCAGGAAGGCTGTTGCAATGACCATTCAGGTCATGGTGTCTGCCGTAGAAGCAAGAGATCCCTATACATCCGGCCACCAGATCCGGGTTGCCAATATTGCCCGCGCTATTGCCACAGAGATGGGACTACCCCAGGAGAAAATCGACGGTCTTCGTATGGCCGGTTCCATCCATGATATTGGGAAGTTGTCCATCCCTGCTGATATATTGTCAAAACCGGGCAAACTGTCTGAAATCGAGTTTTCCCTGATTAAAGAACACGCCTACAAAGGTTACGAAATGCTAAAGGATGTGGAATCCCCCTGGCCCCTGGCAGAGATTGTTTATCAGCATCATGAGCGGATGGACGGCTCGGGCTATCCGAGAAATCTAAAAGGCGATGAGATTCTCCTGGAAGCCCGTATTATGGCTGTGGCTGATGTGGTGGAATCGATGGCGTCGCATCGACCTTACCGTGCCGCTCTTGGAATTAATGCTGCCCTTGAGGAGATTGAAAAGAATAGAAAAACACTTTACGATGCAAATGTCGCAGATGCATGTCTGAGATTATTTCGGGAAAAAGGTTTTAATCTTGAAGGGACATGATTTTAAATGGATATTATCACTTCAATACTGCAAATGGTGTAGCAGATGAAAAAAAATAATCAGCTGACCATTATTAGTTTGCTGTTGATTGTTGGTTTTATACTCACCAGTCTTATCAGTTACTTTGTTTCTCGTGAAGAGCTGCGCTCTCAAATCACCCTGAACCAGCTTCCCTTGACAAGTGACAACATCTACTCAGAAATCCAGCGCGATCTGCTTAGCCCCATTTTCATTTCCTCATTGATGGCCACGGACACTTTTTTACGAGATTGGGTAATCCAGGGAGAAAAAGAATCAAGTCAAATCTCGCGCTACCTTAATGAAATCAAACAAAAATTCAACACTTTTACAAGCTTCTTGGTTTCTGACCAAACCAGAATCTACTACCACGCCGATGGTATTTTAAAAAAAGTCTCACCCCAGGAAGCACGCGACGTCTGGTATTTTCGGGTTCGGGAGATGACTCCCGATTATGAAATAAACGTCGACCCGGACATGGCCAACAAAGACACGATGACCATTTTTATCAATTACCGCGTTTACGATTATAATAAGAATTTCATCGGTGTTACCGGCGTGGGGCTCACAGTCAGTGCAGTCAAACAGCTAATCGAGACCTACCAGGAGCGCTATGGTCGCACTATCTACTTTATCGACAAGAATGGTAAAGTACAACTGCACGGCGCGAATTTTTCCCGAACGGCTACCAGCATAAGGCAAATGGATGGTCTCTCCACCATTGCCGATGAGATTATGGCCAACAAGAAAAATACATACATATTTAAGAATTCGGGAAAAACAACACACCTCAATACCCGCTATATTCCCGAGTTCGAGTGGTATTTACTGGTAGAACAGACTGAAGAAAAGGCCATTCGACAAATCGTCCAGGCGTTGATGATCAACTTGATGATATGCGCCATAATAACCTTTGTGGTAGTGCTGTTAACTAAAATCACCATAACGGCATATCAGAATAAATTGGAAAAAATGGCCTCCGAGGATAAGCTGACCGGCGCCTATAATCGACATGCATTTGACATAATCTATGATCAAACGCTCAAAGAGGCGCGCCGCAAGCAGACGACCTTTTCCGTCATCCTGTTTGATATTGACGACTTTAAACACATTAATGACATGTTTGGACATCTTGCCGGCGATATGGTCCTGAAAAATATAGTCACCTTGACGCTCGCTAACATCAGGGAGTCCGATATGCTTTGCCGGTGGGGGGGTGAAGAATTTCTGATCCTTTTGAAGGAATGCGATTTGATCAATGCCTTGAGCATGGCTGAAAAAGTACGCCAGTGCATTAAAGATACGCCGACCATTTACAAAGGCGAGGAGATACGGACCACCGTGAGCATCGGTGTTGCTCAATATCATCCGACCGATGACGAAGACAGCCTTCTCAGCAGGGTAGACAACTCCCTGTTTCTTGCCAAAGCGAACGGGAAAGATCGGGTGGAAGGAGAGACCGTAGCGGTGCTATGATCTGACACCTTAAAGCACGTGGTAAAAGATGACGACATATTCAACATTACGAACGGCATTCATTGATTTTTATGATATGCATTTTTACGGACTCGTAGGTGTTACGAGCACGCTATAAATTCCCGAAACAGATCACCAGACATAATCTCCGATG
Source organism: Desulfobacterales bacterium (assembly GCA_046485065.1). Taxonomy (GTDB): domain Bacteria; phylum Desulfobacterota; class Desulfobacteria; order Desulfobacterales; family RPRI01; genus RPRI01. The sequence goes on along the minus strand of JAWOHP010000109.1, from coordinate 3,064 downwards.
ATCAATCATATATCATATCCGCTTAAAACGATCCCTATGTGCTGCAACAATTAAGTATTTATCCTTAATATCCCAGCTATCTTATTTCACTATGGAGTTTAAGGAAAGTGAATCAGAGATAGTCCGTTTTTCTACATACATAAATAATTGATTATCCTGCTTTGATAAGAAATTTCATTAATACATCAAAAAGTAGCTTGCCAAAAAACAATATGAAATCACAGAAAGGAGAAATGCATTGAAGAATAGAAACCAGAAGAAAGATAAAAACAAGTCCGGCAATAATGGATTAATGTCCTTGTCATTTGGAGCTCTGAATATAGCCGACTACGTGACAACAAAAAAGATTTTAAACAGCGGAGGGGAAGAATATAATCCGATAGTCGATTTTTTTATCAGGAAAAATTGCTTTGGAATCTTTAAAACCGCAGCAACACTGGCAGGCATGCTTGCAATTTATGTGGATAAGAAACCAAAAATAATGAGTAAGGCACTGCTGGGTCTGTATGGCGTAGTCGTTTCACACAACATTAAGGAAATTGTGCAACACAAAAAAAGATGCAAACAACCAAAGGTGAAGCAATGAAAATTAAGGAAAAAATATCTGAGCTTTTAAAAGCGATCTTTAAAGTTAAAACAGATCAGCCAACAGATAGAGAGGAAATTAAAAGAAGAATTAAAGATCTTAATAAAATTATGGAAAATGATGACAAAACATGAGACCAGTTGATATAAATGCCACTTCATTATTGCAATGGAAACAATTCTTGGAAATTATCAATTGTATCGACTGCCTGCCACTCAAAAGGTGGAGGCAGCGATTCCTTCAGATGGGCGATCTTTATAAATCTTAATGCGACTATTTTTATTGACTGCTGTTTTTATTGGCAGTCTTAAACATTCATTAATCCTCTCATTCCTCATCCCCGTTCTCTATCCATTCCAATATTGCTCTTACCGGAGTATTATTTTCCAATGAAGCTTTGATCTTATCCAGCTTGTGCATATATTCATAATAAGAATTTTCATATCGTTCCTTTTCCCGTTGAACATTCGACATCTCTTTCTCAAGTTCCCCGATTCTCATATCTCTTGATAATATCTCCTTTTTCAATCGTTCATTCTCAATCTTCAGCATATCCAGTTCCTTCTCATACTCCTCTTGATGTTCTACCAGTTCATCAGGATCTATAACTTGTTCCGGCTCAAAGCATTCAGCAGTGGTATCTTCGTTTGGCACAAATTCCGATAGAATAATAGACGGCATTCCCGGATCATTTGATTTTATAATTATGGGCGGTTTTGATTTCCCCCTCGTCTCTAATGGATTTTTCAATTTTTTTATGTCATTAAAAAATTGTTTTAAATCCGTCGATACCTTATAAGTTTCTATGACCTTCTGAGGTTCAATCGTCAAGTGCTGTGCTATCTGATACCAGGACATTACAAAGTTTCCCTTTAAAAGGATTTCCAAGTGCTCTTTTGAATATTGTTTTGCGAACTTGCAAGCCTTTGCCAGAGTGTTACTGCCAATACCAGTTGCTTCAGATATCTTACCCAACTCGTTTGTGCCATATTTTCCCTGATAGAAGCTGTTGATTGTTTTTCCTATTTGCCAGTGAGTTACAATAGTGACTTCTCCAAGCTTGACATTGAGCTGATTGATATACTCGATCATGGATTCCTCTGTTGCAACCGGTTCAATATCAGGCTCGATTTGTATTACCTGTAATTCCTGCTCCGGCAAAGATTCCTTTTTATCCTTATTGCCCATGAGAATATCGTATTCGCTTGTCATTATGTTTGAAATATTCCCGTCAATTTCTGAAACCATTTCCTGTAAATTTTCTGTAATCATTTTATGTTCCTCCTAAAATTAATAAGGCCGCCAGGATTAATAAGTTTCCAAGACAGCCTGTAATGTTGCTTTTAATTATTATTTTTACTTTATCAACATTCCCATATCTCTAAGTTCAACCATTATCTTATCTACAAAATGCATAAAGCTATGTTCTGCATCAAGGATAAACTCGGCATAATACAACTTTTTCTTGGGTCCCATTTTAATCAGATTGCTCATGGGAACATCTGAAATTCTGATAGATATTCCATAAGGTGTTCCGGACTCTTTTAATTCTATTTTGGCCTCCGGGTATTCCTTCTTTATTGCCCCGAGCTTATTTTCCCATATCAGCTTAATTAACTCACTGTCAGGATCACCGGATATATTAAGATACAGCCCGTTGTCATTCCAGATCACCGGTAATGATAAATCTTTATATACCTTAGACCATTCATCACCGTTACCATTCAGTCCCATAGGTTTATCAGAAGTTTCGTTCCATGCAGGTAAATAGTAACAGGTCCAGAATTCTGATTCCTGAACTTTTCTTAATGATGGCAATGGTTCTGCAGGACGATCATTTAAGACGGGACCTTTTTCAAAATTATAAGTTACCTGATATGCCTTGCCTTCGAATATGCGCTGTATCAGACCGTTAGCTTCAATCAGATATGTATTAAGGCCGCAGTTATTGTTGTTATCGATTAACCCGCCTATATAAGAAACAGTGCCTTCATGAATTATAATCCGTATCCCTATATTTGATCCGCTGCGATAGGTCGTTCTTATAAATTGTTCCCAGGTAGCTGGTCCGAGTCTGAAGCTGATGAGAGCAATATCATCCTTATTACCAGTCTTTACATGAACCTTGACTGCAAGCTCTTTGTTATTGATGATCTGTCTGGATTTAATCTCCGATATCTCCTGAACATCGATATTGCATGACTGAAGAATCTTTTTGATTTCTTTTTTGGTTAGATATTTTTCCCATTGCGATTTAAGATGCAGCAACAGGTTATTGTTAGTTCGGGTGCTCATTATTCCTGCCCTCCTTGTATAACTGCATTATTTTCTTTATCGATCTTTGCCAGTATGAGTTTTATTCCATCACGGATTATTCTGGACATGGGAATCTTTTTTAATCTGGCAGCCATTTTAAGACGTTGATAAAGTCCAGGCTCTATGAGTAAATTAATTGACGTGTGAAATGTTCTATTTCTC